>JAFGJS010000040.1 GCA_016928995.1 Candidatus Sumerlaeota bacterium | reverse complement strand
TCGCTCACGCTCCTTGACTCGTTTGCCTGAATAGATCTGAAAACCAGCATCAAGGTTTGCCCCGAAAATGACTTTTTCAACGGGCTGTTAGATCTATGGATATGGAAATGAAAATGTCACTCCCCCTTCTCGCTACAGTTGGTCTATTCATTGATTATACTGCTTCGGAATCTCTTAATGATAAAGGATTGTTGTTTCATATAATTGAATACAAAAGATTACTGCAGGCTAGACAACATGGAAGCTTAATTGCATCATGGCCCCAGGTTTCGCGTAGAAGCATGCATTGGGGGGCACTTAATTTTCTTTCTCCCATACGGTTATTGACAACATTAATTGCTACGTTTTCCATGTTGATTACGAGAATTATGTTGATGCCCCAAATTGATGAGGCTGGTATGGATTTATTCTTTTTGGATACAGGAATTTTACCACCAGGTGCTAATACCGCTTGGGAAATCAAATCATCTCGAAGCTTTGTTGTTCTAATCTCAACAGGAAAGCGGCTATGGGTTAGGCAAAGTCTTCATCCGGCTGTACGTGCTGTTCCAGGGATGGTTTCCTGGATGGAAACTGTTCCCCCGGAGAGGGCATATAATGGGTCGTATGTGAGTATTCCGAGTTATATCAGTACGACCGGTGCGGCAACGATAGTTTGGTTTATATGGTCAATGTTAACAAGTGTAGGGCCGGAGCTATTCGTGCAACATCTAGAGAATTCTGAGTAAAGGAGCGGACAATGAAAAACTATCGCAAAATACAGATTATTGTCGCAATCATAGTGTCATTATGTATTGTCGGCATTGGTTTGTATTTGCTTTTAAGAAAATACGGTTATTCATACAATTCGGCAATTTATCTTGTTCCGTTAATTCTCATCATATCATATGGTATAAATTTATTTACATACTATGCTTTAAGGTTCATGAAAAAAAAACGGCCATGATTTAATTACGGGGACATCTATGCTAAGATAGTTCAAGGGAAAAACGCAGATTTTCCCGCCGGGTTTGAAGGATGTTTGCTTCGCCCGTTTTCGCTTTCTTTTTGCCGATCCTTTCGCCGCTGAGACTTTTCGATCTTGCTTTGTTCGGACCTGAAAGGCCGATGAGACATCTATTGGCCGGATATCGTGGCACGGGCGTCCCGCCCGTGTTTTATCTCCTTACAATAAGCATGGGCAAGATGCCCATGCCACAATAATCCATACACCGCAGAATTACGGAGATAGCCAAGAATGGCACTAAGTTAAGCCTTTGGCATAGTGATTTCGATGCATGCATTCCTTAAATTGACGCCTCGGTTTTGTCAAGCGTTGATAGTTTTTCGGCCGTCTTTTGATCGCTCGGGGCTCGGTGCGGTCCGGCCGCCAGGGTATCGTCATCCGGGAGAGATCGCACATCAGTGTTTTGGTCATGTAAGCCCTTGATGCTGGCGCGCCGCCGGCGATCAAAACAGGCAGCCATTGGCGCAAGGCGCCGCATGCGCATTAACGTGGCACGGGCGTCCCGCCTGTGTTTTTATCTCTTTACAATAAGCATGGGCAAGATGCCCATGCCACGATAATCCATACACCGCAGATCAAGTGTAAAGTATTTATGATAGTATAATTTTACACGGGCGGGACGCCCGTGACGCAAACTTAAAAAAAATCACCACAGAGTACACCGAGGACATCGAGAACAAAATTCACGAGATCTATCAGATTATCGGTTTATGTGGGATTGATAACAAAACAGCCCTTCAAACTGAATTCTCTGACGCCCGTTCAATCATATTCAAAATTCCGGGCCTTCAATGTGTGGATACAAAATTGCTGAAATGATTCGTGGATTTTCGGGTATGGTTTGGTGTAATGTCTGGCATTCGATTTGGATGAGTCTGGGATGGACCTGCGGAAAAAACTGGACCGGCTGAAGGAAGAGAAGTGCGAGGCGCTGCTGAAGCAGCTGGGCGGTTCGTTGCGCCGGGCCAGCGAGCTGCCGGCGCAAGATGATTCGCGCGCGGCGCCGGCGCGCAATCCGGATTTGAAGACGATCTCGGCGGCGGAGTTGGCGGCGCTGCCTCGGCGGAAACCAACGCGGTCCGCGAACCTGCCGGGCGTGGAGGCGATGTTTCCCGATGGGCGTATGATCGAGGGCGAAACGGGCGCTGTGTTTCATCGTTGCACGCGTTTGAGTCCCGGCGATGAGGATCATCCGCGCGGCTATGCCTTTGCGTCGTTCGAGGGGATGGGGGCATGGGATGCAGATGCTCTGGTTGCATTGACCAACGATCCTGAGGCGTCGATTGAGCTGGAGGGCTGGGCGTTCATCGATGTAGAGACGACCGGACTTGGCGGCGGCACGGGAGCGTTCGCGTTTCTGGTGGGCGTGGGGTATTTTGCGGACGGCGGATTTACGGTGGAGCAGTTTTTCATGCCGGACTTTCCGGATGAGCGGGCGTTGCTGGAGGCTGTGGCGGAACGCATGCGGGATTTTCGCGCGCTGGTCACGTATAATGGCAAGGGTTTCGACGCGCCGTTGCTGCGGTCGCGATTTTTGCTGCATCGCTTGCGGTCGGCATGGGAAAAGCCGCATTGGGATTTGCTGCATACTTGCCGGCGGATCTGGAAGCGCAGACTGCGGGATTGTTCGCTGGGCAACATCGAGCTGGAGGCGCTGGGTCATGCCGCGCGGAGCTCGGACATTCCGGGGGCGGAGATCCCGGCGGTTTACTTCGACTATGTGCGCGGGGCGCGCCGCGAGCGAATGCGGAAGGTGTTCGATCATCATGCGCAGGATATTTTATCGCTGGGGGCGCTGGCGCTGCGGCTGCTGCGGATCTGGCGGAATGCGGGCGAGGAGTTGGCGCACGCGGATGATCTGACGGGGCTGGCCGGAATGCATGAGTCGCGGCGGGATTGGGCGCGCGAGGGGGAGTGCCTGGAGCGCGCGCTGCTGCTGGAGCGGCGGCCGGATGCGATTTACGAGCTTTCGTTGCGCGTGGCGCAGTGCTATAAACGGCAGCGGCGCTGGAATGAGGCGGCGGAGGTCTGGCGCGCGCAGATGGCGAACAGCGCATGTCCGGGCGTGCGGCCGCATGTGGAGCTGGCCAAATACCTGGAGCATCGGGAGCGGCGCTTTGAGGAGGCGCTGACGGCGACGCACGCGGCGTTGCGCTGGGTGGAAGGGTGGATGGAACGGCGAGGGTGGGTGCAGGATGGAGGCGGAGCGGAGGGATTGGCGCTGGAGCGCCGGTTGCTGTTGCGCCGTTTGGCGCGGTTGGAGCGCAAACAACAGGGAATGGCGCGGGACGCATCTTGATCCCATTGATGCGGCTGTCATGATTTTTGCGGGGCAAAAATCATGACAGCCTGGGTTGTTTTTGCGCGGCTACCCAGGGCGGCGCTCACGGCCGCAAGCGAAGAACCAAACCGACAACTGCATTGCGAAACGCGCCGCTGGCGCCTTTCGCTGCTCTGCCCTGGGCTTTGATACACAGCGCTTTCAGCGCAGATAAGGAGCCATGATTATAAAGAGATTCTAAGGATTCGTTTCAGAATTAAGCTGCGCTCAATTGCCCGGTTTGGATCAAGGCAACCATTAAAAAATTTTGATTTGTCACGTGAAGGCGCAGACACGTGGAGATTTTGATCATTGTTTTCAAAACAAATGCAATCTATCCTCTGTGTTCTCTGTGCGCTCTGTGGTGAATTATTAGTGGTTCCCTAAAATCGGCCTTGCATCTCGCGCGGAGCGACGAAAGAATTAAAAAAAGAGCGGCTGATGCGCTGCATGCATTGAGCGCGGGAGGATGCATCCCTGTTTTCGCTGCTGATGGCGAGGGAAATTCCGATACGGAGAATGGGTGATCCAATGAAGAAACTGCTGAAAAAAGTGCTGACGATTTTACAGAAAGACGGCCGGGCGGAGGTGACGGACATCTCCAAGCGCGTCAACGCCGACGCGAAGGACGTGCGCCAGGCGATGGCTGAGCTCCAGAAAACCGGCGTGATCATGGGCTATCAGGCGATTGTGAATCCGGATAAGACCGGCGATGACAGCGTGCTGAGTCTGATCGAGGTTTGCGTGACTCCTCAGCGCGACATCGGCTTTGACGCGATCGCGCGGCGCATCTATAAATTCCCCGAGGTGAAGACGTGCTACCTGGTGTCGGGCGCGTATGATTTGCTGCTGGTTGTGGAGGGGGATTCGTTGCGCCAGGTGGCGACGTTCGTGGCGGAGAAACTGGCCACGCTCGATCATGTGCAGAGCACACGGACGCATTTCCTGCTGCGCAAGTACAAGGAGCATGGCGTCGCTTTACAGGCGGAAGAGGAGCCGGAGCGGCTGGCGATCACGCCTTGATTTTGCAAGGAGACGATCAGCGATGAGGCGGCTGACGTGGGCAATCATGCTGGCGCTGTGTTTTTTCGGGCGCCTGGGCGGGGCGATTCCGCTGGACGGCGATTGGTTCGACGATTGGGATCGCGCGCAATTTCTGGCGCAAAAACAGGAGCGCCCGATCGTGCTGGCTTTCGTGGCGGATTGGAATTCGAACAGCCAGTTGATGGAGCGCAATGTGCTGGCGGGGGATGAGTTTCGCCGGACGTTTCAGGATTGGACTCGGGTGAAGCTCGACGCTTCGGCGCATGGAGACGTGGCGCGGAAGTTCGGCGTATGCGCGATTCCGACGGTGATTTTTCTGAACTCCGCCGGGACGGAGCTGGAGCGGGCGGAGGGCTATATGCCGCTGGCCGATTTTCTGATGCGCTATGATGCGGCGATGAGCGGCGAGGAGAACCTTCCGGCGCGAATTGAGCGGGCGATGGCGGGAGATGCGGAGCAGGACGAGGCGCGGGAACTGGTGGGCTTGCTTTTAAGACGCAATGCGGCGGATGCGGGTTTGCGTTTGACGGAGCGTTTGGCGGAACAGGCCGCTGAGTTTGATTTTGTTTGGCGGGGCGAGCTTGGTTTTTATCGCGCGGAGTTTTACTCGCGCGGCGGTGAATTGGAGCAGGCGCGCGATGCGTTGCGGGAGTTCCTGGAGGAATTCTCCCTTCATGAGCAGGCTCCGGCGGCGCTGTTGAAACTGGCCCAGACGGAGCTGGCGCTGGATGATTATGCCGCGGCGCGCAAGGCGCTGGAGCGCTTCATCGCGGATTATCCGGATCATCCGCTGGCTCCGGCGGCGGAAAATATGCTGAATGTGACGCTGCAAGAGCAAGAGCGGGGAATTTAAGATCGACAAAGCGCTTTGCGGCGGGAACAATTCGGCTGCTCGCGACGGAGATTTGCTGCTGCTGCGCGATTTTGATGCAACGGATGCGGACAAGACCGCCCATGGAATATTCCCGACGTCAAAAAATTTGGATTGTTTTGTTGTATTGCGTAGTCGTGCTGAGCCTTGTTCTCGGCGCTTGCGTCTACGCAGTCACGCACTCCGTGGGCCGGTTCGCCGAGATGGCGCATCTTCCGGAGCTGCCGATTGTATTTGGCGCGATGGGGGTGTCGATCTTTCTGGCGCTTTTGTTGTATTTGACGAGCTTCACCCTGGGTTTTCCGCACCGTCCGCGCTTCCACCTGTGTCTGTTGTTTTTCACCAGCGGCGTCGTCACGGTTCCGCTGTTCCTCGATAGCTTCAACGAAGCGCTTGGCGCTTTCACGTGGCCGGTGGTGGCGGCGATCTGCCTTGCGCCCTGGCTGTTGATCGTGATCTTCATGGAGATCCTGGCTGGCTGGCTGTTTTATTTCCTGGGGATGCTTCCTTATCGCTGGCAGAACTACGGCCTTGCGGGGCGGTTATTCGGCGCGGCGAGCGTGATGCTTCCGCGCGAACAGCACATTGATTACTTAAAGGGTATTTCGCGTTTTTACGCGGGCGATCTGGATGCGGCGGGACCGGTGCTGCGCCGGCATTGGGAATCCGGCAACCGCGATCCGGAGCTGATCGAGGCGCTTTGCGATGTGGCGTTGCGCACGGATTATGACCTGGCGGTGCGGTTGTTCAAGCAGCGACTGGAGGAGGATCCGGAAAATCGCGAATTGCTCGACGCGTTGATCGATTTGCATCACAACCAGGGCGATTTGAAGCAGGCCCAGGAGTTGATGGAGCAGCATTACAGTTTCGACAACGCCGAGGATCTCTGGCGTTATGAGGACGTGATCGCGGAAAGCGGGAATTATCTGAAGTCGCTCGATTTGATCCAGCGGGCGGTGAAGATGGACAATCCGGATATGACGCAGGCCTGGCAGCGGATCCGGGCGCTGCTGCAGACGTATCCGGACAATTACGATTTGCTGCGGACAGCGGCGGACATCGCGGCGCGGCGGGGCGAGAAGGAGACGCAGACGGGTTTTCTGGAGCGGCTGCTGATCGAGCATCCGAACGACGTCTCTTCGCGCGTGGAACTGCTGAAGATCTACAGCGCACAACATCGTCTGGTGGAGCTGCTGTCGCATTATAATATTTTGCGTGAGCACATTCCGCTGACGCGCGAGATGCTGATCGAATACATCGACGTGCTGGAGAAGAACGGCCGCGATGACGAGGCGCGCGAGCAGGCCCGCGCGGCCCGGAGTGAGCATCCCGGCGAGGCTATGTTTTACCTGCCTGAGGCTGTGGGGCTGCTGGAAGAGGGGAAGCTCCAAGAAGCGATGGCGATCGTGCGCGAGGGGATGCAAAAGGCGGACGGCGATTCGGAGCCGCAGCCGCTGGAGAGCATGCGGAGCCGGATCCTGCAGGCGATGGAGGCTCGCGACATTCAATCCTTGCGGGAGCGCGTGGAAACCGAGCGGGACAATGTGGATCTCTTCTTTGCTTACATCATGCGTCTGGCGCAGACGGGAAAGATGAGCGATGGGATCACGGCGCTGGATGAAATGCTGGAAGAGCATCCGGATCAGCTGGTTCGGGTGATGGATGAGCTGCGCAAGATCACCGAGCTCGACGATCCTCCGTATGAGGCGTTGAGCTGCCTGGCCGATCTGATGTTACGGCAACGGCAGTGTGATGAGACGTTGAATCTGTACCGGCGGATGGCGGAGCGTTCGATTGATCCGCGGCAGACGTTGCGGGACGGCTGCCGGCATGTGCTGAAGTTCGAGCCGGATCATTTCGAGGCGCGCATCGAGCTGGCGCAACTCAGCCAGGAGAATCAGGAGTGGCGCGAGGCGATCGAGCACCTGCATGCCTGTGAGCGCGTCGACGAGGAGCGTTTCAAGCCTTATGTGCTGCATCTGTTCAATTGTTACGCGCAGCTGGAGGACGTGAGCCGCGCGCGTTATTATGGCCTGGCGGCGATGCAGGATCATCCGGATGATTTGTCGATTCCGAAGCAGCTCGCGGATCTGCTGAAGAAGCATGAGTTCTATCAGGAGGCGATGGAACTGCTGGAGAAGACGCGGCAGAGGAATCTTTCGGATCGTGATTTGCTGCGGATGCAGAAGGAGGCGGAACTGCTTTACCGGCGCGACCGGCAGACGGAGCTGCGCGACTTGGTGGATCAAAATCCGCTGCGGCTGGATTACGTCTATGAACTGGCCGACAGTCTGTACGAGGACGACAAGTTTTCCGAGGCGATCAAGTTTTACGACCGGGCGAAGCGCGACGATGGTTTGTCGAAAATGTGCCAGCTGAAAATCGGGCTGTGCTGGGCGCGCAAGGGGATGTTCGATCTGGCCGAGGAACTGGTGGAGGAGATCGATTGGAAAGATCGGGATGAGAGGCATACGCAAGAAATCAAGACGTTGCTGTACGAGTTGGCGGGGATTTTTGAGGAGTTGGAGGAGCTGGACCCGGCGTTGAAATTTTATAAGCAGGTGCTGAAGATCGACGCGAACTTCCGCGACGTGGTGAACCGCATCGAGACGATCTCGAACAATATCCGGCGGCGGCGTTGAGGGCGCTTTACAGGAGAAGATTTTATGAAGAGAAGAGCAATTCATTCAATACCCGTAGCGGTTTTCGTTCTATGCTCCGGTTTCGCTTTTTCAGCCGATCAGCCCGCGCCGAAAAAAGTCGCCTGCGTTGGCGACAGTATCACTTATGGTATGACGATCAAGGACCGTGTTAAAGACTGTTATCCAGCTCAGCTCGCACTTGCGCTGGGAGAGAAGTGGTCGGTTCAGAACTTCGGCGTGAATAAGGCCACATTGCTGAAGAAGGGCGATTATCCGTATTGGAGTTTCGAGCAATACAAGGCGGCGCTGGAGTTCCAGCCTGATCTTGTGATCATCATGCTGGGCACGAATGATTCCAAGCCGGAGAACTGGAAGAACAAAGACAAATTCGTCCCGAACTATATTGAGCTGATCGATAGTTTTCAGCAGCTGGAGAGCCAACCGACAGTCTGGATCTGCTATCCGGTCCCGGCTTATCCCGGACGCTGGGGCATCACCGACAAGGTGATCAAAGAAGAAGTCATGCCTCTGATTGATGAAGCCGCCGTGAAGACCAACGTCAAGGTCATCGACCTTCACGAAGCTCTAAGCGGTCAGCAAGAAATGTTTCCCGACGCGGTGCATCCCAATCCCGCAGGCGCAAAAATGATCGCAGAAACAATCTCCGCGATAATCACTGGAAACGAACCACAACGCGCTGAAGAAGAGAATACGCCTGACAATAAGTAGCTGTGTCAATTTTTGCCCTACGCTAAACACCCGCTGAAGCTGGCAATCCGTGAATGCGGCGTCGCTTCCATCCTGTCGATAAACCCATGCGCGGAACATTTTGCTATTGAGGGCTTTTTTCTTCCGGAAGCAGTGTGATCAGCGTCATTTCGGGCGGGCAGAACAGGCGGATGCTGGGCACTCCGCGGTTATGTTCGCAGCCGATGCCGGCGGAGCAATTGAAGCGTGTGCGTCCGGCGACGTGATAGCCCCTGGCCCAATCGCGCGGCACGGCGCTCAGGGTGACGAGCGGTCCGAACCCTGGCACGCAGATCTGGCCGCCGTGCGTGTGGCCGGCGAGGCAAAGGTCCAACGGATGCTCTTGCGCGGCCAGGATGTAGTCGGGACGGTGGCCGAATATGATCTTCAGCGCGTCCGGCGGCGCGGAATGCAGCCAGTTCAGCGCATTGTCCGGCAAAGCGTGGGTGCGCGCTGATTCAACCAGGGTGAGTCCGTATAAACGTATGCGTGCGCCTTTAATCGTGATCGTTTCTCCGCAATTCGCCAACCATCGCATTCCTCCAAATTCCGCTTTGCGGCGCCGCTCGCGGCCGTCGGTGTCGCCATACACGCCATAGCGCGGCACGCCGGGCAATTGCTCGTCGAGCAAGGCGCCGATCTTGGGCCATTCCGTGGCGTGGGAGTATGGCGGCGAGGGCTGAACGAGATCGCCGGTGTGCAGCACCAGGTCCGGCTGGAGCTGCGCCATCATGCGGACGGCCTTTTCCTCATACGCGCCAACGGCGGGAGATTGGATGTCGGAGATGTGCAGGATGCGCAGAGGCTGCGAGACCTTGGGGCTGTGGAATTCGACGTGGCGCACGCGCAGGTTGCGGGGTTCGATGTGCGTGGCCCATACGCGCAAGGCGATCAGGGCGAGACCGATAATAAACGCCGCCATGCTGGAGCGTAGCAGAAAGCGTACGCCGCGGTTCTGGCGCCAGAGCATGAACAGGACGGCGCCGCCGAGTGCGCAGAGCGCGGGATAAATGAGCGTGATAAAGTTATAGGTGTTTTTGACGGCGATAATAAAATGGCCGAGTATCAACGGGGAGGCGCCGATTGCGCAGCCGATGATGAAGACGCCGCAGAGGATGAGAATTATAACGCGCCCCCATGCGCGCGTGCGTTGCGGCTGGGACGGTTTTTTTTTTCGCGCGGGCTGGATGTTGTTCATGGCGCTGTTTGTGCTTTCCGGCTTGTTTCATCGGTGAGACTTTTGCGCGTGGTGCTTCGACATTCAATTCGGCGAAAAGTTTTGGCAAGGATCAGGGCTGGATTCATGCTTCGATCATGCCTCGAATGTACAGATAAGCCCGGGCGGGTTTTTCAGGCTCGGGGCGCCAGGGATCGTCGAAAGCCAGATGGAGCAGGGCGCCGGAAGGGATCCGTTCGGGCAATTCGTCTTGCGCAAGCCAGGCGGCGGGCCAGCTGGGCAGGTCGGTCTCTCCTTCCCATTCGTAGTAGGGCGCGCCTTTTTCCGTGCGCCCCAGGCGCAATGAGGCGCCTTCGGCGATCCAGAGGAGCGACATGTCGTCCGGAGCGGCGGAGGAGAGGACGAAAGGCTTGCCGGAGCGGTCGATTTGGAGTTTGCCTTCCAGCAGCGTGTCGGGCGGGCCTTGGGCGATCGGAGCGATTGGGACCAGGTAGCTCTTCAGCGACGGCAGGCTGGCCTGGCGCTGCCGTCCGAGCACGATGCGATCCTGAGCGAAGGGATCGGGCTGGCGATCCGGCGCGGTCAATTGAGCGAGCCAGATTTGGCCGGGATGGAAGGCCGATGCGTGTTGATACGGTTTGCCCTCGTGATCCAGCAGGCGGATCATTTGGTTTTCGTCGGCGTTCCAGGCCCATACCGCGCAGCCCCCGTCTCTGGAGGGCGATGAGGAGACGATCGCCAGTTGTCGCCAGGGAGCGAAAAATTTTTTCCAGATCGAAGGCATCGCCAGCCGCCGTCAGTCAGGTTGATTCACCGGATTGTCATCATTATGCGCCGCGCTGCGGAGTTGTCAATCTTGCCTTGAGGCGTTTTGGCCCGCGGGATGCTGCATCACTTCGAGATGAAGTATTTCCCGAGCCATTTCATGAAGTCTTCCGCCGATTGTCCATAGCAGACAAAAGTATCGTTTCGTCCGTCCAGCATTTCCACGGCGGCAGTGGGAAGGATGTAGATGTTGTATTTTTTGACGAGTTGATAGTTTTTACCGGCGTCGATCCATTCGATTTTCAGGTCGGGGAATCGAACGGGCATTTGCGAGTTTTCCAGCGCAATGGTGAACTGATCGCTTTTACGGTCGCCGGGTTTGTAGAAAATGAAAAGCCGGTCGGTGGGAACGGTGTTGTTGATGACCGGGACCGTTATGGGGGCTGTCGATATTGTAGTCGGCACGGTGGCGGGCGTTCCAGCCGAAGTTATGCCACTCATCAGAAATTCGCGCGGTTGCCGGGCAATGGAGCTGATGCGGACTTCGTCGATCAAGCCCATGAAAGGTTCGTTGTAGTTGTGCATCTTGCGGGCCTTGTTGCCGACGGAAAGCGTTGTTTCACATTGGCTGTTCAGATCCGCGGGCATTCTGAATTCGGCGACCGGCTGGAAGGTTTCGGAGGCGAAGTCAGCGACGGTGAAGCGTTGCGTGAGTTCATTGGCTTCGCGGGCGCCGGAATCCAGGCGGGTCCAATATAATTTGATGTTTGACGGCATTCCTTCGTTGCCGTCGTAGACGACGGCGACATGATACCATTTTTGCGCTTGGAAGGCGTGCGGCCCGCTGAGGGGAATCATGGCGGAGTAATATTCGACGGGCTCGGTGATGTTGACGAAGGACAATAGGCCTTTGGTGTTGAGGCGGAAGAGAAAACTGCGCTTTGCAGCGTCGGTGTTTTCTCCGGAGGCGATGACCATATGGGCTTGAGTGAGGAGATTGAGTTCGATTTGCGGCTGAATCAGGGCTTCGATGGTGAATGCGCCGTCTTGTCCGACGAGTTGGCTGATCAAAACGTCTTGTGTGGCGTAGGCGCCCCGGCAATCTTGTTCAAAGTTATAGTCGATTTGATAGGTGTTGAGCGCGGAACCGAGTCCGGGAAATGAGGCGGCTTCATATTCAGCGCCGTAGTTCAAATTTAAATCCAACGGCAGGTTGACGGCGTTGCGTCCTGAATTGTCGAAATGATACAACGCACTGGTGAATTGATCCGGTTGATAGGGCTGCAACGCGCCCAGCCCTTGCGCCGCGGCTGGAGTCAGCGCTCCAAGCAGACTTCCCCCGATGAGAATCAACCACGTTGCAATTCGGAAAGATGGAGTGCTCATTCGATTTGCTCCGAACGGTGGTTTTTTAGATCCATGCTATTACACTGTGTTCCTGTTGCGGTGGAACGTCAATAAAAACACGATTATTTTGCGATATTGTATGGGCTTGACGCTCCATAAGAGCCTTTTTGACCGGTTGCGTCATGATTCCAATCGTCAACCGGGGGCTATGCTCATTTAGCATGAAGCCAGCATGACTTTTTTTCAATGCCTGTATTCGCTGATTTTTCCTGATTGCCGGCGTCTTTTTGCCGCTTAACAGCTTTTCGTCAGATCTTAATTTCCATATGAGCTCTGAGGCATTGTTGGCAAGCAAAATATGATTTCCCTGGTTTTTCCCGGCGACGGAGATCGGTGTGCGGCGTTTCGTGGCTTTCAAACTCGTTGAATGCCCAGTCTCATCTCGATTTTTAATCTTTCGCAAGGGCGGCTCTAGGAGTCTCCACTTTTTTCGCTCAGGTTGCTTTTCCGAGCGGATTGGTTCTGTATACCATGTGTAATATTAGACGTTTATTGAAGCAGGCGGGTTTGTTCAGAAAAGACGCTTGGCCGGAGCGTGCGAACGATCGCCATGCAGGATTTTTTAGAATTTGTTTAGCGCATGGATAGACTTACGGAGTCAGGGTTTGGCGTCAGCAGGAAAATCAGTTGATCCAAGGTGAACTTGGCGATGGCGCCGGGCTGCTGGGACGTGGCGGCGATGCCGGTGAGCGGCGAGCTGGAGAAGTTCAAACTCGCCGATTGGAAAGTCTGCCATTGTTCCCCGTCGTTGCTGTATTCAAAACAATAATGGCTGGGGGCTTGTCGGCGCATGCGGATCCAGAGCGGCCAGCGGAGTCCGTCTTGGGTGAATTGTTCATGGATTTCATTCATCCGCGAGTCGAAGAGCAACTGGTTCTGCGCGTCGAGTCCGAAAAAGACGCGATTGCAGTCCGGCGTCTGATCCTCGCGCAGCATGATTCCGGCGACGGCATGCGAGGTGGCGGCGTCGGTGGAGAGCAGGCGCGCGGCGAGGATCCACACATCGTTGAAAGGCTGGTGGATGAACGCCATGGCGTCGGTTCCGCTCGTGAGCGGAGTTCCGGCCGCGATCAGCAGATGCTCATCGTTGACGGTATAGTCGGCCAGCGCCTTGGGGAGCGGCTCGCCAATGTCGATCAACTGCCAGGGCGCGGGAAGCTTAATGATGCGAAAATCGATTTCATGCGCCAGGCCGGGGCGTTGAACGCCGTTGTCTTCCTGGTAGGGCGTCAGCGTCAGGTCGTAATGGCCGACAGCCGCGTCATTCCATGGGTTGAAGACAGCGGCCGTGTCGCCGGCGATGGCGAAGGGCGTGTCGCTGTCGGTGTAATAATTTTCCTCGTCGTTGAGCGAGAAACGCAGGCAACTCACCGGATTGTCCGTTGTGGCTTCAAGGGTGATACAGCTGCCGTCCTGGAGCAAATTGATGGTGTCATTGGCGGATAATTCGCGCAGGCCACGGTTGGTTTCGATGTCGATGAGCTGTAGCGCGGTGATGTGAACGGCGCTGACGGACGCCCCGCCCGGTTGTTGAATCATCGATGGTTCTGGATCGTTGCGAGGTTCCGGCGGATCGAGGCTGAAGACCGGAGTTGCGATCAGCAGGATCATGCAGAGCGGGATGGTTCGAAAAAAAAGATTCATGATGCCGGTCTTCCTGACGTTTTTTTGCGTCTGTGCGCCTGTAATGAGCGCCAAAGGCTTCGGACGCAATAAAACCTACGGTTGTTTTATTTCGTCTGTGACGACAGGGGCGGCGGCACGATTTCTTCTTGAGGAGCCCTGGAATCCGTTGCATCTTAAGAGCCTATCCCAAAATTATCCCCGATCCCTTTGCTCCCCCCTGCGCCGCTAAAACGTAAAATAACGACGTACGTCTTTGAGATAGGCTCTTAAGCGTTCTCGGCCTGACATTACTATTGACGTGTTTTCATTGGATCTGGATGCATAAAAATTCATAATTTTTTGAATAGTAAACCGATGACCTTGATCGGCTGTCGCTGGGGCCAATCACTTCATGTGAATAGGGTGAAATTCCTTTTGAGTTTTTTGATTTTATTTGAAAAATGAGCACGTTCAAATTGTGCGCTTGAAGATCGGTAGGCATTGGTGAAATTATTTTTTACTTTTTATTCGTTTTCGGCCCTTGTGGAGCAGGGAAAATCCGAATGGCACAGATTGAGCGGCAGGGAACAGAAGAAAACCGCAGAAAATCGGATGAAAATACAGAATATATAATTCTATTGACAGATTTTTCCAGTGATGCGATGATTACTGGCCTTGATGCTGGTGAATTGAATATGCATATTTTTTATGAATAAATCCGCATTGCATGGGATCCATTCAACAATGGAATACGTCAGTATCTAAAGTGAGCCTGATTGCGACTGCGCGATGATCAAAATTGAGACCATTCAGCGTTTTCGTTTAGGAGAGGTTGACGCCTTCGAGGAGATTCTGGAGGTCGAGTCAGCTGGATTGCTGGCGTATATATCCAGTTTTGTTCACTCGAAGGATGCGGCCGACGATATTTTTCAGGAGAGTTGCCTGAAGATTTGGACGGCGCACAAACAACTGCGGGATCCGCTTCAGCTTCGCAGTTGGATGTTCAAGATCGCGCGGAACACGGTCTATGATTTTTTGCGCAAGAGCAATCTGCCTGTCGTGATCAGCGTGCTGGACACCGAGCTGATCGAGAACCTCTCCGATTACCGGAAGAGTCCGTATGAGGAGGCGGTGAACGCGGAGTGGCGGGAGTTGATCCGGATTGAAATTGATAAAATGGATTCGCTCACGCAGGAAATCTTCACGCTATGTTATTTGAATAATATGTCGTTCAGCGAGATTTCGACGACGTTGAATCTGCCGCGCGGCACGGTATGTTCGCGAATTTGCCGGGCGCTCGAGCGGATCCGGAAGTCGCTGAAGGCGAAAAAAATAAATCTATAAACGGCGGTGGGAGTCCTCCTTTGCGGGAGGCGAGGGGATATGAAAGAAAGCGTTAACATCGAAAAACTATTGCGGGCGGAGCCGATGAGCGACGCGGAATGGGCTGCGTTGCGCCGCGAGATGGATGAGGACGAGGCGCAGGAATACATGCAGTTTCACCGCGAGGCGTGCGCCTTGCGCGAGCTGTCCGAAGCGAAACTGGAGCAGGCCGCGCCGGAGGCGCGCCGCATCGCCGGCTACGCGCTGGAGACGATCCGCCGCGATCCGGAGATGGGCGGCGCCGTGGACGAGGCGCCCTCGTTTGCGGAGCGCTTTCGGCGTGACTGGCTGCATGCCCTGCGGCAGGAAGCGCAGGTTGTGCTGCAGATGATGTTGAGCGGCGCGCATCTGTTGCCGGCGCCGCAGAATGACGAGCGAGAGGCCGCGGAGGATGATTTTGAACCGCATGGCTGGGCTTCGTGGCAGGCGCTGGCGTTTTATGTGACCGCTGTTTTGCTGGTGGTGACGATATTGCTGCCGGGGCGCCGGACGGAGGAAAGCGAGCAGACGGCTGCGGCGCAGAGCGGCGAGGTCACGGACGCCACGGGAGAGATTCTGATCATCAGCGAGGACTGCTCGAAGGTGGTCGATGTCGAGCCTTCCGTTCGCGTGGCGTTGGCCGAGGGCGCGTCGATCAGCGATACGCCGGGAAACCAGATCAAGTACCTGAGCGGCGACATCTGGATCGACGTGGAGAAGGGCAAAGCTGGTTTTATGGTCGTCACGGATTACGGCAAGGCGCAGGTGCTGGGCACGAGTTTCGGCTTCAAGCCGGACGGCGAGGATCATCTGATCCTGCAGGTGTCGGAAGGGACGGTGTACTTCACGCATCCGAACGAAGAGCATCTTGTGACGAAGGGCATGGCATTGCGGATCGGCCGCGAGGGCTGTCTTGCGTTCGATGATGAATCGGCGGTTTCTCCGCAATGGGTCGCCAGCGCATATCGTGATGAAAGCATCAATAAGATCCCGGATTTACTGGCGTGGTGGGACATGGAGCCGGAGGCGCTGAACAACAACAGGCGCTCGCTGGTTCCCGATCGCGGCCCCTTCGGGCTTTATGGCATTACCGCGGGCGATGGGAAGGTGAAGTTTGGAGTTCCATCGGCGAACACCGAGCTCTTCGGATCCGCTGCGGAATTTTCGTACGAGGAGAAATCCTTCATTCGCATTTACCGGCCGGAGCCGTTGAATCAGTTGAAGGACAATTACACCGTGATGGCGTGGATTCATCCCCGGCAGCCGAAGGGTGAAAATGAAAGCGAACGATGGCTGCGCATTCTGGCTTGTTCCACAATCCAATGCGGTTTTCGTTTCGGTTTGCGCCCCGGGGGGACATTGGATTTTTATCCAGGGGCGGATGTGCATCATTTCGCGCTGACGGACGCTGATCTCGAGCTTTATTCGAGCTGGAATCATGTGGCCGTGACCTGCGCACGAGGCGGAAAGGAGATTAAATTTTACCTGAATGGTAAACTGGCGGCGCAACGCTCCGTTGCGTGCGAGCCGCCCCGGCCGATGCCGGTGGATTGGTTTATCGGACGCAACCGGACGGATGACATTACGCCGCCAATCATCGACAACTATTTTGATGGAGCCATCGACGAAGTGCGCATCTATGGACGCGCGCTTTCGGAAAGCGAGATTATCACCATTGGGAAGATTGATTTGATGCGCCGCTAGACGCGTTGCTTTTCCGGTCTTCACTGTCAAGGGCTCTCCCAAAAATACATATCTGCGGCTATCCGTGTAAGCGATTACGCGGACCCCTCTCCAACCTGTAAGCCTTTTCAGTCAAGGCTTGGTTGTCGTGATTCATACCATCCATCGTAAAATGTAAACGCTTACAATGCGTAAAACTGTAAGCGCTTTCGGCGGGTGAGAAGCGGGGTGGGATTGATTGAGTCTGAGGGGCGGCGGAGAAGACATTCCAAGACGAAAGGAGGATGATTGAAGAGCCGGTGGATGACGTTATGTAAGACGCGCCGCCGGTATGAGCGGGTAGGTAAAAAAATATAACCAAACAATGGAGGAATGCTGTATGCGTAACCTTAGAACAGTTACATTTCTAGGCATCCTGGCCGTGTTACTGGCTCCAATGATGGCGAACGCCGCTGTCCGCGGGCCGTATCTGCCGGATGCGAACACATTGCATCTTTATCACATGGATGATGCTACTACTGCTACAGATGATGGTCTCGATGCGGTTGATATTGGTTCCGTCATCGGTGGCGCAGCGTTTGGTGTCACATCATATTCCGGCTTCGGTGAGTGTTTGTCGACAACCGACACTGTCGCCGGCGATGCCCAGGCTACGATCGACGACGGCGACGGCGTTGCTCTTCAGATCGCCTCGGCGACCGGCGCGTTTACGATGGAGGCGCTGGTGAATCTGCAGGTCGACCTTCCGGT
>JAFGJS010000039.1 GCA_016928995.1 Candidatus Sumerlaeota bacterium | reverse complement strand
ATCTTGGCCTTACAACAAACATCGCGCTGGAAGGCCGCATAACGCGGCTGGAACAAGAAAAGGCCCTTTTTCAACGGGCTGCTAGCGAGTTCTGGCAGCATTGGCACATCACCCTGTCGCGCTGGCTGCGCGATTACCTCTACATTCCGCTGGGCGGTAACCGGTATGGAACGGCGCGCACCTTGCGTAATCTGACGATCACCATGCTGCTGGGCGGCCTCTGGCACGGTGCGGCGTGGCATTTTGTGGTGTGGGGCGCCTATCACGGAATGTTGCTGGTCGCGTTCCGCCTGGCCAAAGTGGAAGAGGCGCTGCGCAAATATCCGCGATGGCGCTGGGCCGCAGTGTTCGTCATGTTTCAACTCACCTGCGTGGGCTGGATGATTTTCCGCGCCCCAGACATGGCGGCATTAAAATCCATCAGCGAAAGCCTGTTGTTCAACTTCTTCGCGCCCACGGTGAAGTCCAGGTATCTGCTGGGCAGCACGATCTTTTATGCATCGATTCCAACGTTGATTCTCGCGATGCAATTCCGGCGGGGAGCGCATCGCGAGATGCCGCTCGACAACGACTATCATAAAATCACGCTGGTCATCGGCATGATTTACCTGCTGCTGATGTTCGGCAATTGGGGCACGCGGAGTTTTATTTACTTTCAATTTTAAGGCGGATTGATGTTTGTCCTTGGTCTTTCATATATTGCCATGACGCTATCATGCAAACTGACGCTGTTGCTGGGAGTCTTCGCGCTGGGCGGGGCGATTGCGCTTTGGCTTTGGCAGCCCGCTGCGCTGCGATGGAAGATCCTCTTCGCCATCTGCTTGGCGCTGTGCGCTGAAACGCTGATCCTGCGCAATCCGTATTTTCTCCAGGCTGCGTTGAACCGTTTCCATGTGCGCGACATGGGATTTCGTCAGTATGTCGCGCTGGAATGCGAATTGATGCGGATGCAAGAACTGGAGCCGGTGGACTATCTCGCGGTGGGAAGCAGCCAGGTCGGCCGGCTTTATGAAGTATGGGCCGGCAAGCATGACGATTTCGATATGCTCTCCATGGGCGGGATGTGCCCGTATGACTATCTGCTGCATCGCGATATCATCGATAAAAAATGCGACAAGGCAATCATCCTGACCTTGTCGGATTTCGACCTGGCCAACTGGACGAATATGCTTGGCGCCAAACTGGCGCCGCCGCAACCTGCCGGCAAGCTGCTGCACTATGCCGCATGGCCGCTGAAAGACTCCACCGTGGATAAAAACTTGATCTGGGAGTTCCTCATCGCCAACAAAATCGCCGCTTACCGGCTTCAATATATTTTCAAGGGGCTGGCGGATAAAAAATTCAAACGCATGGACGCCTATCGGGCGGACGACATCACCGCAGTGGATCAGGATGTCGTCGATCAAGCCGAACTCGAAGCCTTGCGCTACATTAACTCGCACTGGTTTGCGACGAACATTGAAATCCTGGATGAGTTTTTCGCCTGGGCCGCTGAACGGAACTTGCGGATTTTCGTCATCGAGGGAGGCTACTATCCCGATGTGCTGCGCGAACAGCAGGAGATTCACGATGAAGCGATGGACTTGCTGGCCGCCCTTTGCGATAGACACAACAACGCGATCTTGATCGGCGCGGAAAAGTTATACCCATTGACAAACGACGACTACCACGACTACTGGCACGTCGAAAGCGAGTCGGGATTGCCGTTCTCGGAATCCGTCATGCAGGCCATCCAAAACTACTGACCGACGCAATCAATCAGCGTTTGGGCCAATTCGGTGTTATCCAGATAGGCGCCGCGCACCGGATCCTGCTGATCGGCCGCTTGCTGCAAGTGTTTAAGCGCGAGTTTCGGACCTTTAGCGAACAGCGGAACCAGCGAATTGGTGTGGTTGTTGGAATGCCATTCAACGCCGGGAACGTTCCCCTGGCCAGCATTGACAATCTGGAACTGCTCTTTCAACGATTCCTTCTTTTCGGGTCCAGTCAGGCAGCCGGTCTCATGATCGGCGGTCACCACGACCAGCGTTTCGTCCCAGCTGCTGTTCGCCTCGACCCACTGCACGACGGCCGCGACCGCATCGCAAAAATCCAGTTCTTCTTCAATCAAGCGTCCAGTCTGATTGGCATGGCCGGTCCAATCCACGGCGCCGCCTTCCACCATCAGGAAAAAGCCGTCTTCATCGCGGGAAAGCGTATTCAGCGCGCCCAGCGTCATTTCGCTCAGCACCGGCACGCTTTGCGTAAGGGCGACGGCATACGGCGCCGCTTTGTCGTCTCCGCTACGTTTCTCTTGAAGCGTCTCATACGCCTGCGCAACGCCGACCACGCGCGCTGGAGGAGCGCCGGACTGCGCGAGCTGCTGGAATTCCTCGCGCGTTTGAATCAGCGTCCAGACGTCCGGCAGATGATCGCCATTGGCGTCCGACACGGCGAGTTTCCCCTCGTTCAATTCCTTCCACACGGCCTCGCCGCCGACATAGTCATATTTCCCATCTTTCCGCGGCTGGCCGTCGTTGTCATACAACGGATGGCCGCAGCCCATAATCACATCCACTGCGCTCATTTGCAGCATTTCACGGGCAATGTCCGCGTAGTGACTGCGCGAGGCGTTATGCGCGACAAAACCGGCCGGCGTGGCGTGCGAGAGTTCCACGGACGTCACAACGCCGGTGGATTTGCCGTTGTCTTCCGCATATTCAACCACGTTGAAACCGACCGATGCCTCCATATCATCAACGCCGATCATGTTGATGGCGTTTCGATAGGTTTTCAATCCCGTTGACATCGCCGTGGCGGCGGCCGCGGAATCGGTGAAATTGCTCTTCAGATAATCCAGCGACTCCCAGGCCTTCGACGGATCGTAACTATCGCCGATGCAGTATGTGCTCATCCCGACTTGCAACGGAAACGACTGGTAAATGAAGCCGTCTTCAACGCCATATTTATAAGCGGAGGCCGTAGCGATGTGATTATAGCCGCAGCCGTCGCTGATCATCAGGATCACATTCTTCACGCCCAGCGGAGCGCTTACCATCGACGCGCCGGTTTCCGCCGGCGTGGCTTTTTTCAGCCCCAAAATGGAGCAGGACAAATTCAGGCTTAACACGAATAACGCAAGGATGAAAATACTCTTCCGCATGATGACCGCCTTATCTTGCACGAGCAACCAGCTCGCGCTTTTGTAATTACATTGAGAGTGGCATTTTGGCGTATTCCAGAATTAATGTCAACTCACAACATGTTGGAATATGACACGGAATCTGACATACGCATCCTAAAATGAAAAACGCGCCGCGAACTGCATCGCGGCGCGGGAATCTCTTTGGTGCCGAAGGTGGGAGTTGAACCCACACGACCTCGCGGTCACACGGCCCTGAACCGTGCGCGTCTGCCAATTCCGCCACTTCGGCATTCTCGCTCCGGCGCGCTGCGCCGAACGAAGGAAGCGAATCCTATGGCGCATATTCGTCTTGTGCAAGCAAAAATTGAGCGTCTTTTATTTTTCTCACCGCCGGATCTCCCCTGAAACTGAAACGCCCCGGTTCAGCTCGAAACCGGGGCGTTTTGATCAATCATCGCCTTGCTGACAAATAATCCAGCCATGCATACGGCCGGACCTATTCCTCCAACTGTTTGCCGCCGCCCGCAAGCACGGCGATCTCCCCACTGGTCAAGGCGTAGTTGTATACGCGGAAATCGTCAATGCGGCCTACGAACAGCGGATCGGGGTATTGGCTCTTGCCGATGTAGTTCTTCTCACGGCGAAAGTCCGCTGGATTCAGCGTGATGGCTTTCGAAGCCGCCTCAGCGCCGTTGATGTAAAGCTTGCCCGTGCCGCCGTTGAGCACGACGGCCACGTGGGTCCATTCGCCAATGACGAGCGCTGACTCAGCATCCAGTTCTTCGCTGGTGTCGCGGTTTCGAATGCCGAAACGGAGCACATTGCTGCCGGATTGCGGAGTGAGAAATAGATTCTCCTGTCTTCCGGCGCCGAAGTCGAAAATGCGCTGCCAGGGTTTTTCGCCGCCCATCCAGTAAACCCATGTCGCGACGGTGAAATCCATGCAATCCGCGATGCCCGCAGGCAAAATCACAGCATCCTCGTCGCCGTCGAAGGCAAGGGCCTGGTTGATTTTGCCTTCGGCGAATTCCGGATTGCCCGTTGTGGTCGTTGGAGTGTCATATTTCGCGCCAGAGATATCATCGACGTTTCCATCAAATTCGTAGTGGAGGATCATGGCTTGAGGCTTCACCGTGACGCCCAGTTTGGCCTCGGCGGAACCGTCGAGGGAGTCCGTGACGCGAACCGTGAAAACCGCCGGTCCGGCATCGTCCGCTCCAGGCGTGCCGGAAAGCGCGCCGTCTTCCGCGACCTGAAGCCAAGCCGGGCCATCGACCTTGCTGAAGGTGAACTGTTCCGCGCCGTCATCGGTCGCTGTGCCGGCCAGCGTCTGGCCGGTGTACTCCACGCCCGCTGTGGCGTTGGAGCGCGTCATCTCGCTCTCGACAAACCGGGGCGGATTGTTATACCCGCGCACGCCGGGAAGGTCTCTGATCTGTTCATCGCTCAGGGCGTAGTTGTAAACGCGGAAGTCGTCGATGCGGCCCTTGAACATCGGATCGGGCCACTGGCTCTTGCCGATATAGTTGGTGACCTGGGCGATATCATTGGGATTCATGGTCATCGTTTCCGTATCCACAACCTGCCCGTTGACATAGAGTTTTCCCGTGTCGTCGCTCAGCGTGACAGCCACATGCACCCATTGCTGATCGGAGAGCGCCCGGTCAGCGTTCAGCGTTTGCTCGCCGCCTCCCACTGTGCGCATACCGAACCTCAACGTGCCGCCTGCGGAGCGCGGCGTGAGGAAAAGATACTCGCCGGTGCCGTTGCCAAAGTCCATGATGCGCTGCCATGCCGCTCCGCCTTCCCAGTATACCCATGCGGCGATGGTCAGGTCGTCGGATTTTGCCGCGTCTTTAGGCAGCAAGATGTAATCATCATCGGCGTCGAGGCTGAGGGCTTGTCCGTCCACGCCTTCAACGTATGTTGGAGTGCCGCATTCGGTTCCATTGAAATTCTTGCCGGAACTGTCGTTGGCGTCGCCGTCGAATTTATACAAAGGAACGAGCATCGGCTCGTTGATCAAGATGTCCAGCGTGGCGTCGGCTGAATTCCCATCGCGGTCCGTGACGCGGACAGTGAATTGATTGGGACCGAGGCAGCCCTCTGCCGGAATGCCGGTGAGCGCTCCGGCTTCAGAGACTTGCAGCCAGTCGGGGCCTTCGGCTTTGCTGAACGCCAGCACGTCGCCGGTGTCGATATCGGCGGCGAAGCTGGCCATGTCATCGCTGTAAGGCATCCCCGGCATGCCGTTCTTGCGCGCGATGGTTTGAGTCATAAAGACCGGCGCGTTGCTCTGGGAGCCTTCATACAGCGCGGCGATCTGTTCATCGCTGAGGGCGTAGTTGAAGATGCGCGCCTCATCGACCTGGCCGTTGAAGTACGGATTAGCGGGATGCTGCCCTCTGCCGATGTAATTGTTCACTGTGCTGACGCCGGTTCGTTCGATCGTCATGGTAGTGTTCGTATCCGCCAGCGCGCCGTTGACGTACAGTTTGCCGGTCTCGCCCTGGAGCGTCACCGCCACGTGCGTCCACTCCCCTTCAGCCGGCGGAGCGGTTTTCAATGTTTGCTCATTGTTCCAACTCGAAGTCGCAATGGCGAAACGCATCGTGCCGTCCTGGGACTTCGGCGTCAGGTACATGCCGAACAATCTTCCAAGACTGAAATCAAGCAACCGCTGGTTGTCGGCGCCGCCATCCCAGTTGATCCAAGCGGCAAAGGTGAATTGCTCGACATCGCCCAGATTGGACGGCAGAGCCACGCAATCATTCTCGCCGTCAAGATCGATGGCTTGCCCAGTTTTTCCTTCGACATATGCGGGATTGCCAAAAGGAATCCCGGTGTTATAACTGCCAAAGCTATCCAGCACATTGCCTTCGAACTGGTAATGGGAGACCTTGCCGTAACCCTCGGGAATCTCCTGCTGGTATGCCATGGGCGCGTCGGTGTCGCGATACACCACGCCCGCCGGATTGATCTTGCCGGCTGTGACCAACTCCCGCCCGAGCTGAACCCAATTGTAAATCGCATAGCGCTCGATAAATGGCGCCGCGTTCAGATTTTGAATGAAGTCGCCGATGACAACGGCGTTCCGTTCCTGCGTAGGCTCATTGCCGGTCCAGTTGGCGCCGTTGTTGAACTCCGTAATCCAAATCGGACGATGTCCCGTTTGCTCGGAAATATCGCGCATCCAATTGACCAGACCAGGGCCATCCCAGCCGGCGCGATAAAAGTGAAATGCGACGAAATCGACGCGCAAATCCCGCTCGTCGGCTTTTCGCATGAATTCATACAGCCATCCGGCTCCGCCGTCCGTCGGCGCCGGAGAACCCAGCCGCAAGCCGGACTCCAGCATTCTCGGCCAGAGCGCCAGCGCCTCTTCCACGGACATATCCGCCTGATCCGAGGAGTTGGGTTCGTTGAAACCTAAAGCTTGAGTTGATTCACGCTTCACATTGATGTTTTCAAAGTCGTTCCAATTCCGATTGTGGCGCATCGGGATATATTCCATGTCCAGAGGCGATGTGGGGACGTTGTTCCAATCGTAATACCAGCCGCAATCCAGCATGAAGCGCTCTTCGCCGCCGCCGCACCATCCTTTTTTATCCACCCAGCGCCAGGGGATGATGCGAACAAAAGATGCCGTCGCTCTCAGTTTCGGCGGCAGCATGCCGACAGTGATGTCATAATCCTGAGCCACGTAACACTTGCTGAAACCGCCGCCATTCTCTTCCTGCGCAAAAGTGGCCATGTAGCCGCGCTTCAGCACAAAGGAGTTGATCGCGTCATTGAAATCGCCCAGCTCATTGCTGCGGTAATAAGTGTATGGCTCCAGTTCCATCGGCTGCCCTGTCAGATTGCCGCCGGTGAAGACCTTGAGCGCCTTATAATCGGGAGCGTGCGGAATGATCACGGCGCCCTGCAGATGCTGCACGACACGGACATTATGATCTAATGCCGCCTCGGCGCCATTGACGCGGATCTGGCTCAGGTATGTTGAAACGACGACGGATGGCTTCACCTGCTCCAGAAAGAGCCAGGCGTCAGGGGAATTGAGATTGATCGTACAACTGGTCAGCGGCGTGGTTTCATCGGTTAAATGCAATTCCGAATGCCCGGTCATATTCACCGTCGTACCGCTTAAACTGCTCTCTTTGCGCACATTCTCCGCCAGATCAATCGTCTGCCCCCTTGCAATCAAGATGGACATCATCAAAATTGCTAACGTCAATCCCTGTCGAATACGCATGTTTGTTTTCATGATCCCCTCTCTCACCTTTTGGTTTTTTAGCGACAAAATGTCATTACATCTGGGCACATCGATCAAAAATCCAGCGCAAATAAAGGCCGGATTGAATTGTCACAAGCAAAATTGCCTCATTAAAAATGGCGTAAATCCACGATTATCTTTAATAATTAACCCACTCTTCGTCAATCTTTTCACTCTAGTATTATGACGAAAAGAGATCAGAAAACCTTATTCCCACCTTACAAGTTTAATTTCCATGTTCTGGGATTGAATTCAGTGCAAAGACAATGCAGCAGAAAAAAGATTCAACATTCGGTCGATCTAAATATCAAGCGGAATATCATCACAAGAGTCAAATTGGGCGCATCTTGATCAAGCTACCAAGCGTTCGCTCCAGATTTCGTCCCAGTCGTCGTTTCGTCGCGCCAGTTCCAGCAGCAGCAGGT
>JAFGJS010000038.1 GCA_016928995.1 Candidatus Sumerlaeota bacterium | reverse complement strand
CTGGGCTGAGATACTCAGCGCTTTCAGCGCTTATCAGGAATCATGATTAAAGAGATTATCATCCTGTAGCTTAAGAGAGTTGCGCCCTGTCCGATGCATGCAAGTGGAGCAGGATCCAGACATTGAGCATTGGATCGAATCTTTGATCGGCAAAGCACATGAACGGCACGTTGAAAACAGCAGCCGGGCCTATGCGCATTGCATGGGGCGTTTTCGTCCCGTGCAGCGTTTCACGCATCGCGGCTTTCAGGTTTTCATGTTTAGAACGCGCGAGCAGGATGCCATCGAATCCGCATTATCGTGCGCATCGGATGATTCGAATGACGCCGATCAAACGGGGCCGTTCCAGTTGCGTCGCGGCGCCCGGCCATTGCACGGCGAATCCGATCTGTCGCAGCAATGGCGCATGGCCAATGCGATCAGCCGGGCAGGACTGGACGCCCTTCACACGGCGGCGGCGTATGCGCGAAAGCGATGGCATTCACGAATAGAGTGTCTTGTCTGCGATTCGTTGTCCGAGCAACGGAGGTTCATGGAAGTTTTGCATCAATCCGGACAGCGTAGGGAGGCGCTCTGCGTTGCGGGCGATACGCTGCGCCGTTTGCACGAGGTGCGGATCAATCTGACGCGGTTGCGGCCCGATGAATGGCGGGTCCAGCTTTCGTCCGCAGGAGAGCTGCAGCTTCGATCTTCCGATCTGGCCGCATTCGTATTCATGGAACAGCAGCCCATTGAGCGCAGCTTTGACTGGCTGATCGCCTGGCTGAAAAGCGAATCGGATTTGACATTGAGCCGGTTCGATCTCGGACGGTTTTTGCGGGTTTACTTCAGAGGGCCGATTGATCGAGCCGTTTGGCGCGCGGTCATCAGCGCCGCGCCGGTATCACCTGCCAGGGAATTCACCAACCTATAGTGCCTTAATCCTTGTCTTCAATCATCAAAAACAAGAAATTCGTCAAGGTTATCTGTAAATAAATTGAAAATAGAAGGATTGCATCGGATCCAAGGATCGCCGTTTTTTTCACGCAGAGGCGCAGTGGCGCAGAGGGATCAGCTGTTATCCGGGATCAATGTGCGGCGTGTTTTTCAATTTTGGAGATGCTTCGGATTGAGAATTTAGGCGACCTTTTATCATTGAAATTTTCACACAAAGGCACGGAGCACACAAAGATTTCAATCATTGCACTTATTGTATATCCAAATTCGGTTCTTTGCGGCTCCGCGTCTCTGCGTTGAATTTTTTATGGTTCCCTTTAAATTGAATATCATGGAATTTCGGGATCGGCTTTGAAGCGCAGCCAGAAAAGGTAGCGCAGGTAGTTGCCGGTTTCGCGCAGGATGAAGAGCGCCTGCGAGCGGACGCCCTGCACCCGCGTCGTGGGCGTCGGCGACGGCGCGCAATCGATGCCGAGTCCGCGGGCCATAGCCATGGAGCGCCGCATATGTGGCGGATCGCTGACGATCAGCGCGGTTTGCAGCCCGTTGTGCCGCATCACCTCGCGCGCCAGCACCAGATTCTCAAATGTGTTGTGCGAGCGGGTTTCGAACAGAGTGACGCTTTCCGGTTCGCCCCAATCCAGGGCCATGTCGCGAGCCACGATCGACTCTGCCGGCTCATGCGGTTCGCCCTTGCCGCCGGTGAAAATGATCTGCTTCACGCGGCCGGATTGCCGCAGGTCAATGGCGTGGCGAATGCGTTCGCGGAACACCGGCGAGGCGCGATCCTTCCACACTGCGGCGCCGAGCACGATGGCGGCGTCGGCGGAGTTCTCCGTGCGCTGGAATCCATAGATGAAGATGCTTGCGGCGGGATAGCCCAGTGCCATAAGAATTGTCAACGCGAGCAAACCTCCGGCGCGCGTGGCTACGCGAAACCAGCGATGTTCGCGTTTAGTGGGAGATATCTCAGAGATCGGTTCGGTTTCAGGCATGGCTGTTCCAGCGGCGCCGGTTGCGATGAATATGGGCGACGCAATACAAACCATCATGCCAGAAACCGGTCCGACGGCAAGCGGAATCCGCGTTTTGACCGAATGTTCTGTTCAAGACTCCGGCAAGACATCATTTTATTGGGATAGACCGCAGGATCTTCTCATAGTCAGCGTGAAATCGTAGCGCCGCCGTCCCGGCGGCTTGTCTTGCCGGCGAGACGCCGGCGCTACAACCGTCCGATGCTTTACTTTGAGAATATCCGGGAACAGGCCGGTGATCGGCAGGATTCTGATTGACATGCAAGGGTCAGTCGCGTTGTTGTTGGTTCAACACGGAATAGGCGATCAGCATTACGTAATAGAAACGGGGCGAGAACATGAGTTTTCCACAAGGCTTTATCTGGGGCGCAGCGGCGTCGAGTTATCAGATCGAGGGGGGCGCGCGCGAAGACGGTAAGGGGCTGTCCGTTTGGGACGAGATGTGCCGCCAGCCGGGCAAGGTTTGGTCGGGCAACACCGGCGACGTGGCCGGCGATCACTATCATCGCTACGAGGAGGACGCCCGGTTGATGGGCGAGATCGGGCTGCAGGCGTACCGGCTTTCGGTCTCCTGGCCGCGTGTGCTGCCTGACGGCGTGGGCCAGGTCAATGCGAAAGGCCTGGAGTTTTACGACAAGCTGATCGATGTGCTGCTGGCGAACCATGTGGAGCCGTGGGTTACGCTGTTTCATTGGGATTTCCCATTGATGCTATATCGCCAGGGGGGCTGGCTCAACCGGGACAGCGCGGATTGGTTCGGCGAATACGCGCAGGTGCTGGCGGAAAAGGTCGGGGACCGGGTGACGCGTTGGATGACGCATAACGAACCGCAGTGTTTCATCGGGCTGGGACATCAGTCCGGACAGCATGCTCCGGGATTGAAACTGAGTTTTGCCGACGTGCTGCTTGCCTCGCATCATGCGTTGATGGCGCACGGCAAGGCGGTGCAGGCGATCCGCGCGCATTCGAAACTGACGCCGTCCATCGGCGCGGCGCCCGTGGGTCATGTGAAGATCCCGGCCAGCGATGCGCCGGAGGACATCGATGCAGCGCGGCGCGCGACTTTTTCCGTGGCGGCCAGGAATTGCTGGAACAACACCTGGTTCGCCGATCCGATGGTGCTGGGGCGATATCCTGAGGACGGCGTGGAGCTGTTCGGCGAGGACATGCCCGCGATTCAAAGCGGCGACATGGAGACAATCAACCAGTCGCTCGATTTTTACGGCGTGAATATCTACCATGACGAGGCTGTGCGCGCGGGGAAGGACGGCGCGATCGAGAATGTGCCCTGGCCGGTGGGCTTCCCGCTGACCATGATGGATTGGCCCGTGACGCCTGAGGCGCTGTACTGGGGGCCGCGTTTCTTGCAGGAGCGCTACAAACTGCCCGTCGTGATCACGGAAAACGGCATGGCGAACACCGACTGGGTGCACCTTGACGGCAAGGTGCACGATCCGCAGCGGATCGACTTCCTCACGCGCTACATGCGCGAGTGTCATCGCGCCATGACCGAAGGTGTGCGGGTGGACGGCTATTTCGTTTGGTCGATCATGGACAACTTCGAATGGGCCGAAGGCTACCGCAAACGTTTCGGCCTGATCCACATCGATTACGCCACCGGCCAACGCACGCTGAAGGACTCCGCCTATTGGTACAAAGAAGTCATCCGCAGCAATGGGGACATACTCTTTTAATAGTAGTAGTATTTTCACCACAGAGAGCACAGAGGGTATCCCAATTTCTGTGGTTTATTCACTGGAGCCGTCTGCTGAAAAATTTTGATCATAAAGATTATAATCCTCAGCGATGCTTTTGACGATCATATTTGATTCATCCGCTGTAGAAATTCTGCCTTTTTGTTGCTCAAAAAAATGCTGATCCTCAATCGCTCTAACAATCAACACAGAAGAAGCGCAAGGATGCTTCGGTAGTTGATATCCGTTTTCTACATATTTCGTTAAGTACGTGTCGGTTAATTGATCAAGCGTGTTTCGGCAAAAAGTCATCACAACAAAATTATTTTCAAACTCGTTGCAAATATCTATTAGCGAGTGTGTATATATGTTGCCCAACCACTGAGAACCCGGCGCATATAAACAAGTGCGAACACCTCCCGTCGGATTAATATGAAGGAAGTTGGGACGGTAGAATCCCTTTCCACTACATGATGAGCCATTCGAAATGTCTTTATCCTGAAGATTAGCGGCTGCTCCCAGGTCCACTATTTCCATATGCACCGGTATCATGTGGTTCGGAGTTATGCCTTCAATTTCGGTAAGTTTACACCATGCATGTTCTATTTCCTCCTGCTTTGCTCCAGTTATTACAATTTGATAATGTTGCCCTTGGTTTTCACACTCACGTATAACTGAAATAATACGATTCCAATAGAGTGGATTATCATCATAACGCTTGTCAAAACTGAGCGCCAATATTGCCACTTCCATTTCTCGCAACCAGCTAATAACATGACTGCATGAAGAAAACCGAATAGATCCTAGATTAATATGCCGTTCATTTCCCCACCATGCATTTGTGTTAATCCGAGTATTCAATTTCAATGATTGCGCAGTTTTTAATAATTCCGGCAAGTTGCTGCCAGACAGGAAAGGCTCTCCGCCAGTGAAATTGACTCCAGAAGAAGTCAATCCTAAGGATTTGGCATCGTATAAGGCTTGAGACGCCCTATCGGTATTTATCCAAGTGGAATCTCTAGAGTTCCGAATTCTCTGCTGAATACAGTGTGTGCATGACATGTTGCATTGATATGTGAGCTCAAAGTTGATTGCGCGCACGAATCGAAGCGATGGCTTTGTCGGTCTTCTGCGATGAATCTCTTTATCGGGCATTTTTTATTTTTTGAATGCTGTTTGAATTTAACAATATCATAGATGTCTCCGTCAATCATGTAGCATTTAAATTTAGGATGTGCCATTTTGTGTCAGGATCTGTGAAGTATTTTCGAAGCTCCCGTCTTGCTGAATCTCGTATGAATAACGGACCGTTGTGCGTGACCTGGAAACAGAATTTCCTTGGCAGATCGGAGTAGATTGATTTGGGTGGATGAACATCGGAGATTCTTTTCAATTTGCTTCCGGTCTCGTGAGTGTGATAAAATATCGTTTTCAACCCAAGCTCTTCAACCAAGAACCAAATTGCGGCTGTCAGCATGGTCTCCGCCCACCTTTTCGTTTCGTGTCTAAGAACTTTTTCGAAATACTCATGCCAGGATTTATGATCTTCCCTCCAGGATGCATATGTGTAGTATTTTACGTCGCGCACCCAGTCCGATTGAATTTCTTCAATGAGCGCTTCGCCGGTTTCGAAATCGAGATCAATTCTCGACCATGCCAAGGTGAGCTCGTTGCCTTGGGAGATTGGATGTCCACTGAATTCCAGAGGTGCTTTCCAATCGGCGACGAGTTCTTTTAATTTTCTAATGTGGATTGAGGCAAAATTGAGCTGTAAAACAACATTCCACCCCCATCGGGTGGTTTGATCCCATGACTTTCTTGGTTTTTCGTCCAATTCTGGCCAGGAACCAAGGGTCAGGCGGAATGCTTCGTGACTGTCTGGCCAGAATCTCTGCAGATCGTCTGACTTGAGTTTGTCAGAACTCAAGGTCGATAAAACCTGTTTCGTGTAGTTTTTGTTTAGCAGGGGCGCAAATCCACTGCGTTTCAATGCTGAAACGGATTTCCCGCTATCGCCTACGATATATTGCAGCAACAGCAAAGCATATCGGTCCGGAAAACTGTAGAAGACAGTCCGGCCTTTCGGCAGTGCAGATTGGATAAATTGTACAGTTTCTTTTTGCATAATCGCGACTCTCACATATTTCGGATTGACGGTAACAAGCGCAGCTTGTGGACAGCAAGTCGAATGTGGGTGAAGCGCTTTGTTCCGAGGAGTGTTCGCGTCGAGGGCGGTTTTTCCACGATTTTCGACATTGCATGCCGGTGAGAAAAATGTGGCGTGTTGCTTTGGGTGGCTCTATGCTGCCGCATTATGAATGATTGGCTGGACATTATGAATGATTGGCTGGACATTTTGAATCCGCCGCAGCGGGAGGCGGTGACGCATGTGGATGGGCCGGCCCTCGTCATCGCGGGGGCGGGGAGTGGGAAGACGCGCGTCATCACGTACCGGGTTGCGTACCTGGTGCGGGAGTGCGGCGTGGCGCCGTGGAATATCCTGGCTGTGACCTTCACGAACAAAGCGGCGGAGGAGATGCGCGAGCGCGTGGCGCGGCTGATCGGCGAGAAGACGCCTGGGCGGCTGTCGATCTCGACGTTTCATTCGACGTGCGCGGGCGTGCTGCGGCGCGAGGCGACGCGCGTGGGGCTGACGGCGAACTTCACGATCTGCGACGAGCATGATCAGCACGCGGTGGTCAAGACGGTGGTGCGCGAGCTCGGCATCGACGACAAGGAAATCAAGCCGCGGCAGGCGCAGTGGATCATCAATCAGGCGAAGATGCGCATGCTGGGCCCGAGCGACGTGGGGCGCATCCTGCAATCGAAGCACGAGCAGGAATACGTGCGCATCTTCGAGGCGTACAACAAGGTGATGGCGCGCAGCGACGCGTGCGACTTCGAGGATTTGATCCTGAAGTGCGTGGAGCTGTTTCAGGGCAATGACGAGGCGCGGCAGGAGTGGGCGGCGCGCTGGCCGTACATCATGGTGGACGAGTATCAGGATACGAATTTTGTGCAGTACCAGTTGCTGGCGGCGCTGGCGCGGGAGCATCGCAACCTGTGCGTGGTGGGCGACGAGGATCAGAGCATCTACTCCTGGCGTGGGGCGGAGATCAGCAACCTGCTGGATTTCCGGGAGAATTTCCCGGAGGCGCGGCTGATCCGGCTGGAGCAGAACTACCGGTCGCACGGCAATATCCTGTCGGCCGCGTCGCATGTGATCGAGCGCAACCGAGAGCGGCTGGGCAAGACGCTCTGGACGGAACGTCCGGACGGGCCGCCGCTTTACCTGATCCGCGCGCGTACGGATCGCGATGAGGCGGGCGAGGTGGTGAGCCGTATTCAGGAGCTGCACGACAGCCACGGGCTGCCGTATCATGAAATCGCGGTGTTTTTCCGGGCGAATGCGCTCAGCCGGGTCGTGGAGGATCGCATGCGGGAGTGGAGCGTGCCGTACCGCATGATCGGCGGCATCCGCTTCTATGACCGGATGGAGATCAAGGATTTGCTGAGCTACATGAAGCTGGCGGCGAATCCGAACAACGACATTTCCATGCTGCGTGTGATCAACACGCCGCGCCGGGGGATCGGGCAGAAGAGCATCGACGCAGTGCTGGAGGAGGCGGGCGCGAAGAATCAGACGATGTTCGTGACGCTGAAGCAGATGGCGGCGGAGAATCGTTTGCCGCGCGGCGGCAAGAAGAGCGTTGCGGAATTTCTCGGCTTGCTCGAAACGTGGCGTGCGGACGTGGGGAAACTTTCGCCTTCGACGCTGCTGGAGCGCATCCTGAGCGACACGGGTTATATCGAGGCGTTGGGCGATGAGAACGCCATCGAGGTGGTGACACGGCGCGAGAATATCGATGAGCTCAAGGCGTCGATCGTGCAGTGGGAGAAGGAATACCTCAACGCGACGCTGGACGACTACCTGGAGATGGTGAGCCTGACTTCGGCGACGGACGACTTCGACCAGAAGGCCGGGGCGGTAAGTCTGATGACGGTGCACGCGGCGAAAGGGCTTGAATTTTCCTGCGTGTTTCTGATGGGCATGGACAATGAGATTTTCCCCAATCGCCGTTCGATTGAGGAGGGGAGTTTGGAGGAGGAGCGGCGGTTGTTTTATGTGGCGCTGACGCGAGCGAAGGACATGTGTGTGCTGAGCCGGGCGGATTCTCGATTTTACAACGGCCGTCAAAGCTGGAATCAGCCGTCGATGTTTTTGCGGGAATTGCCGCGCGAGAAGATCGAGGACGTCGACGAGATGGATTACAACGCGGTGAGCGATTTTTGCGCGGTGCGACGGCAGCTTCGCGAGGATGTCGTGCGGGAGGCGGTGGGGGACGACGAGGATTTGCTGATCGGCGGGATGAAATCGGCGGAGCGCGAGGCGCAGCGGCGGCTGGATGAGCGGATTATCGACGCGCGCCGGCGTGCGCGGCAACGCCGCGATGAGGAGAAAACCGCCGGGACGGACGAACTCCGGCCGGGCGTCCGGGTGCGGCATCCGCTGCTTGGCGTGGGCGAGATTCTGAGCGCCGAAAACGCCGGCGATGATCGCAAGCTGAGCGTGCTGTTCGAGGACGGCAGCGAGGAAACGCTTTATGCGCGCTTCGCCCGGCTTAAAGTGATTGAGGCTTAGCACGGTCTTCTCGCCACGGTGAATTAAATTGTAATTGTATCGTGCTTGAAACCGAATATTCTTGCTCTTGCTCTTGCTTCTGCTCTCACTCAAAAAAAACAGTGTGTGGTTGGGCAGGAAGAGCAAGAGCAAGAGCAAGAGCACGAGCAAGTGTGACAATTTCTCACAGCCGAAAACGTGCTGAGTGATGAGAAATCGGGCTAGAAGTATGAGGCGAACTGCAATGCTCCGGAATTCGGTTCTGATGCAAGGCAATCTTTTCATGGCCGTGACGCTGTTCGCGGTTTTGGGCGCCACGCATTATTTCGCGGAGAGCGAATTGCAGAGCACGGACAGCAAGAGAGAGCGTAAACCGGAAATCGATGCCGATCAGAAAACGGGCGAATGGCTGGAGTTATTCAACGGCAAGGATTTGACCGGTTGGAAGGCGAACCGGAAGCCGGATTCGTTTCGCGTGGAAGACGGACTCCTTCGCGCGCAGGCGGCAGGCGGTTCGTCGCATTTGTTCTATGTCGGCGATAGTCCGGAAGGGGAGTATTTCAAGTTCAAGGATTTTGAACTTGAAATCGTGGCGCGTTGCGAGCCGGAGTCGAATTCCGGCGTTTTTTTTCATACGGATTGGAAACAGAAAGAGAACAGCTCGGCGCTTTATTCCGGTTATGAGGTACAGCTGAATAACGGGAAGCAAGATCCGCGCAAGACCGGCGGATTGTACGCCATCGCCGATCTGGACGAGTCTCCGGTCGATGAGACGCAGTGGTTCACGCTGAACCTTCTGGTGCAAGGCAAGCGGATCACGGTGAAGATCGACGGTAAGACGGTGGTTGATTATACGGAAGCGGAAAAGCCTCAGCGGCCGAAGGAGCGCGAGGGACGTTTGCTCAAACCTGAGGGCGGCGCCATCGCGTTGCAGGCGCATGATCCGAAGAGCGTGTTTTATTTCAAGAGCGTGAAAATCCGGACGCTCGATTCCGCGGATCAGCAATAAGGCAATAGTAGCTTTATAAAGCAACGGGGCATGCCGGCACATTAATGACGGCATGCCCCGTTTGTTTTGAATCGAAACGCGTTATTTACACAGCTAACCTATCGCGCTCCGCCTGCCAGGGGGATGCGCATGAGCGTAAAGGAATGGGGCGGAAATGTGTATTGAATTTCAGTCCCTGCGATAGCAACCGACTTTTCGGTCGGTGCGACTTTGTCGGGCTCTTCCATCGAGTTTTCATCGCTCATATTTTCAGATGTCAGCATGATGACGCTGGCTTCGCTTGGCAGGCTGCCCCATCCTTGCAGGTCCACTGTGCCCTCGAAGGTTTCCTCGGTGACGTTAACCAGTTTTACAATCACTTCGTTTGTCTTGCGATCCAGAGAGACCAGGGAGTATGTGACCGGCGGAGCTTGCCGCACGCCTTGTTGAATCAGCTGACCGTCAATGTAGCATTTTACGGCCGGACCTGTGACTTCGACTTTAAGTTCGTAGAGGCGGCCAGTTTCAATCCGGCCGTTAATGCGGTTGAAGGAGATGCCGGGATAATCGATCGCATTATTTGTATTGCCCCAACCGCCGATATTCCACCAGCACTTCGTGATGCCAGCGTCGGCGGCGAATGAAATCAGGAAGCCTTCATTTCCATCCAGTTTGCGGGCTTTCAGGGTCAAGGTGTAATTGGTCCAGGTATGATCGCCGAAATACGCCTCGGCCGGCTGGTCATTGCCGAGTTGCTGCAGAAAGCCATTGTCGCCGATCTTCCAGTCGCCTCTGCGCGTGATCCAGTTCTCCATGCCGATGTTTTGGAAATCGCTCTGGTACAGCACTGTGCCGTCTTCGGCGACGACCTTGATTTCGTCGAACTCGGCTTGCGTGCCCCATGTCCCCACGCCGATCATGCCGTTCAGCGGCGGAGCGGAATCGCTGATTTCCGAGACTGTCGCGGACAAGACCGTGTCGCCCTTGTACAGGGAGAAGAGTTTCTGCACATGATACGACGGCGTGGCGTAAATCCGGGTGTTGTCGAACCAGATCAGATCGGGCGTCCATTGGCTGAATCCGATTTTGTTGAACAGCGGAGCGTAACAAGCCATCGTCACCACGTCGGCGTTGCGCAGCAGGCCGGTCATGAACGCGGCTTCGCTCAAGGCGCATTCCAGGGTGTTGCGCTTCCCGGCGTCATGCGCGGCGAATTCGCCGGCGAAGACCTTCGGCCCTGAGCGGTCGTAGGAGTCGTAACGGTAGCTTTGTTCCTGGAACCAGCGCGGCGGCCGGTAATAATGCTCGTCCACGATATCCGCCGGCACTGTCTTAAATTTACGCCATGCCAGTTCCCAATGGTCGTCATCCACTCCCGGTCCGGAGGAGGTGATCAGGGTGATGTAAGGATATTGTTTTTTAATCTCGTCGTAGAAAACCTGATAGCGATTGAAATATTCCTCGCCCCATTGTTCGTTGCCGACGCCCAGATACTTCAGGCCGAACGGCTCGGTATGCCCCATCTTAGCCCGCAAACCGCCCCACTTGGAGTCTGTCGGGCCGTTGGCGAACTCAATCAGGTCCAGCGCGTCCTGCACATAGTATTTCAATTGATGGATGGGCGCCAGTTCTCCGTCCTGGAACTGGCAGGACATGCCGCAGTTGATCACCGGCACGGGCTCCGCGCCGATGTCTTCGCACAGCAGGAAATACTCGTAGAAACCCAGTCCGTAGGATTGATAATATTGCGGCGCTTCCCGGCCTTCCTGCGAATTCATCCAGCGATTCCAGTTTTGCGTGCGCTCCTCCGGATCGCCGACCGTGTCTTTCCAGCGGTATGCGTTGGCCAGGTTTTTGCCCTCCACGATGCAGCCGCCGGGAAACCGGACGAATCCGGGTTTCATATCCGCCAGCATCTGCACCATGTCCGCGCGCAGGCCGTTTTCCCGCTGATTATATGTGTCTTCGGGAAAGAGCGAGACAAAGTCGATGTCCAGTTGCCCTTTGCCATGGCACAACACGGCCAGCCGGGCGTTGTCCGTGGAGCCTGAGACGCGAATCGTGCCGTTGGCTTTTTTCCACCTTGGGCTGAAAACGGTGACTTTTCCTTCGCCCAGCGGCGCGCCGTTTTCATCTTCGATGACGACGCTCAGGTACCCTCTGAAGCTCGAGTCGCGCCGGACGAACAAGGAGAAACGGTAGTTTTTTCCCGCTTCGACCGGGATGCCTTCGAAGCCGCTGTTGACCAGTCCAAATTTCTCTCCGTCGTCGCGGACCTTGAAGCGCACAAAATGCTTGTTGTTGACATTGAGCGGATCGTCGGTTTCGAGCGTGATTTCGCCGTCGCCGCCGTTGTTGACTTTTTCCCAGGCGTAGAACGAATCGGCGTGCTCGAACGAACGATTCTGCACGAGTTCCGCATACAGGCCGCCGTCGGCGCCGTAGTTGATGTCTTCGAAGAAAACGCCATGCATCATCGGACTGATGGGCGCTCCGAATTTTCCAGCTTCGATTGTGAGTCTCACTTCCCCCGGCCTCCCTGAATTTGTAAGAATTAAAAAAACAACGCATATGCAATATGACGAATATTTTGCGATGCGCATTTTATCCTCCTCTTGAAAGCAAAGCACACCTTGCTGAACATGCCCGATTCTGATTTTGAATATAAAGCTCCGGCCCTGTCCACCATAAAAACGCTTTCAGCCGACGGCGCCTCAATATTGCCGATTTATGGTTGCAATTCCGCAACTGCGTGTTCAATCTGCTCTCGCGCGTCGGCTTGATGGGCGCGCCAATACGTATCATGGAATGACTGATGAGAATTCTGGCGCTCAATTGCGGTTCGTCTTCGTTGAAGTTCCAGCTGTTCGAACTGGAAATGAAGGACGGCGGTATTACGGATGAGCGCGCGTTGGCGCGGGGCGATATTGAACGGATTGGCCGCGATGATGCGGCGTGCCGTTTTTCACGGATCGGCGGCGTGGAATTTTCCGCGGTCCGCGCGGAGAAGAATCATCGTGACGCCGTGCATACGGTGCTGGATTGGCTGCGCGAACAGGAGGGGCTGCTGCAGCAAGGCGCTCCGGCGGTGGACATGATCGGACATCGCTTCGTGCACGGCGGCGAGCGTTTTCGCGAAGCGACGCCGATTGTCGCGGAGCTGCTGCCGGAGTTCGAGCGCTTGAACCGGCTGGCGCCGCTGCATAATCCGCATAATCTGGCGGGATATCACGCCGCGTTCCAGGAGTTTCCCGGCGCGCGTCATGTGGCGGTGTTCGACACGGCGTTTCATCGCACGATTCCGCCACGGGCCTATTTTTATGGCACGCCGTATGCGTATTATGAAAAGCATGGCGTGCGGCGCTATGGCTTTCACGGCTCATCGTATCAGTACATCGCGGAGCGCCTGCCGCAGCTCATCGAGCGCCCACCGGAGACGATTCATGCCATCGCGGCGCATCTGGGCAATGGATGCTCAACCTGCGCGATCGCAGGGGGGCGCTCAATGGATTCCTCGATGGGCTTCACGCCGCTGGAGGGGCTGATCATGGGGACGCGTTGCGGCGACATCGATCCGGCGCTGCCGTTGCGCTTGATGGAGTATGAGTCGCTGTCCATCGAGGAGATGGATCGCGTGCTGAACAAGGAATCCGGGCTGCTGGGCATCAGCGGCGTGTCGCACGATCTGCGCGAGGTTCTGGCGCGGCAGGCGGACGATCCACGGGCGCGGCTGGCGATTGATGTGTTTTGCTGGCGCATCCAGAAGTCGATTGCGTCGTTCATGCCTGCGTTGGATTGGCGGCTGGACGCGCTGGTCTTCACGGGCGGCATCGGCGAGAAGGCGCAGGAGATTCGGGCGCGCGTGGTGAACGGCATGCGTGGATTAGGTGCGATGCTCGACGCGGAACGCAATGCCTTGGCCTGCGGCGATTGTGAAACGTGGATCACCGCCGAGGATTCATCCATCGCAGCCTACGTGATTCCCGCCAATGAAGAGCTCATCATCGCCCGCGAAACGGCGCGAGCGCTGACGCAGTTTTAAGATGTAAAAACGGGACAAAATGAGGGGCGCCCAACAAAATTCTTGGTAGATGCCCGGTGTAATGTAAATTTATACGTTATTTATCGCGCAGAGGCGCAGGGGCGCTGAGGAATACATGAATATTCATCTCTGCGCCTCCGCGTCTTTGCGGGAAATAAAGATCAAACAAGAAATCTTTTGTGAGTGAACCGCAGAGTTTCAAGCAATGGCATTTTTCTTTCCGAAAGTTGAGGGCGATCACCACAAGATGGAAACAGAAATGACATCAGGAATCGTATGGCCAGTACAATGGGACGCCCCAAGGTATCCTTTTTTTGTATAAAATCTTTTGCATGAAAGAGGATAAAGTACGATAATTGAATCTGATTTTAATATTTCTGGAGAAGCATCATGCGTTTAACCATTCCTTTGAAGCAAATGAGCGTCGAGGATAAGCTGCAAGCAATCGAAGAGATCTGGACTGATCTTGCTGGAATGCCGGAGGATATCCCCTCTCCGTCCTGGCACGCTGATGTTTTGCGCGCCCGTGAACAAAGGATATCCGAAGGTAAGTCACACTTTCTTGATATAGCCGATGCTAAAAATGCGGTGCGAGATCGACTCAAATGAGGGTTCAAGTCCTTGAAGAGGCAACCGCTGACCTGGCGGACGGGTATCGTTTCTATGAACGACAGGCCGAAGGATTGGGCGATTACTTTCTCGATTCTCTGTGGTCCGATATTCACTCACTTCGCTTGAATGGCGGCATTCATTCCATCCATAATGGTTATCATCGTCTCCTTTCCAAGCGATTTCCGTATGCAGTGTATTATCGCATTGAGGATGATGTTGCTCGTGTTCGCGCCATACTCGATTGCCGTCGAGATCCAAATTGGACCTCAAAAAAGCTGGTATAAATATATCATTTTTAACAATCCGCCATCTTTAGGCAGAACCACTGAGGTGAAACATTCATAACGTCAGAAGAAATTACCGTTATCCTGCGACTGAGCTTCCGGTTCGGTGTCTTGATGGTATTCGCTGATTTTATATTTTAATTCCAAGGATTGGCCGTCACGCTCTACGCGTAGTGTGATCGTTTCGTCCACTTGCCGCGCGGCGTAGTACGCCATGAATTCATCGGCGCTATCCACCTCGCGGTCGTCCATACCGACGATGAGATCGCCGGGTTTGAGCCCGGCTTTACTGGCCGGGCCGTCCTCCAGAAAGAATCGCCGCACCAGCGCGCCGTTTGTCGTGCGCAGCCCAAGCCGCTGGGCCAGAGGCGGGGTGAGGTTCATCACTTCAAAATCAAGCAGCAGTTCCCGCACCTTTCCGTATTTCAAAATCTGGTCCACGATCTGCCGCACGCGTTTGATCGGAATGGCGAAGCCGATGCCGTGGCTGCCGCCGACCTGGGAAAAAATGAAGGTGTTCATGCCGACGGCCTCGCCGCGGATATTCACCAGCGGCCCGCCGGAGTTGCCGGGATTGATCGCCGCGTCGGTCTGGATCATCCCGAGGTAAACGCGCGGCTGGCGTCCGGGCGCGTTGGCCGCCGCGTAATCCGGTGAGAAGGAGCGTTTCGTTGCACTGACGACGCCGACGGTCACCGTGGGCTGCGGATCGTCGATCAGGTTGCCGAACGGATTGCCGATGGCCAGCACCCATTCGCCGAGGCGCAGGCCGTCCGAGTCGCCGAGGTCGATGCACGGCAGATCCTCGCCCTCGATTTTCAGCAGCGCCACGTCCACCACCAGGTCGGCGTCGAACTTGGCCGCTTCGAATTCTCGCCGGTCGGGCAGCGTGACGAAGATCCGTTTCATGCCCTGGATCACATGGTAGTTAGTGACCACGTAGCCGGTCTTGCCGTCCACTTTGACGATGAAGCCCGTGCCGCTGTATTCGTTTTTGAACTCCTGCTTTTGATACCGGTAGGGCATGAAGAAACCGTCGAAAAACGGATCGGCGATCATCCTGCGGTAGCGCAGCTCCGTGCCGCCGATGCTGACCACGGCTGGACTCGCCTTTTGCGCGGCGATGACCAGCGGACTTTCCTCTGGATTGGCGGCGTAGACGTCGCCGCCGCCGGCGTATCGGCCGGAGCGGCTTTCCGCCTTGGCGGAGGGCTCGTCCTGCGCGCCAGCGTGCAGTCCGGCGTATATGGCGCCCCACAGCATCAGAGCGAATAAAGCGGTCAACAGTAACCGGCGGCTGAGGATCATAATGGCATTGTCTCCTTTTTGCGCTGAAGCGAATCGTTCAAATCGCGCCATTATACGCCTCTTTTTGCGCGCGCCGTCAAGGCCGCTGCGTGGTATTTTGCCGCTGCTGAGATTAGCTTTGATTTATTGACGCCGGATACGGCAGGATGTTGCATGAAAAATCGCCAGAGATGATTTTTTTATGGAGAGAGCCATGCCGCATCAAAGCGCCGCCGCTGTCACAGGCCACGGATTCGACGCGCATGCATTTTGCGAGGGCCGCCCGTTGATCCTGGGCGGTGTGCCGATTGAGCACGACCGGGGGCTGGCGGGGCATTCGGACGCTGACGTGCTAACGCATGCGATTTGCGACGCGATCCTCGGCGCGGTGTGCGCTGGCGACATCGGCCGGCATTTTCCCGACAACGATCCGCGCTACAAGGGCGCCGTCAGCGTCGAATTGCTGCGCCAGGTCGTGCGCATCGCCGAAGAGCGCGGCGGACGCATCCTGCACGTGGATGCCACGGTGATCGCCCAGCGTCCCAAGCTTGCGCCGTACATGGAGCGCATGCATGCTCGGCTCAAGGGCGCCATGCCGCCTGATACGCTGCTGAACATCAAGGCCACCACGACCGAAGGCATGGGCTTCACCGGCCGCGAAGAAGGCATCGCCGCCCTTGCCACGGCCACTGTGGCTTTATCCGGCGGCGTTTAGAGCATCCCTCGATTGTGTTATCCCAATGAGAAGAGAACACAGCCGAGGGCGGCTGTGCCACATTCAAGGGATGCGGATAAAACATTCGAGAACCGCTCTATTCGCAGTTTGACAGCGCCGGATGAACGTGAGACAAACCCCAGATACACAGAGAGGATGATATTGGAAGGAGATAGGAATGTTTCATTATTTGAAGTTGTATGTTGTTTTATGCACGGCGATTTTTTCGCTGGCGGCGGCGACGCTGCAGGCCAAGCCTTATGCGCCGATGGACGCGGACGCGGTGATCCAGATCAATCCGCGGCAAATCTTGAAGATTCCGGCTGTCAATGACGCCGTGCAGCAGGCCAAAGAAACTTCGGGCGATCCTGCAAGCCCCATGCTCTTCCAATTCGATGAGCTGGAAAAGATCCAGCAGATCACTATCGCCGTATCGGGTATGAACAATTCCGATGCGCAATCCCGGAAGTTTTTCGCCGTGATGAGCGGAGCGGCCGATGGATTGGATCAAACGCTGCTGGAGATGATTCAGCAGAAAGGCCGGATGACAACGGAGAAAACGGAGATTTCGGGCGCGCCAGCCTATAAAATTCAAAGCCCTGTCGATGCTTCAACGAGCGTCTACGTGGTTCTGCCGGGCGATGGCGAGGTTGTCGTTTGCAGCGATCCGGCGCACTACGATCAATACAAGAGCGGCGCGGAAAACAAGCTTGCGTCTGGCGCGATGGCGGAGGCGATCAACCTGCATGCCGGCGCGGCGGTGAGCGTCGCCATGTCGCTGCCCGAGGGATATGCGAAGCGCTTCGCCGAAGATCCCAACATGGCGCCGCTGGCCAAGGCTCAGTTGGCAAACGTTGCCGTGCTGACCGGCGATGAATGCAGTGTGCGGTTTAGCCTGACAAGCGGCGATGCCGCCGACGCCGTTGCGCTTCATAAAGCGATGCAAAGCGCGTATCAGTTGATGTTGATGATGATGCCGCCGACGGTACAGGAGCAGCAGCCGGGACTGGCCCAGGCGTTGCGCAATGTGGCGTTTTCGGCCAACGGCAATTACGCCGAAGCGAAACTGGTCGTGCCGGCCGATGTGCTGCAAATGATCATGGAGAAAGCGATGCAGGCGGGTGCGATGAATATGCAGGGCGCGGGCGTAAAGGTGGAGATTGGCGTTGGGACGACCCCTGAGAACCAGGGCCAGAATCCAAGTCCGCCACCTCGCATGAACGACCAGAACTAGAACCAGATAGTAGATCATGGCGAAGAGCAGACGGGACAATAGCGGCAGTTACGATCCGGCGAGCGATCCGCGGCGCGGACGATCCTTCCAGGACATCGCCGGACATGAGCGGTTGATGACGTTGCTCAATCGGATGATTGAGCAACGGCGGCTGCCGCATTCGCTGCTGTTTCACGGCCCCGCGCAGATCGGCAAACGCTCGTTGGCGTATGCGCTGATCCGGCGCATGGAATGCCTGAAAGGCGATGCGGCGCCGGGCTGCGATTGCCGCGCCTGCGTCAAACTTCAGCGCGGCTCGTGGTTCGACCTGATCGAAGTCCGGCCCGGTGAAACCGGACAACAGGTCGTGAAGGTGCTCGACATGCGCGAGGCGATGGAGAGCGCCGTGCAATTGCCCATCGAAGGCCGCCATCGTTTTCTGCTCGTGCATGGCGCGGAGCGGATGCAGAAGGAATCGGCCAACGCCTTTCTCAAGACGCTCGAGGAGCCGCCGCCGCATCTGCACATCATTTTGCTCACCAGCCGGCTGTATTCGTTGCTGCCGACGATCCGCTCGCGTTGCACGGAGGCGCGCTTCAATCCGGTGGACTGGCGTGCGCTGGCCGAATGGCTGAAGGCGCGCACAAGCTGCGACGCGGCGTTGCGCGAATTTCTGGCCGTGCTTTCCGGCGGATGTCCGGGTCTGGCGCTCGAACTGGCGCAGGATGAACAGCTGTCGGTGAAGCGCGAGGAGACGCTGGCCGCGCTGAAGCAGTTCGGCGAGCATGGCTATGTGCGGCTGTTTCAATCCGCCTACGAGATCGAACGGCAAGCGGACGGCGATCTGGCGCAGGCGTTGCAGCACATCTCGGCCTGGCAGCGCGACCTGCTGATCGCGCGCGCCGCGCCGGAGTACGCGGAACAGCTGTTGGTCAACCGTCAGTATAAAAATCTTTTGATGCAAAGCGCTGAGGGCTGCACGCGCGAGGCGGCGATTGAAATGCTGGGCGCGGCGCTCAAACGCTATGATTGGGCTGGTCGCATGCTGAACGTCCAACTGGCGCTGGAGAACCTGCTGCTGGACATCGGCATGGCGTCGAAAAAATAGCATCGTCCGCGGCGTAATCGGCTTGTTCGAGTTGTAAGGATGGAACGGCTGTCTCTACCAAGAAAGCGATACCTAATCGCGAGGCTGACCGCAGCATGAGAATTCGATGCTCTATATTTTTGCTTATTGTTGCCGTTTGCCTGGCTGCCGCATTTCCAGCGCGCGCTCAATTCACTTTCAATCAAGCTCAAAAGCATGTCGCCGCGGAACTGATCACAGAGCGGGACGCCGTGCAGCTTGGCGAGGAGTTCATCGTCGGACTGAAACTCACGCACGATGAGCATTGGCATACATATTGGCAGTATCCCGGCACGGGCATGCCGACCACGATCGAGTGGACGCTGCCGGACGGCTTTGAAGCCGGTCCGATCGAGTGGCCGTTTCCGGTCACATTTGAGGCGGGCGGTGTCGCCGGATACGGCTACACGGATATAGCGGTGTTGCTGACTCGCATCCGCGCGCCAGAGGAGGCGCCGGATTCAATCACGATCCAGGCTAATGTGCGATGGCTGGAATGCAGCGATTCATGCGTGCCGCAGAGCGATTCGCTGACACTGACGCTGCAACAAGGCGAAGGGCGCCGCAATGAAGAGCATACGAAACTAATCGAAGCGGCGCTGAAAAAAATCCCGGTTCCACTGCCCGTCGATGATCCTCCGATTGAAGTGAAAACTCGCATCATTCAAAAACCGGAAAAAGCGGACGATCCATTTGAGATCGAGATCACGCTGTCCGCTGGTCAGGCGGATTTCACGCCGCCGTTCGCGTTTGCGCCGAAGCCGGACGATGCGTTGGAACTGGCGTTCGAGCCGCCGGTGATTCATGCGGCTCCCGACGGCGCCCGCGCGATGATCAATGTCATAGGCTTGTTGCTTGAGCTGCCGGAAAGCGGCTTGGCGGGTTTGGAAGCATTCGTGCGCGTGACGTTGAAAGGCGGCGAGGAAGGTTATTATCATTTCCCTGTTCGTGTTTTTGGCGAGGCTTCAGCTGTTCAACAAAGCGTACCACCAGAAGTGAAAAGCGCGGCAGTTGATGATGCTCCGGCGCCTGTAGAGCCAACCGCTCCATCGGCGCAACGCGGGCTGTTGGCGTGGCTGGCGCTCGCTTTTCTCGGTGGTCTGATCCTCAATATTATGCCGTGCGTGCTGCCCGTGATTTCGCTCAAGGTTTTCTCCTTTGTGCGACAGGCCCAGGAATCGCGCGGCCGGCTGTTTTTTCTCGGCATGATGTACGTCGCGGGAGTGCTCGCGTCGTTCTGGGCGCTGGCCGGAGCAACGATCCTGCTGAAAGCTGGCGCCGGCGGCGCCAGCTGGGGCGCGCTGTTTCAGTTTCCCGCCTTTGTGCTCACTGTAACGGTCATCGTCTTCGCGTTGGGATTGAACATGCTGGGCGTGTTTGAATTCCAGGCGCCCGGCGGCAAGGCGGTGCAGGGACTAGCCCGATTAGAGGAGCGCGAAGGGCCACTAGCCGCGTTTTCCACCGGCGTGCTGGCCACGATCCTCGCCACGCCATGCAGCGCGCCGTTCCTTGGAACCGCTGTGGCGTTCGCCCTGGCGCAACCGGCGGGCATGATCCTGCTGATCTTCACGTTCATCGGACTCGGTCTGGCGTTTCCCTTCATGCTGCTGTCGATCTTTCCCGGCTGGACGCGGCACATCCCCAAACCGGGCGAGTGGATGATCCGCTTCAAGCAGGCGATGGGTTTTCTGCTGCTGGGCACGGCGGCGTGGACGCTGAGCGTGTATAACGGCCTTTTGCAGGAACTGCTCGCGTCAGCCGACGCCAAGAGCGGCTTGCGCGATGGTGTGATTTTGCTTGTCGCCGTCGGAGTCGTCGCCTGGTTGTATGGCTCGTTCATTAACTATCGCCCGTCCGGCAAGGCGCGCACGTGGGCCTTGAGCATTTCCACCGCGCTGGCGGCCGCCGGATACCTGTTGCTCGCGCATCCCTATATCTTCATCGGCGGCGCAATGAAGCAGCGTCGCCACGCTGAAGAACAGGCGCGCATTAAGGAATTCAAGTTGATTTATGGAATCGAAACAGCGGCGCAGGAATCCAGTGAATACCAGATTCGATGGCTGGAGTATTCGCCGGAACTGTTGGCGGCCTTGCGGCGACAGAACCATCTTGTGTTTCTCGATCTCACCGCGGATTGGTGCCTTACGTGCAAGGCGAATGAAAGCGTTGTGCTTGCCTCGGACACGGTGGAGGCGGCGTTCGCCAAGCACAAGGCGGTTCTGGTGCGCGGCGATTTCACCGCGCGCGATCCGCAGATCAAGCGGCTACTTGATGAATTCCAGCGGCCGGGCGTACCGGTGTATGCGATTTATCCTCCCGGCGGTGGAGCGCCGGAGCTCCTGCCGGAAGTGCTCACCCCATCCCTGGTCATTGCCGGGCTGGAAAAAGCCGCGGGAGCGTAATCCTGGTCAAGGATGGCGGAAAATGAAAAGGACGCATGCGCGCGATAGGATTTACTGCCTGCATCATACGGCATGGGGCTGGGTTGCGTTGGCGGCGACGGATTTCGGCGTCTGCAACACCTGCCTGCCTGTGAAAGCCAAAACAAAAGCCATCCAGCAGCTGAAGGACTGGAAAGCGGCCTCCGGCGGCGCATGGATCGAGGATCCTCGGGCGGCGTTGTTGATCAACGCAGTGAAGCAATTCGACGCGTATTTTGCCGGGGAGCTGCGCGAATTCACGCTGCCGCTCGATCTCTTCGGCGTTACGCTATTTCGAAGGCGCGTGTACGAATGCGCCATGCAGACGCTGCCGTATGGCGAGATTTGCTCCTATGGCGAGTTGGCGGATCGCATCCAGGCGCCAAAGTCCGCGCGCGCCGTGGGGCAGGCGATGGGCGTCAATCCGATTCCACCGATCATGCCCTGTCATCGCGTGATCGCCTCGGACGGCGGTTTGGGCGGCTTCGGTCCCGGGCTGGACATGAAGCAGCGAATGCTGGAAATGGAAAATCGCGAGGTCTTCAAGTTGAGATAAGGGCGAACGGCTGCGGACTTATTCGTAGCAGGTCCAATGCCGGGCGGCGGTGATTTCATTTTCCGGCGGAGCGACTGCATGCACGCCGGTTCCATACAGCGACACATTGATGATCGGCGTGGCCGGATCGTTCGTTGTGATGCGCAGGATCGCCGATTTCATGCCTTCCGTGGCAGGATTGAACCGAACGCCGAAATTCCGTGTTTCAGCCGGCGGCAGATCGCTGACATCCGGCGTTTGCGCGAGTTGGAACGCGCCGGTCAGATCGCCCACGATGCTGACGGCCGTGATCGATAGCGCGGCGTCGCCGGTGTTGGTCAAGTGGCAGGTCAGAGTGGAAGTCAGCCGATTGATCTCACACTCGCCGAAATTCAGCGTAAGCGGATCCGCCTCTCCGCACGGAGCGGCGGGTAATTCACCCACGCCGTTGAGCGGAATATCCAGCGCCGGGGTGTCCGGATCGTCCGATTGGATCGTCAGCATGCCGGGATACGTTCCGGCGGTTGACGGATCGAACACGATGCGCAGCTCCAGCGTCGCTCCAGCGGCCAGCGTGGCCGTGGACGGCGGCTGCGTGGCGAAAGCAAATGCGTTGTATGGATTGATGGTCAGGCTGATGCTGGAAATATTCAGCGGAACGTTGCCGTCGTTCTGAATCGCCACAAGATAAGGCGAAGTCGGTCCGGCGCTGATTTCGCGGCTGCCGAAGTTGATCGAAGTTGGCGAGGCGGAGATATCCGCTTCGGTGTGCGGTCCGCCCTGGCCGAAAAGAACGACCTGCGTATCCGGCGTCAACGGATCGTTGGAGTGAATCTCAAGCATCGCGCTGTAATTCATTTCCTCGTCGGGATCGAACACGACCTGGAATAGCTGCGATTCGCCCGGTTGCAGGGTGATCGAGGTGTAGTCGTCCTGAAGCGTGTAGGCGACGCTGGCCGCGCCGGTGAGTTCGATGCTGCTGATCAGCAAGTCTTCCGCGCCGCCATTGACCACCGTCACGTAATGCGGATCCGTCGCTCCGGCGTCGAATGCTTGCATGCCGAAGTCGAGCAGGGCCGGCTCCACGTCCGCGTGCGGCGCTTGCCAATCGCCGGCGAGGAAGATTTCGTCGATGTTCCATCCGCACCATGTCCATGATGCGTCGGTCGATCCCATGCCCCAGCGGATGTAGACTTCCCCTTGTTCATCAGCCCACGCGGAGATGTCGTATTCCACCTCGACCCACTGCGCATCGTCGGTGATTTGATTCGGATTTTCCCAAACCGTGTGCCACGTGCAGCCGTCGTTGCTGACTTCGATGCAGGCCTTGTCGTAATCCCATTGCTCCACGCCCAGCCAGCGCCAGAACACCAGATGCACATCGGTGAACAGCGAGCAGTCGATCGCGGTGGTTTGCAGCCATTCCGTTTCCTCCATGTTGACGCTATAGTCGCCGCTCAGGTTGTATCCCAGCACGTTTGCGCCGATCTTGCCGCCCATGGGATCCGCGGCGCCGTGCGTGTCGTCATTGCCGCCCAGCGGAACGCCGTACTCCCATCCGCCCTGCATAGTCCATCCTGGATCCTTGTTCAACGGCACATGCAGAAACACGCCGTCGGGAATCTGCAGCACCGTCACCTCGACTTCGCGTTCCTCGGTCAGGCCGGTGAACGTGTCGGTGAAGGTGATCGCGCCGGTGTGCGTTCCGGGCGCGAGTTTGGCCACAAAGTCGTTCAGTTCCGCCAGCACGGTTTGGTTTCCGTTGTTCGCCAGCGTGCCGGATTCCGGCGACACATCCAGCCAGCCCACGTTCACGCTGGCCGTCCAGCCATGCGCGGCGCCGCTGACGTTGCTGAGCGTGTAGGAGGTCGCCGTGTTTGCAAAGGCGCCGGAGGCGAAGCCAATCGCGGAGAGCTCGCCGTCGCTGACGACGATGGACTCCGGGTTGCCGAAGGTGAAGCTCATCTCCACGCCGCCGGCGCTGATGTCCTTGATCACCAACCGCGACTTGTCGCCGTTCCACCAGCGCGCATTCGGGGATGTTTCATCAGAGAAGAGTTCGACGTATTCCGCCCGGTAAAGATCGTCTTCGTCGCCGTAGTTGCGGTTGTTTTCCAGGTCGAAGGCGTAATCCGCCTGTTGCAGCGAGCATTGGTAGTGCTGCGTATCCGTCATTTGATTCCAACTATTGCTGCCGGATGCGTCCACGTGCCAGATCGCCAGACCGGTGGACGGAACGCTCAGGTCGCGTCCGGATTGCTGGCGGTTTTCGATGATGAAATATTCATTCGTGTCGTGAGGATTCACATAGCGGTAAAACTGATTTTGATCGGAGCGGATGATCAGATCGCTCTCCGGCGTTTCAAGGTCGGTCGTGGCGCCCCAGCCGTTCAGGTCTTTCAAGTACGCGCAGGGCTGCACGGGATTCGTGCCCGTGCCGCCGTAGGCCATCAGGCAATACCGTCCGCATCCGCGCGAGTCGTAGTCGTAATCGTAAAGGTCCGGCCAGTCGAACAGCATATGGCCGTTTTCATGGCAGAAGGTGCCTAGTTCAAGGGTGTCGCCCATGTCCGTGATCTGGTAATGCCCCGTGCGTACGCCGTCGTCCGTCTCATAATCCAACGCGGATTGATGCGGCCAGAGACCCTTGCCCCATGTCGCGCCGCGCTCGCCCGCGTAAAACACGTTCAGCGCATCGATGATGCCATCCTCGTCCGCGTCGTAAACGCTGAAATCGAACCCGGCGGCGTCCATGTTGTCCAGCGCTTCGGCGATGAGCTCGCGCGTGCGAATGCCCAGCGTCACTTCCGGATCGTTATAGTATGATTTCGGCTGCAACGCGCGATAGTAACCGGCGGTCACCGTGCGCGTGGTGGTGTACCAATCGGAATGGGAGACGTCGTTGGTGTAACAGAACTCGCCGCAGGAGACATCGTAGAAATAGTCGTATACCGAGCCGTTGTTGTTGAAATTATCATAGCCGGGCAGGTTGCAGAAATCCTCTACTTCGGCGTATGCGATCACGCCGGGATCGTCGGAGAAGTCGATGAGGATTGTCAGTCCGGTCACGTTGCCATGCGTGGGGGCGGTGAATGTGCCTTCGCCCGGAGGCGCGTGCGAGGCGTAATCTTCATGCGCATCGGCGACTTCCTGCACCAGCGATTCGCTTTTGATGCGCAGATGCTTGGCGAGGCCGTCCGGCGGATTGTCGCCGGCAGGCACGCCGCTGGAGAGCAGTTCCGAGGCGTCGGCGGACAGGATCGCGTAAACGGCGTAGCTCGTGGTCTGATCCAGCGTCAGAGTATAGCCGTCCAGCGTTTCGATGATCTGATAGTACTCATCTCCCCAGATGCGAACGGAAACCGTCGTTGCGTCGGGTTGGTTCAGCGTGGACACATCGCCATAAGATGGAGAAGCCTGGGCCGCCTGCTGCCAACTGCTAAAAATACAAAAAGCACAAAAGATGAGCGCTAATAGATGCTTAAAATGGAATGCTCCCCTCCACATGATCCCTGCTCATTTCATTCGACAAGATACTTTTCACACTATTTCGCGTTTATTGGCCGTCGTAATAAATTATTCGGCTCAAAACGGGCGTAACTTTAGCGAAAATGAAGGCTCTGGCGGTGTTTTCGACGAGGCGGAATGAGCGGTCATGCATTCCAGCGAAACGGCCGATAGGATTTGTATGGGCAGGCCTTGACCGGTTGTGATCATCGAGGTTCGATCACGTCTTCGAGGCGCAATGATACAAGGCGATCAAAACCAATGGATCAACCAGCCGCAGCGATGAACGAGACGGAGAAAGTCCAGCAGCATTATAACAGTTTTCCCTTCCCCAAAGCTGCGGAAATTCAATGGAATCCCTGGATGCTTTGGGAACTCAACACGCTCGCCGGGCGCTGGGGCGCGAAGCCGATCCCCGAAGACGGACGCATCCTGATCGCGGGCTGCGGCACGGTCGAGGCCGTGATGTGGGCGAAGTCATGCCCGCAGGCCGAACTCTACGGCGTGGATCTTTCCAGCGAGTCGATCGCCATCACACGCTCCTTGATCGAGCAGCTGCGCCTTTCCAATGTGCGCGTGGAGCAACGCAGTTTGCTGGAGTTGAACGAATCCGACGGCGAGTTCGATCTGATCTCGTCCTATGGCGTGCTGCATCACTTGAAGGATCCGCGGGAAGGCTTGTCCGTTTTGCGGCGGCGCCTGAAGCCGGACGGCGTGATGAACCTGATGCTCTATAACCGGCGCAACCGCTATTTTCTCCGGGAATTTCAGGGGCTGGTGGAACTGCTCTGCCCGGATGATGCGGCGGAGTCGCGCGAGGCAATGGGCAAGTCCTTGACTTTCGATTTGCTCGCGGATGATTCCCGCTTGCGTGAGACGCAGCAATATGCGAGCGCGCAATATGAGAACGACCGGCCGTACTGGGCCGACGCGTGCGTTCATCCGCTGGAGCATGATTACAATCTGGATGAATTGTTCGCCCTGCTGAAAAACACCGGCATGCAGATGCTGAACTGGCGCAATCCGCGCAACTGGCACGTTGCTCCCTGGCTGGGATCGCCGGCGCTCAAGGAGCGTTTCGCCGCGCTGCCGCTCCAGAGCCAATGGGAGTTCGCCGACAGGCTGCGTATGCCGTTGTTCGAGATGCTTTGCGGACGGGACGAGGACGCCGCGCCGGAATTTCCCTGGCTGGAAAACGATGAGGCGCTGTTGGAGATGGTTTTCGTCAATCCCACGATTTACCGGCTTGAGGTCAAGAGCAATATTGTCGTTGGAAAGCCTTCAACTTCCCGTGGATGCGGCTTTGAAGCGATTCCGGGCCAGCCTGACCGGATGAAAATCCACACGCCCGGCGGCCTGCATTTGACGGCTCATCCGTTTTTTCAAATCCTGATTAACCAATTGGACGGGCAGAAAACGCTGCGGCAGGCGGGCGAATGCGCCGCGCAACAGGCCGGAGTGGAGTTCTCCGCGATCCGGCAAACCGCCGTCGGCGTGATGCGCAAGCTGCTCATCCCGCATCAAGGATTGGTGTGCAGCCCGGCCTAGACCGTTCCGCATTATATAGCCTTTTTCATGGAGACGCAAATCAGTACCGCGACCGTGAGGGAGCGGCCCAGCTGGCTTTGCGTCAAGGATTTGCGGGCCGCTCCCTCACGGTCGCGGTACTGAATCGAAAAGATAAGATATTCCGCGAAACAAGGCGCAGGCATGGCCTGCGCACTCCGAAGGTACACATGCTGTGCACCATCAGTTTGTCACAGTTGCTTGAGCAGGTTGGCCATTTCGATGGCGGCCATGGCTGCGTCGAAGCCTTTGTTGCCGGCTTTCGTTCCAGCGCGTTCGATGGCCTGCTCGATGGTGTTAGTGGTCAGCACGCCGAAGATGATCGGCTTGCCGGTCTCCAGCGCGGCCTTGGCGACGCCCGCGGCGGTCTGGTTGCAGACGTGGTCGTAGTGATCCGTGCCGCCGCGGATGATGCAGCCCAGGCAGATCACGGCGTCGTACTTGCCCGACTGCGCGGCGGCCTTGGCCACAACCGGCATTTCGAGCGAGCCGGGCACCCAGCTCACGCTGATGTCGTCCTCCGCTACGCCGTGGCGTTTGAGTCCGTCGAGGCAGCCGCCCAGCAGCTTGTTCGAGATCAGCTCGTTGAACCGGCTGACGATGATGTAAGCCTTCAAACCGCTTCCCGTGAAGTCGCCTTCGTAGATTTTCATGGTCGTTCCTTTCAGATGAATGATTGTTTTTGGATTCAGGATCTCGGCGTCGTTCGTTTCGCGACGATCGTGTGACGCTTCGCTTTCGTTTTCGTATGGGTGAATAAGTATTTGCCTTGAGTGATGCGTTCAATGCTGAAGCCCAGAATGCCCAGGATTTCGCGGTAAAGTCCAAGCGAGTAAAACCACCAGGTGTAATCCTGGTCCGGATTGTTCGCCCGGCCCATGAAGCGCGCCACTGGCTCGTCATCGTCGATGGCGTCCGTGGTGATGATCATTGTGTCCTCGGTCAGCCGGGAAATCGACGTCAGTGCGGCGATCGGATCGGCGAGATGCTCCAGCACGGAGCCGATGATGGTCACGTCGAACATGCCGACCTCGACCGGCAGGTCGTAGATATTGCCATAAAACGCCCGAGCTTTGGATTTCAGCAGACGATGGGCCAGCCAATAGCCGTTTTTCCATTGGTCAAAATGATGCGTGCGCTCCGCGGCCCAGGTCGCGTGGTCGCGATAGTATTGTTTTTGCACGAAGGGGAGCAGGTTTTGATATTTGCCCTCGCTGATGTCGAACGAGACGACCGTGGCGCCGCGTTTTTCCGCTTCGAAGGAGAGAAAGCCGGTGGCCGCGCCGATGTCGAGCACGGTCTTGCCTTTCATTTTCACGCGCCCCGTGTAGTCATCGAATTTGCCGCGCAAATCCCATGGAGCGTCCGGCATGGTGAAGCCCGGCAGGTCCATCACATGATAGAAGATGCAATCCTCGGCCCGCTCGATATGCCGAGGCTCCGCAAAGGGAAATGAGTCGTTGATGTGCGCCATTCATCCGTCCTTGTCTCGTTTTATTGTTCGATCTCTTCCAGGATGTGTCCCATTTTTGTTTTTTTGGTTTTCAGGTATTGCTGATTGTACGGGGTGCATCCGACTTCGATGGAGGCCCGCTCGACTTCAAGGCCGTAGCGTTGGAGTCCCTTGATCTTTTCCGGATTGTTGGTCAGTAGCCGCATGCGCCGTACGTTGAGGTGCATCAGGATTTGCGCGCAGGCGCCGTAGTGGCGCAGGTCGGGGGCGTACCCCAGATCAAGATTGGCTTCCACGGTGTCGCGGCCGCTATCCTGCAGCACGTAGGCGCGGAGTTTGTCGCGCAGGCCGATGCCGCGGCCTTCCTGTGCCATGTAGACAATGGCGCCGCAGCCCTCCTGTGCGATTTGCTCCATGGCTTGTTGCAGTTGCGGGCCGCAATCGCAGCGCAGCGAGCCGAGGGTGTCGCCGGTGAAGCATTGCGAATGGACGCGCACGAGCGGATTCGAGGCCTGCGCCAACTCTTCGAGGGAGCCTTTGATCAGGCAGATGTGCTCTTCGCCGGTGAGCTGGTCCTCATAGAGCCGCACGGTCCAGAGGCCGTGTGTGTTTTGGATTGGCACTTCAACTTGCGATTCCACGTGCCGCTCATTTTTCACGCGCCAGGTGATCAGATCATGGATCGTGCAGATCGGGATGCCATGTTCTTCGCTGAATCGTTCGAGGTCGGCCATGCGCGCCATCGTGCCGTCGTCGTTCATGATCTCACACATCATGCCCGCTTCCACCTGGCCGGAAAGGCGGCAGAGATCGACGACGCCCTCGGTGTGGCCGGGGCGCTCAAGCACGCCGCCGGGCTTGGCCCAGACCGGCGAGATATGCCCCGGACGCGAGAAATGTTCTGGCGTGGAGTCGGGATCGGCCAGCAGGTTGAGCGTGAGCGCGCGGTCGGCGCAGGAGATGCCGGTCGTGGCGCCTTCCGCGGCGTCCACCGTGATGGTGAAGTTGGTGCCCATGGGCGAGGTGTTTTCCGCCACCATGGGCGGAATGCGGAGTTGGATGCGTCGTTGGCGGCTGATGGCGGCGCAGAGCATGCCCCGGCCGTAGCTGACGACGAAGTTGACATGCTCCGGCTTCACCGCGCCGGCGGGCATGATCAAGTCCCCTTCGTTCTCGCGCTCTTCGCTGTCGGACATGATCAGCATCTCGCCGCGTCCGAATCGTTCAATGGCTTCTTCGATGGAAATATGCATGGTAGAAAATCCTAAATTTTAAATGCGAAATCCGAAACAAATTCCAAATTCAATACTCGAAAATTTCAGCGTTCTCATCGTAATGATACGCAATGGAGTTTTTAATTCACGCAGAGACGCTGGGACGCAGAGTTTTTTGCGGAATATAAAAGAATCATCGGATGCTATCATTTTTTAAGACGATTAAATTTTTTCATACCTGTGATTTTGTGTATCCTGTAAAAAAAGTTTCTCTGTGTTTCTCTGTGCGTTCTGTGGTTTTTATTAAAATCCTAATTCCTGCAATCGTTCCATGGTCAATCCTTGCCCGCTGTTTCCCAGGCCTTGCGTATAGCGCGTGAGGAACTGATGCACTTGCTTGGCCAGGATGTCGCATTCGATGTTGACCGCGTCGCCCGTTCGCTTGGCGTGCAGGTTCGTCTCGCTCCAGGTGTGCGGGATGATCGCGGCCTCGAACCACGACTCACCGAGCGCGGCGACAGTGAGGCTGATGCCGTCCACGGCGACGCTGCCCTTTTCCACGAGCCAGGGACGCAGGCGCTCGGGAAAGCCGATGCGCACGATCCACGACTCGGCGCTGTCCTGCCGCGCGTCGAGCAACTCGCCCGTGGCGTCCACGTGACCCTGCATGAAGTGGCCGCCAATGGGATCGCCCGCGCGCAGCGACGGCTCCAGGTTGACCGTGGCGCCGGTCCGCCATTGACCGAGCGTGCTGCGTTGGAGCGTCTCGGGCGAGGCGAACAGCGTCACATTGCGGCCGTCGTTTTGCTCAACGGTAAGGCAGACGCCGTCGCAGGCCAGGCTGGCGCCGGTCTCGAGCCGCGCGGCGAGCGGACCGGCGTCGATCACGAAGCGGCGCGTCTTTCCTTCGTCCACGGCGCTGATGACGCGGCCGGCATGCTGCACGAGTCCGGTGAACATATTTTTTAACCTTTGCGGGCGGATCGCGATCCGCAGGGAGTAAAAGTCAAAATTCTAATTTCGAACTTCGAAACAAATTCGAAATTCAAAATTCGAATGGGCAAAACGATGGTGTTTGCTTTGGATTATGGGAGGAAAAGGGGTGGAACTGACGCCTTTATCAGCGAGGGTTCTGCCTTGGCGGCATGGCCTTGCGCGAGGCGGAGGCATACATGCGCGGCTGGCGTTAGCGTTGCGCGCCGTAGCGCGATTGTATACTTGGCGTCATTGGATTGCCTTTTCCCATCCAGACTTTAACTGTCGGCGCCGGAATTTCACTGGCTCAGCCCGAAGTCGCGCTGCCGCGCATCGTCGGGTTCGCGGGCTTTCACCGCCGGTACGGAATTTCACCGATCCCCAAAAGCAACCACCGAAATGTCAAACGCTTGCGAATTTACCGCAAACTTGAATCAAAGCTTAGCAAGCACGCCGGCAGAGTCAATGAAATTTCGTGAAAACAGCAGGCGCGCTTTGGATCTCACTAAAGCCGTGTTTTCTTCCCGGGCAATTCACAATTGGCAATTGCGCATTGTGAATCGCCAAGCAAGAAAAGATGAGACTTTTTAAAATCTTCTGTTGGGGCGCTTGCGCTGTTCGAATCAGTCAAAGGCGTTGGGCACGTTGGCGCCGATTTCGGCGCAGACAGTCTCCAGCCCTTTGCGCGTGAGGCGCCAGGCGTTGGCCACGTGCGCCGGGCCTTTATGGTCGATCACGTACTGGTCCTGATGCTTGTATTCCAGCAGCGTCTTGCCGGCCATCGCGGTGTAGATGTCCGCGTCCATCAACGCGTTAAGGCGCAGTCCGAGCTGGATCGCCTCCTGCGGCTGACGGTAGCCGTCGAGCCAGGCGAGTCCGAGCAGCAGTTGAAACTTGACCGGCAGCGAGCGGCGCTCTTTTTCCGCTTTGAGTTTTTCCAGCGCGCGGTCGCTGACGTATTTCCAGAGTTCGTCCTGGCTGGCGGTTTCCTCGGCGGTGTTTTTCTGCACGGGATCAATGCGCACATTGATCTCAGGCTTTTCCGGGCTGGTTAGAATGGCGATCCAGTCTTTGATGAATTGCATGGGAACCTCGCAGTGTTCAGAGTTTAGTGTTCAGAAGTCAGAAATCGCGGATCAATATCGCGTTCATCTTCTGTATATACGATTGATTGATTATATTCAGATGCAGTTTCGCGGACATTCCATCTTTGGTCTTTATCAGGCAAGTGACGCTCCAGATTTTTTTCCAAGCCGTTCAGCATGCGAATGCATTCTTGATATCGCTCACTGAACTGAGAAAAAGTCGATTCATCGAGATAACCTTTCAAATGAGCCATATACAGATGATGTATGGTTTCCGCTGCTTCTCCGCGGCTCCGATTGACTCCTTCAATTTTATTGCGGATATGCCGATCATCATTTTTTTCCGCCAATTGTGCTGGCGCGCTATTGGAAGATCGGCGCACTTGCGAGCCAAGTTCATATTTTTCTTCAGCCGGCCAGTTATGGCTCAACTGGCATACTTCCAGATGCAATCGGCATAAACGCTGATAGACATCCAAATTTTGAATTTTCAGAAAAGCCATGAACGATATTCCGAGGCAGTCTCGTTAGCGATCCTGAACACCAAACTCTAAACTCTGAACACTAAATATCTAAATTCCGCACTTCCGGCGCGTACTGCTGGATGAAGGCGCGGCGGAGCAGAACCTGGTCGCCCATCAGGGTGCTGAAGGTTTCGTCGGCGCTGGCGGCGGTCTCCAGCGTGACGAGCTTCAACGTGCGGGTCGACGGGTCCATCGTGGTTTCCCAGAGCTGGTCATGGTTCATCTCGCCGAGACCTTTGTAGCGCTGGATGGTGAGTCCCTTGGCTCCGATGTTTTTGATGATCTCAAAGGCTTCGACCAGCGAATGAGCCGGATGCTCCGTGTCTTTGTCGATCACGAAGAACGGCGCCTCTTCGTCATCGCGGGTGTTGTCGAAGGCGTTCTTCTCGAAATATTCGGCGAAGGGGATGTCCTGGCGTTCGATCTTCTGGATCAGCTTGTCGAGTTCGGCGCCTTCGACCATTTCATGGACTTCGAAGAGTTTCTGCACTTTTTTGCGGATGGCGAAATCCTGCTCCACGTCGTCGTCGAGCATGTCGCTCTGTCCGTTTTTGCCATTGCCGCCATTTTCCTCTTCCTGGCGTTTGCGCTCTTCGGCCATCAGTTTTTCTTCGTAGGCTTCCACTTCCTCTTCGGTATGCATGAAGAGCTTGTCGTGGTCGTGAATGATGAGGTATGCGGGGAATTCGGCGGTTGCTTCATCGCGCGCTTGCACGAATTCCTGCAACGTCACGCCTTTGCGCTGGATCGTGCGGTCGATTTCCTCAAGCGCGTAGAGCGTTTCGACCAGCGTTTTGATCTGCTGGCGGTTCAGCTCCTTATCCGCGCCGTTGTTGACGCGGAAATTCACCGCGCTGGAGCCGAGTTCCATCAGGTATTTGTCTTTTTCTTCATCCGTCTCGATGTATTGCGATTTTTTGCCCTTGGTGATGCGATAGAGCGGCGGCAGGGCGATGTAGACTTTTTTGTTGGTGATCAGCTCGGGCAATTTGCGGTAGAAGAAGGTCAGCAGCAGCGTGCGGATGTGCGCGCCGTCCACGTCGGCGTCGGTCATGATGATGATCTTGCCGTAGCGCAGTTTGCCCAGATCGAAATAGTTTTCGCCGATGCCTGTGCCCAGCGCGGTGACCATGCTGCGGATTTCATCGTTGCCCAGCACCTTGTCCAGCCGGGCGCGTTCGGTGTTGAGGATTTTGCCTTTGATCGGCAGGATCGCCTGGAAATGCCGGTCGCGTCCCTGACGGGCCGGACCGCCGGCCGAGTCGCCCTCGACGATGAAGAGCTCGGTGTTCTCCGGGTCTTTATCGGAGCAATCGGAGAGTTTGCCAGGCAATGATGTGATTTCCAGAGCGCTCTTGCGTACGGTTAAGCGAGCACGATGCGCGGCGATGCGCGCCTCGGCAGCTGTCACGACTTTCATGATGATCTTTTTGGCGATAGAGGGATTTTCCTCCAGGTATTCCATCAGGCCGTCATTGACGACCTTTTGCACCAGGCCTTCGACCTCCGGGCTGGTGAGTTTGACCTTGGTCTGGCTTTCGAACACCGGATTGGGCATCTTGATGCTGACCACGGCGCAAAGCCCCTCGCGCACGTCGTCGCCGGTGATGCCTTCTTTGAGTTTCTTCAGCAGGTCATTCTTGCGGGCGTAAGCGTTGAGAGTGCGGGTGAGCGCGCCACGGAAACCCGAAGCATGCGTGCCGCCGTCCGGGTTTGGGATCATGTTCGTGAAGCAGAACAGGTTCTCGGAGTATGAATCGGCGACGTATTGCAAGGCGATTTGAGCCACCATGGTGGCCGGGGGAGCGTCCTTGCGCTCGAATTCGCGCTCACGTTCAAAGTAGATTGGCTTACAGATGACCTGCCGCTTGAGGTTCATCTCGTTGAAGAACTCAACGATGCCGTTTTTGAACTGGAACTCGTTCTTTTTGCCGGAACGTTCATCCTCGATGGTCATTGTCACGCCGGGATTGAGGAAGGCGAGATCGCGGAACCGGCCCTCGAGCTTGTCGTAGCTGAAGTTGATGTTGTCGAAAATATCCGGATCGGGCCGGAAGCGAATTTTGGTGCCGGTTTTGCGGGCTTTTCCGGTTTCGTGCAGCGGAGTGACCGGAACGCCGCGCTCGAAGCGCATCTCGTAGATATTGCCCAGGCGCTTGACCTCCACCTCCATCCACTCGCTGAGGAAGTTGACGCAGGAGACGCCGACGCCGTGCAGGCCGCCGGAGTATTGATAGGCTTCATTGTCGAACTTGCCGCCGGCGTGCAGCACGGTCATCACGACTTCGACGGTCGATTTGCCCTTGTATTTCGGGTCGTTGGATTCCTTGACCGGGATGCCGCGGCCGTTGTCGGTGATCGTCACGCTGTTGTCGTAATGGATGACCAGTGAGATTTCGTCGCAATTGCCGGTGAGGGCTTCGTCGATCGAATTGTCCACCACCTCGGCGATCATATGGTGCAGACCGTAGGATTCGGTGTTGCCGATGTACATGCCCGGGCGTTTACGGACAGCCTCGCGGCCTTCCAGCGCCTTAATCGAATTTTCATCATAGACAGCAGGTTTTTTCGTGACAGCCACGTTCGCAGACTCCTCGCCAGGCATTTTTTTCCAGGGAACGAAAGAAAACAGGCAACGCCGGCAAAATCGCCGGAATTGTCCAAAAATAGGGGTTAAATCGGAGCAAAACCCTCTCCTCATGCATTAACCCCGCAACAAATATATATTCCTTCGATTGAAGGACACTGTCAAGACAAAAAAAACCGATCGTTGTGCCGTAACTCTATGTTATTCAATTATTTATCCGAACGTGAAGTGTAGCGGTCAAGCGTCTTTCGCGATAAATTGACGCTCATGAATTCATCGTTGCTTTTCTTGCATGAAACGGGGATTATTTCCTGATTTTATCCTTATGAGGATCTGATATGGACAATGCAGAATCCTTGATTCCTGGCCACGGGGGATATCGCCATTTGAAGAGTTTTCAAGTGGCGCAGTTAGTCTATGATGTGACGGTGCGTTTTTGCAACCGGTATATCCCGCGGGCAAGCCGGACGCATGACCAGATGGTTCAGGCGGCGCGATCTGGCGTGCAAAATATTGCTGAAGGCAGTCAGGCCAGCGGGACGTCGAAAAAAATGGAACTGAAACTGACCAATGTGGCGCGCGCCAGTTTGGAGGAATTGAAACTGGATTATGAGGATTTTCTCCGACAGCGGGCTTGGGCGCTTTGGGAGCGGAGGGATCCGAGAAGGCAGGATTTGATCGACCGAAGGCCGCGGACGGCGGATGAGGTGGCAGTGTGGGTGAAGGGGATTTGCCGGGGTGGACAGGATGGACGAGGTGGACAAGGTGGACGGAGTGGAAGAAGTGGACAAGGTGAGCGATGTGGACAAGATGAACGATGTGGAGATATACAAAAATCCACTGCGTCCACCCCGTCCAGCTCGTCCACTGTGCCCACTCCGCCCCACAATTCCACCTATGAGGAAACTTCCGCCAACGCCGCGTTGGTCCTGATTGCCGTCGCCTGTGGATTGCTGGATCGGCAGATCAAGGCGCAAGCCGAAGCTTTTAAAAAAGAAGGCGGTTTCACGGAGCGCCTCTACAATATAAGGCAAGCCAATAAAAAGCGCCAGTAGCTTGGTGCATTTCCGGTTGCAGCCGCCAATCGAAGAAACTAGACTTCCCTTCTCAATGCTAATTCAGGGAGTATAATCAGAGTGTAATCATGCGTTCAGATATCGTGAAAACTGGAATTGAGTGATAATGTGTCGACTTATTCCGACAAGATTCTATCGGATAATTGTAGCGTTGAAATTGGTTTTATTGGCATTGGGTTTGTCGTTTGCGTGGGCGACTATTTGGGGATTCTATACGTTATTGGGCATTATTATTCTCGATCTTATAACGCCGCAATTTGTGCGGGCATATTCCGGAGATACGAGCAGGAAAGCTGAAAGCTGGTGCGTTTCATTTGATTTCAGTTTTCTTTCATTGTGTTTGATTTCATTCATTACCGCTTTGATCTGGATATGGACGGGGCAATGGCCAGTTTGGGCCAAGGCGATTTATTCTGTGATCATGTATGTTTTTTTGTATATTCCTCTCTTGATTGGCTTACTTGTTCCAATATTTTCAATTCGTCGGATGAGGATCAGTTCTGAGGATGGCAAGACGCGTGTTTTCTGGATTTTTGGTGTTTGGCAATGCGCAGGCATGCGTTTAGCCTGGCTTAATGGCTGCGATCTGGAGATGTCTTTGCAAACTGAGCATAGCTGGTCCAAAAATATTTTGCATGTAGATACTGATTACCAAAGGCGCTCTATTTATCTTGGCGGCCAAATATTGTATGGTCAGATGCCGTCAATGTTGTCTGTGAGTTCCCAATAGGATTGAGTCTAGTGGATTTTTTCTCTCGCGCCGAACCTGTATATACCATGTTGTTCTTACATTGCCAAAGTACCCTCATTATAAATTTCCGGTTGCGAAATGCTGTTCAGCTTTTTAGGCTCCTACCGATCAACTTTTCTCAAGGAGTACAATCATGCGTTCTGATACTGTGAAAAAGGGCTTGGAGCGGGCGCCGCACCGCAGTTTGCTGCGGGCTTGCGGTTTGAATGACGACGACTTTGACAAGCCGTTTATCGCCATCGCGGGATCGCACGTGGACATCATTCCGGGTCACGTGCATCTGGCCGCGGTCAATGAATACATGAAGCAGTGCGTCCGCGAGGCGGGCGGCGTGCCGTTCGTGTTCAACTGCATCGGCATCGACGACGGCATCGCGATGGGCCACAGCGGGATGAAATACTCGCTGGCCTCGCGCGAGCTGATCGCCGACGCGGTGGAGTCGATGGTGCGCGCGCATTGCTTTGACGCGATGATCTGCATTCCGAATTGCGACAAGATCGTGCCGGGCATGATGATGGGCGCGATGCGCTGCAACATCCCGACGATCTTCGTCAGCGGCGGCCCGATGGAAGCCGGCGTGACGGACGCCGGGAAGAGCGTCGATCTGATCAGCGTGTTCGAGGGCGTGGGCAAGCAGACCATCGGCGCGATCTCGCCGGAGGAATTGAAGCAGATCGAGCTGCACGGCTGCCCGACGTGCGGCTCGTGCTCGGGGATGTTCACGGCGAACTCGATGAACTGCCTGAACGAGGCGTTGGGGCTGGCGCTGCCGGGCAACGGAACGATTCTGGCGACCAGCGTCGAGCGCAAACGGCTGTATCGCCGCGCGGCGTTCCAGCTCATGGATTTGCTTAAGCGCGACATCAAGCCGCAGGACATCGTGACCAGCGAGAGCATGGCGAACGCGATGATCCTCGACATGGCGATGGGCGGCAGCACGAACACGCTGCTGCATACGCTGGCCGTGGCGCGCGAGGCGGGCGTGGATTACTCGATGGATGTGATCAACGGCCTGAACCGCCGCACGCCGAATATCTGCAAGGTTTCACCGAGTTGCCAGTATCACATCCAGGATGTGCATCGCGCGGGCGGCATCCATACGATCCTCGGCGAACTGACGCGCGGCAAGCCTGGCTTGCTGAATCTCGACTGCATGACAGTGACCGGCAAGACGCTGGGCGAGAACATCGAGGAGTACGACCTGCGCAGCGCGAAGTGCCTGGACGAGGCGAAGCGCTGCTATGCCACGGCCAGCGTCCCGACGCAACGCTCGGTGCAGGATGTTGTGGCGATTGTGACGGATGATGATGAGTCGAAATATGAAGTCGCGCCGCAGGACGATCCGAATTTCGACGCGCACGACTGCATCCGCATGGTCAGCGAGGCATACACCCAGACCGGCGGGCTGACGATCCTTTACGGCAATCTGGCGCCCGAGGGAAGCGTGGTGAAGACGGCGGGCGTGGATCCGAAGATGCTGCGGCACAGCGGCCCGGCGGTGATTTTTGAGTCGCAGGAAGACGCCTGCGAGGGGATTCTCGGCGGCAAGGTGAAGGCCGGCGACGTGGTGGTGATCCGGCGCGAAGGTCCGCGCGGCGGACCGGGCATGCAGGAGATGCTCTCGCCGACATCGTACATCAAGGGCATGGACCTGGGCGACAAATGCGCGCTGATCACGGACGGCCGCTTCAGCGGCGGCACGGCAGGCGCGTGCATCGGCCACGTCTCGCCCGAGGCGGCGGAAGGCGGCCCCATCGGCCTGCTGCAGGACGGCGACATCATCGAGATCGACATCCCCGGCCAGAGCATCAATGTGAAACTGAGCGACGCGGAACTTGCTGAGCGCCGCAAGAACTGGCAGCGGCCGGAGAAACGGATGAACTTCGGTTGGCTGGCACGTTATCAGAAGCTGGTGACCAACGCCGCCCACGGAGCCGTGCTCTCGGCGGACTGATCCATCGCTGTAGCTGAATTTTATCATCGAAAAACGGCGGAAGAAATGGCTTAACTTCTTCCGCCGTTTTTTATTGTTATAACGAGTGGTTTTGATCTATTTTTTATTCGATGAAATTGGAATATAAAACTGGATCTAAAGGTGGCAGCTTATGCATAAGCGTATTTTTATCTGGAGTATCGTTTTCATATTTTCAGCTTTGCATTACACTGCCGGGGCGACAACGCTGACGGTGAGTTTGGATGGCGCATCCAGTTTCACCGTGATTCAATCCGCGATTGATGCGGCGGTGGATGGCGACACGGTGGTTGTGACTTCCGGGACGTATCTGGAAAACCTCCAATTCAACGGCAAGAATATCACTCTGCAATCCTCCGATCCAACGAGCCTGGCGATCGTGCAAAGCACGATTATCGACGGCAATATCACATCTTCCGTGATTACATTTTCCGGCGCTGAAGGCACGACGTGCATACTGACAGGATTGACGATCACAAACGGGAGTGACATGGATGGCGGCGGAATTAATGGCAATCATTGCGTTGCGACGATTCGAGGGAACAGGATTGTCGCGAACTTTGCGTATCGCTACGGCGGCGGGCTATATGCTTGCGACGGCTTGATCGAGGGCAACCTGATCGCCGAAAATGAAATGACCGAGTACTATATGTCGGATACCGGCATCGTGGGCGCTGGACTGTGCGATTGCGATGGCGTGATTCGCAACAACATCGTAGCTGTAAATAGTTGCAGAGCGACATAAACGAGGGGTTGGGAGCATTGGGTGAGCGGCGGAGGAATGGGCTATTGCGACGGCGCAATCCTGAATAATACAATCGTCAACAACTACCTCAATTCGAGGGTTTGGACTGGACAATGGCCCTATTATTTCGCCACCATCAGCATGTATGGCGGTTTGTATCATTGCACTGGCGAGATTCGTAACAATATCATCTGGGGCAATCTTGATAACACCGATAACATTGATGTGACGGATCAAATCTCTGAAGATTCGACGACTCCAACGTTTAGTTGTATTCAGGATTGGGGCGAGGAGGCCGACGTTTGGGGGAATATCAGCGCCGATCCGATGTTCATATGCTATGTTCAAGATTATCGTGATTTGGATATTACTTCGTTGAGTCTGCATCTGATCGCGTTCTCGTCATGCATCGATGCAGGGAGCACGGTGACGTTTGCTATAGATATTTTGGGGCGGGATCGCGGGATCGACGCGCATCCGGCGAACGGCGGGGACGGCTCCGGAGTGGATATAGGCGCCTATGAATATATCGCCGACGCCTTGCTGGTTACGGACCAGATCTTGGAAGTCCAGCAGTTTCAGCCAACGGCGGGGCAACTGGCGCTGCTGGATGCGAATCAGGACGGCTTGCTCGACATCGCTGATGTCATCGTATGGGTGCTGATGAATACGCCTTTGGGCGGCATCTGACTCGTCATCACGGATTTTCTCCTCATTTTACGCAAAAGATTTATGGAGATTTCCGATTTTTCGTTTGACTTTGGCCCTTGCGCTTCCTAGATTTTGCATCCTTTGTCCGGAGCCGGGGTTTCCGGGCGGGATGTTTTTTTGCGCTAAGTTAATAAAAGTTCGAGTGTTACAAAATATATCAGCGGAGAAATAAACACCGGCCATGGCACGTTATCTGGGACCGAAGTATAAGATTTGCCGCCGTATCGGCGAGAACCTTTGGGGACGGGCGAAAGACCCGTCGGCCAAACGTCCTTATCCTGCGGGCGAGCATGGCGCAGCGCGCGGCGCGCGGCGCAAATTGACCAACTATGGCATCCACTTGCAGGAGAAGCAGAAACTGCGCATGTACTACGGTCTGCTGGAGAAGCAATTCCGGCTGACGTTCAAGCGCGCGGCGCGCATGCATGGCGTGACGGGCGATAATCTGCTGATGATGCTGGAAACGCGGCTCGACGCGGTTTGCTATCGCTCGGGACTGGCTGCTACGGTTTGGAGCGCGCGGCAGTTCGTCAGCCACGGGCACGTGCTGGTCAACGGCAAGAAGGTCAACATTCCGTCGTACCAGCTGCGTCCGGGCGACGTGGTCACGGTGCGCGAGAAAAGCCGCAAGCACCCCCAGATGCTCGAAGCGATGCAGCAGAAGCCTTCGAATGCGATGCCGCCGTACCTTTCGCGCGACGACAACGCATTCAGCGTGAAACTGGAAAGCAAGCCGGAAGCGGCTGACATTCCGATCCCGGTTCAGCTCGATATGAACCTGATTGTGGAGTTTTACTCCCGCTAATTTTCAAGGGTTCATCCCGAAGCAAAATCAACGCGCGCTTGGAGCGAATCGCTCCAGGCGCGTTTTTCGTTGCCCTGCGCTGGGAAAAAGGATTTGATGCTTTTAACAATGGAAGTTTCCCAAGGAGCGCAATGTGGTATTTGCCCTGGTTTGCCGATTTCTGAATTGCTTTCCCATGTTCCAGGATTTAGCCGAAAATCCGATTTTTCTGCGAGAAACCGGATTGCGCTGGACTTCGTCGAAGCGAAAATTCCAGGAAGTGCTGATCGAGTTTGTGAATGGATTTCTGCTGTTGATCGCCATCAGTATGGCGGGTTTGGCGTGCTGCCTGCTGGGCGTTCCGTTTCTTTTTTTCAGTTTGCAGTTTTATGGTTCGGGCAATCGAGGGTGCTTGTTTTTTACGAGTTACATCCGGCAGGAATGGGAGACCGGGCGGCTGGAAAGCCTTACGCTGTCGGGATTGACGACTCATGACATGATCTGGGGGATCACAGGAGCGAAAATCTATCGTTCTGCGCCGTATGTGTTTTTTTGGACCGTGCTGCTGGTGTTGCTGGGGCTGGCGGGCAACTTGCTGATGGGCGCGGCGATGGGTCCGATGGCGGGGGTTGAGTTGAGCGTCACGCGAGCGGTTATTCATTTCGCGACGGCTATCTCTTCTGCTTTTTTCGCCTTTCTGAATAATACAATGTATATCGCGATTTTTATTCCGTTGAGCATCCATTTTCATCTGCAGTGGAGCGCCGAATTGAAAGAGGGAAGATTTAAGATTTTAGCGCTGCATTGCCTGGTGTTCGTGGCGGTGATGACGATCATCACTGTGCTGCCGATGCTGGTGGGGCTTTTTTTCGGATTCGCAATCGTAGGTTATTCCATGTGGAGCACGTATTCGTCCCAGCTCGGCGCGCCATCCGCGCCGGTCTCGCCGTATACGATGAGCGATGGCATGCTGCTGGCCCAATTCGGAATCACGATCTTCACGCAAGCGTGTTTGACGATCATGCTGGCGATTGTGATGTGGTATTCGATCTCGGAATTCAAAAAGCGATGCGGTCCGGCTTTTCAGGCGATGCTGGAGGAACTGGCCCGGCAATCCCCATCTCAAGGCCGCAGGCAAATTTTCGGCGAATCGTAGACGCGTTGTGCGCGGTCGATTTTGGTTTGACGCGGCGATGCGCCGCTGAAGGAGGGCTTGGCGATTTTTACGCTGGTTCGACTGTTTCTGAATTGTTTTCCTTTTTTCAAGGATCTGGAAGAAAATCCGGTCTTCCTGCGTGAATGCGGTTTGCGCTGGTGCGGTCAGGGAAGCGGATTTTACGGATTTCTGATCGCGGGGTTGAACGGACTGGCGCTGTATATCGGGATTTCCGCGTGGCATTTTTGTTGTCTGCTGGGATCGACGCTGTTGATTTTCAGCGTCCAGTTTTATGGGCATGGCGGACGCGGTTCTTTGTTTTTATCACGCTATTTGCGCGAGGAATGGGAGTCGGGCCGGCTGGAGTCGCTATATCTTTCCGGTCTGACGCCGCATGAGATCATCTGGGGCATTGCGGGGGCGAAGTTTTATCGCGGGACGGCGGCGGTGTTGTGGTTGGTGTTTGCCGTTCTCTTAATCAGCTATGTGCCGCAGATCATTCTCTTTCTTTCCGATGAAATCATTCCGTTGGGGATCAATTATTTTGTCTGGATCGCTTTGCTTCTGTGCGTGGCCGTTATTCTGTTATGCATTTGTTATTTTTACTTTTTCGTCATGATGGCGACGATTGCGCTGAGCATCAATATCGACATGCACTTAAAATTGAACATCGCCCGGACGGACGAAAAGATCGGCATCATTATATCGCATTTCGCGCAGTGGTTTTTGACGCCGTTCCTGATTATCATTCCACCAGCCATGCTAGCCCTTGTATTGATGGGAGCGGCGGGAATCGGATGGGGTTTGTTTTTCGAAACAATCGATGCGATGAGCGATCTGCATCAAATTTTCGCGATGGGATCGGGCGCCGTGATGATTGCGCTTGCCGCGCTTGCAGTGCTGGCGCTGTTTGGATTTCTGCTTTATCAGGCGATGAAGTATTTCGTGACGCGATTCAAGCGGGATTGCGGTCCGGTGTTCGATATCATGCTGCGCGAGATGCGCGATCGCGCTCCGAGCGTCGTCCGGTCGAAAATTTTCGGTGAAAAATAGAGCCGGTTTCATCCGGTCGGCAGCATGATGTAGCGCGCGATGAGCAGCGCGGCCAGCAGCGCCATCAGCCAATCCTTGGCGAGGAATTTTCCCGAGAGCAGCCGCAGCACGGTCCAGACGATGATGCCGAAGGAGATGCCGTTGGCGATGGAGAAGGTCAGCGGCATGGCGATGATGGCGATGAAAGCGGGGATCGCCTCGCCGTAGTCGCTCCAGTCGATCTTGCCGATGCCGCCCATCATGAAAAGGCCGATCAGGATCAGCGCTGGGGCCGTGGCGCAGGCCGGGATGGCCGAGGCGAGCGGCCAGAAGAAAATGCTGATGAGAAACAGCGCGGCGACCGCGACGGCGGTGAGGCCGGTGCGTCCGCCTTCCTCGATGCCGGAGGCCGATTCGATGTAGCTCGTGGTGGTGCTGGTTCCCAGCAGCGCGCCGCAGGTCGTGGCCAGGGCGTCGGAAAGAAAGGCTCGCGAGGCGCGCGGCAGGTTGCCGTGTTCATCGTTGAAGCCAGCCTTTTCCGACAGTCCGATCAGCGTGCCGGCAGTGTCGAACAGATCGACGAAGACCAGCGCGAAGATCACGGTGAAGCCCAGTTTCCAGGCGGCGGCCAGGTCGGCCTGAAAGGCGATCTCCACGGGCCAGACTGGCATGGCCACGACGCCGTCCTTGAATCCGCCGAAGGGGATCAATGTTTCCACGCCGCCGGGATCAGGATACACCGGCAGACCGGAAAACGCGGCGATCAGGGTGATGATGACGATGCCGATCAGGATCGCTCCGGGGATGCGCCGCATCAGCAGCCAGGCGATCAGAAACAGCCCGGCGATGGTCATCAGCGGCGCGGCGGCGTGCAGATGTCCAAGCGTGACGAGGGTGCTGGGATGGCCGGCGATGACGCCGGAGTTTTCCAGGCCGATCAGGGCCAGGAACATGCCGATGCCGGCGGCCACGGCGAGTTTCAGCGAATGCGGGATCGAGCGCAGGATCATTTCGCGGATGCCGGCGACGCTGATCACGACGAAGACCATGCCGCTGATCAGTACGGCGCCCAACGCCGCGCGCCAGCTGGCGCCCAGGCCGAGCACGACCGTATAGGTGAAGTAGGCGTTGAGTCCCATGCCGGGCGCGAGCGCAAAGGGGTAGCGCGCGATCATGCCCATAAGCAATGAGCCGACGGCTGACGCGAGCGCGGTCGCCGTGAGCAGCTGCGCGAAGATCAGATCGCGGGAGATCTCGGGATCGGTGAGGAAGGCGTTGGAGAGGATGCTGGGATTAACAAACAGAATGTAAGCCATGGTCAGGAAGGTGGTCAATCCGGCGCGCAGCTCGACGCTGATGGACGATCCGGATTTGCTGATGTCGAAATAGCCGTCGAGTTTTTGCGAGATCATGTTCATGATGAATGCCATCCCTTCGCGAGTATCGCCGTTTGAGGCGATTCGTGGAATCAAGCTTCATTCAATGGGGCATGGATTCCAGCTCTGCGATAACGATTTCGGAAAAGGGCTGTGTTTGTCAACCAGCACGTTGCACCGGGCGCGTCTTGACTTGGCTCTGTGTCTTTTTCTTGCTCTTGCTCTTGCTCTTGCTCTGATAACCAACCTCTTCACGCAACTGGAAATTATTGCTATAGACATCTCTCAAAGGTTCTTGCCATATCCGGATACAGGAATCCGATTGAGAGTAAGAGCAAGAGTTCAAAGTTTAAAAATCTGGAAAAAGTTGAGATGCGCGCCATTGCATCATGCTCGCGACGATGTAAAAGGGATCGGTGAGTATTGAGGATTTCTTTTGCTAATGTGGATTGGCGGGTTTTGCCATATTGCCTTGACAAGGTGGGATTAATTGATAAAAGTCGCCCAATTCCAATCCGAATAATCATAAATCGCACAGATCTTCAGCATTAGCCTTGCTTATACTTGAAGGTTGATTGGCGCCAGCGAATGATTCGTGGCATGGCATGTGGAATTGACGCTTGCAGGTGCGTGCGATTTACCGTTAGATGACAGTTTCGAATCGCGCCTGGAAGAATAAATGGCGCGATAATCACGGCGCCAACGGGGCGCAATGGATGCAAAATGGAGGGATTTTCCATGATCATTGGCGTGACAAAAGAGACCTTTCCTGCGGAGCAACGGGTGGCGCTGGTTCCGGCCGCACTGCTGCCGTTGACGCGTTTGGGGCTGGAGATTCAAATCGAGGCCGAAGCGGGACTGGCTGCCGGATACACCGACGCGGAATATGAAGCCAAGGGCGCCAAAGTGCTGAAAACGCGCGATACGGTGCTGAAGAATGCGGACATCTTGCTGCAAGTGCGCGGCTATGGCGCCAATTCCGATAAGGGCAAGACCGAGCTGAAGAAGTACCGGAAGGATCAGATCATCATCGCCCAGCAGGATCCGCTTTCATCAGCGGCGCTAATGCAAGAATTGGCGGAAACCGGCGCCAAGGCGTTCGGGCTGGAGTTGATTCCGCGCATCACGCGGGCGCAGAGCATGGATGTGCTGAGCTCAATGGCCACGATCGCGGGCTACAAGGCCGTGCTGCTGGCGGCGAATAAGCTGCCGAAGATGTTCCCGATGATGATGACGGCGGCGGGCACGATCGCTCCGGCGAAGGTGTTCGTGATCGGCGCGGGCGTGGCCGGTTTGCAGGCCATCGCGTCATCGAAGCGGCTGGGCGCCGTGGTGCAGGCGTACGACGTGCGTCCTGCGGTGAAGGAGCAGATCGAGAGCCTGGGCGGCCGTTTCGTGGAGATGAAGGATCTCGATACCAGCGACGCGCAGGACAAGGGCGGTTATGCCAAGGAGATGGGCGATGAGCAGATCCGCAAGCAGCGCGAGCTGATGATGTCCGTAGTCAAGGATATGGACGTGGTGATCACCACGGCGGCGATTCCGGGCAAGAAGGCGCCGTTGCTGGTGACCAGGGACATGGTCGAGGCGATGGCGCCGGGCAGCGTGATTGTGGACCTGGCGGCGGAGCGCGGCGGCAATTGCGAGCTGAGCATGTCCGGCGAGGAAGTGGTGCATCACAATGTGACGATCATCGGCCCGGAGAACATTCCGGCCATGATTCCGTTCCACGCGAGCCAGATGTACGCGCGCAACATCACGACCTTCCTGCAGAATATGCTGACCAAGGAAGGCGAGCTGAATATCAATATGGAAGACGAGATCATCCGCGACACGCTGATCTGCGAAGGCGGCGAGGTGGTGAATGCGCGGATCAAGGAGTTGCAGGCTTAAGCGGACAGCCGCAACAGGAGATTAAAAAAACTCACTGCATGTCAATCGGTATCGCTGCTTGCTTTCGCTATCGGCATCGAAACAGCAGACAAGACATGCATAACGATAGCGAACCCGATCCCGATAGCGATTGGGAGAAGAAAAAATCGAAAAACGAGGTGAGAGTTATGTCGCTGATTGCTTCACTCACAGTTTTTTTTCTGGCGATCTTCGTGGGCAAGGAGATCATCACCAAGGTTCCGCCCACGCTGCATACGCCGTTGATGTCCGGCTCGAACGCGATTTCGGGCATCACGGTCGTCGGCGCGATTCTGATGCTGCAACACGCGGAGGGCTTCGTGGCGATCGTGCTGGGTTTTCTGGCCATGGCGCTGGCGACGATCAACGTGGTCGGCGGTTTCGCCGTGACGCACCGCATGCTGAAGATGTTCGACAAGCGCTAAGGCGCCGTAGTCGGCGGCGTTCGACCGGCGCAATGCGCCAAGATTAAAACGGAATTTCCAAAGGGACAAGATCATGGAACAATTCGCAAATTTGATGTATCTCGTGGCCTCGGCGCTGTTCATCTTCGGCATCAAAGGCTTGACCCATCCCCGGACGGCGGTGCGCGGCAATCTGCTGGGCGCTTTGGGCATGGCGCTGGCCATGGCCGTGACGATTCTGCTCAAGTGGGACGCCGGTTTCACGGCTTACGCGCTGATCATCAGCGGCTTTGTCGTGGGCGGATTGATCGGCTGGCAGCTGGCGTGGAAGGTGGAGATGACCGCGATGCCGGAGCTCGTGGCGCTGTACAACGGCTTTGGCGGCGGCGCGTCGTTTCTGGTCGCCGGCATAGCGCTGCTGCTGCATGGCGACTACATCACGGATCCTGTGACTTATCATCATTTAGTAAACATGAAGCTGGAGATGGACGGCTTGATCGCCACCTATGCCTCCGGCATCATCGGCGCTGTGACGCTCACCGGCAGCGTGATGGCCTTCTGCAAATTGCGCGAGTACAAATGGGTTCCGAACGGATTTCTCTTTCAGGGACAGAATCTGGCGAACATCGCTATTCTGTTGCTGGCCATTCTGCTCTCCGGCCTGGGGTGCTACTACAGCGCTTCGTTGTGGCCTTATTGGGTGGTCGTGCTGATCTCATGCGTGCTGGGCGTGATGCTGGTCGTGGCGATCGGCGGCGCGGACATGCCGGTGGTCATCGCGCTGTTGAACTCATACTCCGGCCTGGCCGCGGCGGCCACGGGCTTCGTGATCGACAACAACATCCTGATCATCGCCGGTTCGCTGGTCGGCGCTTCAGGCGTGATTCTGACCGGGATCATGTGCAAGGCGATGAACCGCTCGCTGTCCAATGTGTTGTTCGGCGGGCTGCTTTCGGAGCAGGCGAGCGCCGGACCGAGCGCGGATGACGTGTATGGCGGCAAGGTGAAGTCCACGACGCCGGAGGAAGTGGCGATGCTGTTCGACACGGCGCAGCGCGTGGTGATCGTGCCGGGCTATGGCGTGGCCGTGGCGCAGGCGCAGCACGCCGTGCGCGACCTGGAGAACCTGCTGGAATCGCGCGGCGTGACCGTGGAATACGCGATTCATCCGGTGGCCGGACGCATGCCGGGGCACATGAACGTGCTGCTGGCCGAAGCCGACGTGCCGTATGAAAAGTTGATCGAGATGGACGCGATCAATCCGACGATGAGCACGGTGGACATCTGCATGGTGATCGGCGCGAACGACGTGGTGAATCCCGACGCGCGCAAGTCCGTGGGGCCGCTCGCGGGCATGCCGATCATCAACGTGGACGAAGCGCGCATGGTGATCGTGGTCAAGCGCAGCCTCAGCCCCGGTTTCGCCGGCGTGCCGAATCCGCTGTTCGCGATGGACAACGCGCAGATGATGTTCGGCGATGGCAAAAAAGCGATCATCGAACTGACCAACTGCCTGAAGGAAGGCTGAGGCGAATTTTATAATTAACCACAACGACACAACGGCACGACGTTTTTTCAACGTCGTGCCGTTTTTTATTCTTGGTTCAGAAACTTAAGCATCTGCTCCGGATCATTCGTTGGGTTCTGGCATGAGTAGTTTTGACAGACGTAGGCCGTGGCTTTGCCGTCCTTGGGGGTTTTATGTTCGGTGTATGGGGCGAATTTCACAATCGCGGGCGTGTCTTTCGTCGGTGGGCGCAGAATCACGATTTTGTTGGGGATGAATTCGGCGCGCAGGGCGCGGAGCATGGCTTGGGTGTCTGCGGCTTGCGGATTGCCGGCGATGACGACTTCGCAGGATGGTCCTTGCAGGAAGTCAAAGGCGATCATGAATTGCGCCACGGCGCTGGGGGCGCGATTGGCCATCGCGCCGAATGCGGCGATCAATTTTTCCGCGTGCTCTTCGTATTCCGATTTGCCGGTGATGCGCGCGAGACGAATCAGATTCAGCGCCGCCACGGAATTGCCGGAAGGCATCGCGCCGTCGTAAACTTCCTTGCCGCGATCCATCAATTTTTCGCCATCATCGGCGGTGAGGAAAAATCCGCCGTGTTCCTCGTCCTGGAAGTGTTGAATCAATGCGTCGTTTAATTCGATGGCGGCTTGCAGGTATTGTGTGTCGAATGTTGCTTCGTATAATTCAAGCAAGCCCCACACGGTAAATGCGTAATCCTCCACATGCGCGGGCAGACCGGCCTGCCCCTGGCGATAACGCTTGAGCAGCCGGCCGTCCTCGCGGCGCAGCGTGGTAAGCAGGAAGTCCGCGGCTTTGCGCGCGGCGGCGATGTATTCCGGCTCATCCAGCGCGCAGCCCGCCCTGGCCAGCGCGGCGATCATCAAGCCGTTCCAGTCCGTGAGAATCTTGTCATCTTTCAGCGGATGAATGCGCTTCTTTCGCGCATCGAACAGTTTTATGCGCAGGTCTTCGATGCGTTCGCGCAATGTATTTTCTTCCACGTTGAGTGCTTCGGCCCATGCTTCAAGCGGCTTGGTCAGATGCGGAATGTTCTTGCCGTTTTTTTGTCGCGACGCTTCATCGAGGAAATTGCCGCCGTCCACAATGTTGAAAATTCGATTAAACAGCGCGCCGTCGTTTTCGCTCAATACATCGACAACTTCTTGCGGCTCCCACAGATAGAAGCGGCCTTCTTCGCCTTCGCTGTCGGCGTCTTCGGCGCAATAGAAGCCGCCTTCGGGCGACGTCATGTCGCGTAGCACATACGTCGCGATCTCGCGCGCCGTGCGGGCGTACTGCTCGTCGCCGGTCGCCTGATACGTCTCGATGCAGGCGATCATCAGCATCGCCTGGTCGTAGATCATCTTCTCGAAGTGCGGCACGAGCCACTTGCGGTCTGTGGAGTAGCGATGAAAACCGAAGCCGATCTGATCGAACACGCCGCCATGCCGCATCTGCCGCAGCGTCTTTTCCACCATCTCCAGCGCGCGCCATTCGTTGCCGCGCTTCCATTGCCGCAACAGAAACGACAGTTGATGCGGGGAGGGAAATTTCGGCGCGCGGCCGAAGCCGCCGTATTCCGGATCGAAGCGCGCGCTCAATTGCTCGCAGCCCAGCGCGAGCGCCTGCGGCGCGACCTTTGCACTAGATTGCGTCTGCCGGTTTTCTTGCAGCGCGCCGCGAATCGCCTTCACGTTGAATGTGATGTCGTCCCGACGGTTTTGCCACACGTCATGGATTTGCTCCGCCAGTTCGACGATGCCGATGCGGCCGGGGAGCGAATGGCGCGGGAAGTATGTGCCGATGAAAAAGGGCTCGCCCTCCGGGGTGAGGAAGCACGTCAACGGCCAGCCGCCCTGCTGCCCCGTGATCTCGTTGCATACATTCATATAGAGGTGGTCGATGTCCGGCCGTTCTTCGCGATCGACCTTGATGCAGATGAAACGTTGATTCAGCGCGGCGGCGGCCTCGCCGTCCTCGAACGATTCATGCTCCATCACATGGCACCAGTGGCAGGTGCTGTAGCCGATGGAGAGGAAGACCGGCTTGTTTTGCTCCTTCGCCGCGGCGAAGGCATCGTCGCCCCACGGCCGCCAGTCGACTGGATTCGCCGCGTGCTGCAGGAGGTACGGGCTTTGCTCGAAGATCAGGCGGTTGAATTGCGGACCGCCATCTGGCGGCAGCTGGGCGATCTCGTCCGCCGAAGGCAACGGCGAACGGACGTGTTTTGTTTTGCGCTCTGTATTTGAATGCGATGGATTGGTCATTAAAAATATCCATACCGTTGCCGGGTTGTATGTTATCAATAAAAAAAACATTGTGACATGACTTCCGCGACGGCGCAACCGGAAAGAGTTTGATTCAGGAACAGCGAGCGCCAACCATGCCATACATCAATTGATTTGACAAAAAGACGGCGGTTATGCTTTTATATTTGGTTATGCAGCTGCAATCAAGGAGGACAGGATCATGGATGCCCATCCGGAAAGACGCCGTTTCAGGATGGTCGCTCCCGCATTTCCCGCTTTTAATGTTTATTCCGGGATTTCGAAGCGGACCACGGCCATCGGACCGTTGTTGATCGCGACGATTGTCAGCAAACTCGATGCTTGGGACGTCGAGGTGATCGATGAGAATAACTATCGCAAGCCCGGCCCACGGGACGATGACGGCCGGGCGGATCACCGGACGCTCCAGGCCATCCGCGCCGCCGATGTAGTGGGGCTTTACGGCGGTTTGAGCAGCACGATTCCGCGATTATATGAGCTGGCGCGTTTTTATCAGGAGCGGGGCGTCGTCACCATCGCCGGCGGCCATCATTTTGTGGGCGGCAACATTCGCGAGGCGCTGGAGAATGGCGTGGATTATGTTGTGCGCGGGGAAGGTGAGGACACGATCCGCGAATTGCTCGCCGTGATTCGCGAGGGCGGGGCGCCCGATGCTGTCGCCGGGATCGCATTTCTGCGCGACGGCGAGCTCGTCCAGACCGCGGAGCGTCCGCCGGTCACAAGCTTCGAAGACGCGCCGCTGCCGGATTTCAACCTGTTGCACTATGCGAAAATCAAGGTCTTCCCGATCAACTGGATTCGCGGCTGCGGCATGGATTGCGAGTTTTGCGCGGTCAAGGGCAAGCCCCGCGCGATGCCGATCGAGCGCGTTTTCGAGCAGATCGCTTCCCTGGTGGAAACGCATAACGCCCGCCGTTTTTTTATTGTGGACGACCTGTTCGGCCACTTTCGCACTGAAACACTGAAACTCTGCGGCATGCTGGCCGATTACCAGAAGGCGATCCGGACACGGCTCTCGCTGACCGTGCAAATCCGGCTGGATCGTGCGCGTGACGCCGAGCTCCTTCAGGCCATGCGGAAGGCCGGAGTCCATATGGTTTGCATCGGCTTCGAATCGCCCATCGCGGAGGAACTGAAGGCGATGAACAAGCGCACGCGCCCGGAGGAAATGGTCGAGCTGACCCGGCGCTATCATCGGGCCGGTTTTTTTGTGCATGGCATGTTTATCTTCGGCTATCCGCTCCCTGACGGCGTCCAGCTGGACCTGCCGGCGGCCCGCCGGGTGCGGCATTTCCAGCGGTTCATTCGCAAGACGCGGCTCGACACGCTTCAGGTGCTTTTGCCCGTTCCGCTGCCTGGCACAAAGCTGACCGAGCGCCTCGCGGAAAACGGGCGCATCTTTCCGCGCGAGGACATCGGCTGGGAATATTACGACGGGAATTTCCCGTTATTCGTGCCCGACGCTCCGCTTACGCCGGAGGAGATGCAATGGAGCATCCGGAAAATCATGGGCCGTTTCTATCGTTTTCGCTACATGTTCAACATCGGCCGCAACGTGCTGATTTTTCCGGCGATGATGTTATCGCTGTGGAACATTCCCTATAGCTGGCGCAAGTGGTATCGCATCTGGGAGACCGACCTGATGCGCTTCGGCGGATGGATCGTCATGCGCCGCTGGACCTCCAACCTGAAGCATGGGGGCTTCATGCAAAACCTCTCCCGCGCCAAGCGGCATATCGGCGCCGGGCGTTTTTCATCAGGAGACCATGACGGTCTCGCGGAATGAACTGCGTTTCCGCTTCAGTCCGCCCTTCTGCAGGTCCGAAATTAGGGCTTGCCGTTTGGCGTGAGCGCGTCGATAATCATACTATTCGCTTACGCAATAAATGAAGCGCCGGACGGGTATCGTCCGCCGGTGAGAGGTGAAATATTGACGCAAGCGGCATCCCTAAACATCAAGGTGAATGTTCATGGAACAAATGGAACATCAAGAACGAGCGGAGCGTAAACACAGACGTTCGCAATTGGAGCAGAGCTATCCCTCGCGGGCGAATGAGTTTCTTTTATTTCTGAATTTGCTGCTGATGATCGTCTGCGCCGGCCTGGTGCTGAAGGCGATGGGCTTTCAGCGTCTGGCGGCCAAGGAGATTCTCCCGCCGCTGACCGATGAGCAGGAGGAAATGTACTATCGCTTCAGCAAAACGTTCGGCGAGGTGTACAATATCATCGAGGCGCGATATATCGACGCTCCCGAGATGGATCCCAAGGAGCTCTTTGAGGGCGCGCTGCAAGGCATGTTTAACAAGCTTGACGAACACAGCCAGTACCTCAGTTCGCAGAACTTCAAAAGTCTGACCAAGGAAACGGAAGGCCAGTTCAGCGGCATCGGCATCGTGATCAGCCAGCGGGACGGGCTGCTCACGGTGATTTCGCCGATTCCCGGCTCGCCGGGCGCAAAGGCCGGGTTGCAGCCGATGGATCGCATTATCGAGATCGACGGCGAGAGCACGGAAGGCATTACGACGATTGAGGCCGTGGACAAGCTCACGGGGCCGCAGGGCACCGAGGTGAAGATCAAGGTCTATCGTGATGGCGCGCCGAAGACGTTCGATCTGACGATCATCCGCCAGGTGATCAAGGTCGAGAGCGTGTATTGGAAAATTCTTGATGACAAGATCGGATACGTGCGGTTGACCAAATTCAGCAAGGATATCTCGAAGGATCTGCGGAAGGCGCTGTTGGAGTTCAACCGCGATGGATGCGAGGGCGCGATCATCGACCTGCGCTTCAACACCGGCGGCCTGCTCGAGGAAGCGGTGAACACCAGCGAGTTGTTCCTCGACAGAGGGCAGCTGATCGTGTCCGTGAAGGGGCGCGAAGAGAGCGATTATATGGAGCGCCGCTCCACTCAGGACTCGGTGTATGATAAACCCATTGTAGTGCTGGTGAACAAGGCGAGCGCGAGCGCGTCGGAGATCTTCGCGGGCGCGATGCAGGACCAACGGCGCGGCCTGGTTATCGGTCCGGTGAGCGATGACAACCGGACCTATGGCAAGGGTTCCGTGCAGACCGTCGAGCGGCTGAATTTCCCGTTTGAGACGGACGAGAACGGCAATCCAATGGAATCCGCCGTGCGCGTCACCACGGCCAAATGGTACACGCCTTCCGGTCACTGCATCCATGAGAATGGCATTCTGCCGGATGTCCTTGTGGATCTGCCCGAAGGACAAACGGGAGATCTGTTGCGCTACGGCGTGCTGCTGGGCGATCATTACGACGAGAATGAAGTGGTGAATGGCAAGAGCGTTAAGGAGCGGGAAGGCGATGACAATGGCACAGAGCCATCCGGCGATGAAGGCGAACGCACGCTGGAAGAATCGGAGCCGACCTCGGGTCCGGCGTCTTCCGGTGATGAGAACGATCCGTTTTATCTGAAGAAGCTGGAGAAAGCCGAGGAGGCGAAGGAGTCAACGGAGAAGAAGGAAAAAACGTGGCGCGACATTACGGACGTTCAGCTGGATGCGGCCAAGAAATATCTCAACGTGCTGGTTTTCATGCAGCAAGGCCCCAAGGAAGAGAAAGCTCCCTGAGGCGGATGGGCAGACGCCATAAAATCAATCATAAAACGGGAGACGCGATGAAGCCGCGTCTCCCGTTTTTTGAGTGCAATATCTCAGAATATATACGCTTGACGGGCAGTATCAATAGTGATACTATCTCCCTATGGATGCCATTGCTCGCATCGTTATGCAGATGAAACGAAATCCGAGAAATGTCCGTTTTTCGGATTTATGCAAGGTATGCGATTATTATTTCGGCGCACCGCGGCAAAAGAGCGGTAGTCACAGAATATATAAAACGCCTTGGCCCGGCGATCCGCGAGTGAATATCCAGAATAGCAAAGGCTGCGCCAAAGCCTATCAGGTCCGTCAGGCGCTGCTTGCGATTGAGCTTTTGGAGAAGCAATGATGAAAACTAAATGCGATAAATACACTTATCGAGTGACCTGGTCGGAAGACGATGGGGAATACATTGGTTTATGCGCTGAATTTCCCAGCTTAAGCTGGCTGGCCAAGCGTCCCGAGACCGCTTTGCGCGGCATCCGGAAGGTAGTCGCTGATGTGATTGATGACATGCGGGCGAATGGCGAATCAATCCCTGAACCGATTGTCAGCAGACGTTACAGCGGCAAGTTTGTCGTTCGTGTTCCTCCCGAGGTGCATCGGCGTCTGGCGCTCCAGGCCGCAGAAACAGGGATCAGCCTTAACCGGCTGGCCAGTTCAAAACTATCGCAATAATTCCGATCCTTCCACTGCAACTATTCGTTTCCGAATAGTAGCAGTGGATTTTGACGTTGATCTTGCGGATTGGCATGGCAAGATGTCCTTGCGATTTTCGATGCCGCATCCCAACACAGGACAGGTCATGATGAAAGTTCAATTGTACAACACCGCATCGCGATCCGTGGAGGAGTTCGCGCCGATCCATCCGCCGGAAGCGCGGATCTATTCCTGCGGGATGACGGTGTATTCCTTCGCGCACATCGGCCATCTGAAGACATACATCGCCAGCGACATCCTGCGCCGCACACTGGAGTTCGCGGGCTATGAGGTGCGGCATGTGATGAACGTGACCGACGTAGGCCACATGACCTCGGACGAGGACGAAGGCGATGACAAGATGGATGTGGGCGCGAAAAAGGAGGGGCTTAGCCCGTGGGAACTCGCGCGTAAATATGAGGAGCATTTTTTCAATACGATCCGCGAAGTGAACATCATCCGTCCGCAGGTGATCTGCCGCGCCACGGAACACATTCAGGAGCAGATCGAGCTGATCCAACGGCTGGAAAAGAATGGCTTCACATACATCACTCCGGCGGGTGTGGTGTTCGATTCTAATAAGTTCGACCGCTACGCCGATTTCGCGCGCCTGCAACTCGACGGCAACATCGAAAACTTCCGCACCGCCGCCGATCCGGACCGCAAGAGTCCGCAGGATTTTTCGCTGTGGGTGCTGAACAAGCCTAACCACGTGATGCAATGGGACAGCCCCTGGGGGCGCGGCTATCCGGGCTGGCACATCGAGTGCTCCGCGATGGCGATGCGCTACCTCGGCGAGGAGCTCGACATCCACACTGGCGGCATCGACCATATTCCGGTGCACCACACGAACGAGATCGCGCAGAGCGAATGCGCCACGGGCAAGACCTTCGCGCGCTTCTGGGTGCACTCGGCGTTCCTCAATGTGGACGGCACGAAGATGTCGAAGAGCCTGGGCAACCTCTACACGCTGGACGACTGCCGGGCGAAGGGCTTCACGCCGCTGGCCCTGCGTTACTTCTTCCTGCAAAGCTCGTACCGCAAGCCGATCAACTTCACCTGGGACGCACTGGAGGCGGCGCAGACCGCGCTGGCGAAAATCTGGGAGTTCTGCTCAGAACTTCCCGCGCCGTCCGTCGAGCCGCTGGAGGATTATCTGAGTGAATTTCGCGCGGCGCTGTACGACGACCTGAACACCTCGGCGGCGCTGGCCGTGGTGCATAAGCTGATCAAGTCGGACGCCGATCCAGCGGCCAAGGCGCGCACGCTATTCAAAATGGACGATGTGCTGGCGCTCGACCTGGCCACGTCGCGCACACGGTTGAACGACCTGCGCACGATGCGCGGCGCCACGCAAGACTCCGAGCAAAAGGCGCTTGAACTGGCTCAACAGCGTCAGGAGCTCCGCAAACAGAAGAACTTTGCCGAAGCCGACCGCCTTCGTGGAGAGATTGAAGCCCTGGGCTTCACCGTGATGGACACGCCTGCCGGCCCGCAAGTCAAGCCATTGGGATGAATTTCGAGCTTGAAGTCAAAATTTGGATAAGATTATAGTGATTTATATCTTTGGAGTCATACGATGCCAAACAAAAAACGAAAAAGTTCGTCTTCAAAGAAGGCCGCGCCAGTGAATGAGCCGACAAAAGTGCGCTTTGATTTTATCAAAAGTAATCTACACCGAGAAATTTTTGTTGAAGGGGCTACTGGAGGTGCTACGCCTCATGGGAAACTCCAAATGTCATTATTTCTTGAAAGATCTGTAATCCCACAACAAGTTGTATACAAAATGAGCAGTGATGGTGAACTGCGTGATGAGATCAAAGAAGAACGTGTTTCACGCGAGGCCGTCATTCGTATAATTGAAACTACGTTGATTATGGACATAAGCACGGCAAAGGCTATTCACAAATGGATGGGTACCCATATAAATGAGTTGGAGAGATTGTTAAAGGAGGCAAATAAATGAAATTTAAACCTGACGCTCTCTACTCTTCACAAAATAGCACTTCGAAGAGAGTTATTCCTGCTTTAGTGGCAGGTTCTATTGTTGTTATGGCCAAGCCAACATTGTCGGCACATATTATGGTTCAAGAAAAAAATCATTTCAGTACGCCTTCTAGGGCTGTTTTAAATGTCGTTAATTATGGGAAATCAAAATTGAAGATGTTGCACGATAGAATTAATGAACTTAAGGAACTCGAACGAGACTGGGATAGCTATGGCGCGCCTGCTCCCACTTTCAAAGCAATTTCTCTGTCGCAGACTATTTTGGATGAGCTAAATAACATTGAGTTTTTACCCAATGGTGTCCTGCCTTCTGTTGAAGGTGGAATTGCATTTATTTTTTCGAATCATGAGAAATATGCCAACGTGGAAATCGATAATGATGGAGACGCTATTTGCGGAATGTCTGATAGAATAAACGATGCACGAGTTTTTCAATTTAATCCAGAGGATAGAGCTGATTTTGTTGCAGCTATTGATGAAATTCGCGACTTTTTGTGTTAAGGCATATTTCAATCAATGATAAATCCTGATCCTGATTTTCCACCGACAGAAAAACTGTATCATCGTTTTAATGAATCAGTTTTAGATGAAAGAATATTTCCTGCATCGATTCGGTTCCCTGTGTTCTGTGTTAATCGGGAGAAATATTCAAAATGTCCGGAAGATGTGATCAATTACAGACGACAATTTAAAACTTGGGGGATCATATGTTTTGCCGTGATGGATATTTTACAAGAATTTCGTGTTTCTGATCCCAAAAATCCTATTTTATATGAATTCAAGCCTTTTCATGTGCCAGAAGTCGATAATGAAGCACACACTGAAATACGGACACTGAAAAATGGTCGATATAGGGTGTCTGCAAAAATATCAAATAAAGAACTGAAGATGAAATTTCGTACACATTTAGCAGATCGTGCTATAATCCTCAAAAAACCGGCAATATAATTGAGGGAAAAGGCGTAGGAGATAATTTTCTATGTCTCCTTAGAAAACCGCGCTGAGCTATGCGCCCAGCGCGGTCACTTCGGCCCGATTAAACCAGCAATAAATATAAAGCGCCTTAGTCGTATAAGATCCAGCCGCTGGCTCGCGTGTTCGGTATCTGTTTTCCCGATTTCACCATGGTAAAAGTGCCGTTGAATTCACGCGCGGTCAAAGTTATCGACCATGTGCCTGTCACGACTGTGTTCGCGTCATTGCTCGTGCCTGTCGCTTCAAACACAAAAACGCGTTCTCCGACAATCGGGAGGTCCATCGAACTCGTATACTCAAAAGTCAACGTGTTGCTCGCGTCGTCATATTCATACAAGCCAGCCAAGGGCGCGTCATCGCCCACTTTCGATATATATCCGGTCATAGTGCCGTCGGGATTCATCGTGACCTCGCCGGACCAGCTGAAATTTTCCCCGTAGATTGTGATTAAGTATGTTCCGACAATCTCTGGACTTTCTTCCGGCGGAATGTAACTGACTCGCGTCATCACGACCTGCGAGGCATCGACGTCGCTTCCCATCAGCGATCCGTTGTAGTAGTACTGCTCCGTGTCGCTCCAATATCCGGCGAGCTGGTTATGATCCTCCGATCCAGTGCCTTCCGCGCTGACATTGAAAATGCATGTCGCCAGAGGATCTTCCTGCGCCACGCCGGCGCCGGTTCCGGTGTAGGTGAATCTGCGATTCGTGTCATACGTGAACACGCCCGCATGCGTCACGGTCATGGTGTAGTCATAGGGATAATCCATGGAAGTGTCATAATATTCAGTGAATGTGGCGTTTCCGGAACTGTCGATAGTGCATTGTTCGAAAGTCGTCCCATCCTTGTAGTCCTCAATCAACCAGGTTCCTGCGAGCAAACTGACTTGTGCGGATAAACTTGAAACAAGAAACAGACACAATGCGCATGTTGAAACAAAGATCAATAAGATGTTGCGGTTTCTCATCGAACATTCCTCCAGCGTCAAGATGTGATGGAACAGCCTTCGACAAACCATGATGGGATTGCTTTCCCAAACACTTTATCGGGAATATTTCGAATCACTTAAATATAATATTTTCATATTTCCCGGATTCAACTTCCAAGTGCCCCCCCCACGGGGTGGTTGACAAAGCAGTGAGTTGAGGCATCCTCGCTCCTGCGATAATCAAT
>JAFGJS010000037.1 GCA_016928995.1 Candidatus Sumerlaeota bacterium | reverse complement strand
GGCCTCGCTTGAAAAGGAATGGGAGTCATTTCTCGTCTCCAGATGTACTTTCGCATAACTTTGGGAGCTCCGTCAAGATGCGCCCGTATCATCATAAATCTCCGATCCATCCTTGACGGTCAGTCCTGGATTAAAGAAACTCCAAAAACCACTCATTAATATTGGAAGGAATGAAGCATGAATCCCGCCGAACAGACCCATGCCGCGAAATTAATCGGAGCAATCGGATCGAGAGCGCAACTCTCGCTGAATGGAAAATGGAAGTATATTATCGACGGATATGAAACCGGAGCGTTCGGCTTCATGCCGGTCTGGAAAGACGCCAAGCCGAAGAGCAAATCCGACCGGTTGGAATACAGCTTTGACGCCTCTCCCACGCTCTGGGTTCCCGGCGACTGGAATTCACAGGACGATAAGCTGTTTTATTATGAAGGCCGCATCTGGCACCGGCGCCTCTTCGAAATTCCGGAGGAGATGCGAGAACAACGCCTGTTCCTTTATTTCGACGCGATCAACTACAAGGCGGAGGTCTATTTCAATAACGAAAAACTGGGCGAGCACGAGGGGGGCTTTACGCCCTTCAATCTGGAGATCACGGGCAAGCTCCGCGATGGCGAGAACTCGCTGATCGTCGCCGTCGACAACCGTCGCCGCGGCGACGCCATCCCGTCGAATGTCACCGATTGGTGGAACTACGGCGGCATTACCCGCGACGTTCGCCTGGTCGCACTTGATTCCACCTTCATCCGTAATTTCCATTTTCAGCTGGCGAAAGGCTCCGCGAATCATGCATCGGGCTGGGTTGAACTGGACGGCGAAAAACTTCCCGAATCGGTTGAAGTGGAGCTCCCCGAACTGGGTCTCAAGGAGTCTTTCACAGTGGATGACACAGGCAAGGCGCGGATTGAATTGGATCTGCCCGGCCTTCAGCGCTGGAGCCCGGACAATCCAAAACTCTACGACGTGACGATTCGCGCCGGTGAATCGAGCGTGAGCGATAAGATAGGTTTCCGCACGCTGGAAACGCGCGGGATGGAGCTACTGCTGAACGGGAAACCGATGTTCCTGCGCGGCGTCTGCTATCACGAGGAGAACGCTGTTCGCGGCGGGCGCGCATGGTCCGTTGAAGACGCCAAGCGATTTCTGGGTTACGCCAAGGAATTGAATTGCAACTTCGTCCGGCTGGCGCACTATCCGCATAATGAAAACATCATCCGGCTCGCCGATGAGTGGGGAATCCTGTTGTGGGGGGAATTGCCGCTTTACTGGGGCATCCATTGGGGCGACGACCAAGTCCTGGAAAACGCCAAACGCCAGATGGGCGAGATGATCAACCGCGACCGCAACCGCGCCGCCGTGATCATCTGGTCGATCTGCAACGAAACGGGAAGGACGGAGCCGCGCAATAAATTCCTGAAGGCGATGGCCGATCATGTGCGGAGCCTCGATGACACGCGGCTGGTCAGCGCGGCGCTGCAACCGGACAAGATCGAAGGCACAGGCAAGAAGGTCATCAGCGACGCTCTCGGAGAGCAGCTGGATGTGATTGCGCTCAATCAATATATCGGCTGGTACGACGGCCTGCCCGATGCATGCAAGACCAGCGATTACGAAGTGCGCTTCGACAAGCCGCTGATCATCAGCGAGTTTGGCGCCGGCGCGCTGTTTGGTTTTCACGGGGACAAAGAGACGCGTTGGACGGAGGAGTTCCAGGCGTGGGTCTATCGTGAGTCGTTTCCCATGCTGGAGCGGATCGCCAATTTCCGCGGCTGTGCGCCCTGGGTTCTGGTCGACTTCCGCACGCCGCTGCGCATGTTGCCCGGCATCCAGGACGGCTGGAATCGCAAGGGCCTCGTCTCCGAGCGCGGCGAACGCAAGCAGGCCTTCTTTATCGTTCAGGAGTATTACCGGAAACGGCTTGAATGAGCGTGAAGAAAGTCGCCGCGCAAAACGCAACTCGGATTCGCCACAAGGCAGATCTGGATCTGATGCCGCGTCGTCAACTGATTGCAGATCAAGCGCGATCCTGTATACAATGTAACGGTTAACCGGCCGTTCCCGGCATAGCGCTTGACTTTCGCGCGGATTGCAGGCATGGCTTGTTGCTATTGGATTTTCAATTCTGCAAAAACACCGCGGGAGCAGCGGACGATGGTTGACGCGCCGCATTCAGATGCAGCGAACGGCGGGAGGCGCGAGGCGTTTTTTTTTAGCCTGTTTTTTTATCTCCTGTTTTTTCTTTATATCTTCCTCTATCTCGATCCAAGGCTGATTCACTTCAGTCTTCCTAGCTTTTGGCGTCTGCCGCCTTACGTTCCGGGCTCGGGAGGATTTGTGGAAATGCCGGATTTTCCCGGCAAAACCGCAGTGTGTGCAGCGGGTGTGCTGCTCTATTGTTTCCACTATTCATGGGCGGGAGCGCTGATCATCACCGCCGCCGCCGGACTGCTGAGTTGGGGAACCGGCCAATGCCTGGATGCGATAAGCGGCGGTCGGCTGCGGGCGTTTCGCTTCATTCCGGCGATTGTGGTCCTGCTGCAATACAGCCGCTACCATCACTACCTGATGGAGAATATATCGCTCGCGCTTGGTCTGCTGCTGTTTTACCTTTATACTCGCGCATGCATGCGGCGTGGCACGCTTCGCTTCGTTCTGTTTTTAATTTTTTCCGTCGCGATCTACTACGCGGCGGTATTCGCATATCTGCCGTTCGTGATGCTTTGCGCGCTGTATGAATCGCTGATCAAACGAGCTTGGCTTGTTGGTCTTGGGACGCTGGCCTCAGCGGCGCTGATCCCCCTCGCGATTAGCGCGCTGCTGTTCGACATCAATGCCGCCGAAGCATATCTTTGCATCCTGCCCAATGATCCGGCAATCGTGCCGTACGATCCATTAACCGTTTATTTTCATGGACCCGTGCTCTATTATTTTCTCTATGTTTTTTTTCCGATCGCTGGATTGGCTTGCGTGTATTGGCGCTATAACGGCGACAAGCTCCAGGATCGATTCAGACGTTTCAAGGCCAATAAGGGCAAAGCCCAAAAAAAGAAAGAGCGGAAAAACAAAAAAGGCAAGATTGAGCAAAGCAAAGCCGATACAAGCCAGATTGCAAGCCAATCGCAGGGCATGTTATCTGCGGCGATCCTGCTGATTGTCATTTTCAGCGCCGTCCTGTTTTCAACGAATCATCAAGAACGACACTATCTTCGCATTCGCTATTATTCTCAGCAGCGGATGTGGGACGATGTTCTGCGCGAAGGCCGCAAACTCGAGGCGGAACGCTTCAACGTCTGCTATTGCCATGATGTCAATCGAGCGCTCTATCATAGCGGCCGGCTGCTTGATGACATGTTCGCCTATCCCCAACCAACCGGCTGGTGCCTTTATAATGTGGAAGCTGCATCAAGATCATTATCTGCGATGGAAAAAAGGGCTCGATTTTTGGATCTCAGCGAGACTTTTTATGAACTGGGGCGCGTCAATGGCGCCGAACACTACGCCTTGGACGCCTTGACGGGGCTGCAATACCATCCAATGGGCTTGAAGCGGCTGGCCTTGATCAATATCGTCAAGCGCCGGCCGGATACCGCGCGCACGTTCCTGCTCACCTTGCGTGAGGATTTTTTTTACAGGGACCAGGCGCAGAAACTGTTGGACCGGCTCGAGGCAGATCCTGATTTTTCTGCGGACGAGGAAATTCAACAAGTCCGTTCCCTGACGCCGGACAACGACAGCATCTATGGGTGTTCTCTCGAAGAGTTGCTCGCCAAAAACAAGCATAACCGGATGGCGTTTGAATACTTAATGGTCGATTATCTTCAGCGCGGAAAGGTTCCGGAGATCGTTCAAAACATCGAACGTCTGAGTGAATTTCATTATTCCGCAATCCCGCGAGCGCTTGAGGAAGCATTGCTCATCTATACTCAGACCACGGGTGAAAAACCGGATTTACATGGTTATGAAATCAGCCCGGAATCGCTCAAGCGATTCCAAACTTTCCTCAGCGCATCGAGTAAGTATGGCGATCAACAGGCGGCTTTGAACGAATTGGCGGATCAATTCGGCGGCACATATTATTTCTATAACATCTATGGCTTTGCAGGATGTCAGTTGATACGGTGATTTGAAAATACGGCGCGGGGCCGCCGATCAGGCTGGTTAGAAATTTCTCAAGGGATTTACAACGGGAAAGGCCATGAAAACGAGGATATCATTGACATTGACGTTTGCGGCATTGTCAGTTTGCGCGTTGGTTTTTGTCCAGTGCGGCAAGCAGGCCGCCGTCGGTGCATCCCGCTCTGTCGACCGTCCCGCGAAAATCCGTCCGGACTATTGCGGCGTCGTCATCCCTCCGAATATCGCCCCCTTGAATTTTCTCATCGAAGAGAACGGCGCCGGTCATTATGTGAAAATTTACTCCAAAGACGGCGATCCTATCGAGATTCACAGTCGAAAGCCAGATATTGAAATCCCGGTGGATCGTTGGAAAAAACTGCTGGACTCCAACCGCGGGCGGAAACTTTATTTTGAAGTATCTGTGAAAGACCGCGAAAACAACTGGAGCCGGTTCGAGCCGATCGAGAATTCCATCACGCAGGAGGAGATTGATCCTTACCTGGCGTACCGGCGAATCCAACTTTGCCTCATCTGGAGAAATCTGGGCATTTATCAACGGAATCTGGAAAACTACGATGAATCGGTGGTGTTGCACAACCGGTCGTTCGGCTACGGATGCGTGAATTGTCATACTTTCCTCAACAACGATCCGAATCATATGGTGCTGCAGACAAGATCCGGCGCATATGGCACGCCGATGCTGCTGGTCGAAAATGATGAAGTCATGCCCAAACGTGTGAAGTCCGATCAGACGTCCGGCAAAGTCAACTTCGTCGCTTGGCATCCCAGCGGCAAGCTGCTTGCCATCAGCGACAATAAATTCCAAATGCTGATCCATACGAACGCCGAGGAAGTGCGCGACGTGTTCGACCACGCCAGCGATCTGGATCTGTATCGCGTGGAAACCGGAGAGGTTATCAGCAATAGCAAGATCAGCAATCCGAAACGCATGGAGACTTTTCCAGAGTGGTCCCGCGATGGGCGATACCTGTATTTCTGCAGCGCGCCGCAACTGCCTGAGGAACTCTATCACCAGGTGCGATGCGATTTGATGCGAATCCGCTACGACATGGAAAGCGGAGAGTGGGGTGAACTGGAGACCGTCCTGACCGCAAAGGAAGTGAACGGCAGCATCAACCAGCCGCGCTTCTCGCCCGACGGCCGGTTTCTTTTATTCAACGTTGCGGATCATAGCGATTTTCCCGTGGATAAGCTCAAATCCGATTTGCATATGCTGGATTTGTCCAACGGCGAGCATCGCAGGCTGTCCATCAGCAGCGAACAAAACGAATCATGGCACAGCTGGAGCAGCAACAGCCGCTGGATCGTGTTCAGCAGCCGTCGCATCGATGGCCGTTTTTCCCGGCCCTTTATCAGTTATGTAGACGAGACCGGCGAGGCGCACAAACCCTTTGTGCTGCCTCAAAAGGATCCGGCATACTATGACAAGTTAGTCTGGGTGCTGCAGGTTCCCGAACTGATCAAGTCGCCAATCCAGGTGAAGGGAAGTCAGTTGAGCGAAGCCATCGTTTCATATAAAAAACTCATCCCAGGTCAAGCTTCCTCATGGGAGCCGGGCACGGCGAATACAAATGCCAATGCCGGATCCCAATACGAACAATAAATCTGGAAAACACCAAGCCGATCCTTCCTTTCGAAGCGACAACAACGGCTGCCCGTGCTCATCGCCGGCAGTCCACCGGAATTAAATTGATAGCGATTTCCCTTATATCTTTGCATCCAAATGATTACATTTCTTAAGCTCGAAACTTAATCCTTAAGAACCCCCTTAATTGACCGCTCCGGCATTGCGCTTGACTTTCGCATGGTTTGCAGGCATGGCTTGATGCTACTGAATCTTCAATTCTGCAGGAGCAGCAAACGATGGTTGACGCGCCAAATACAGATGCGGCGAGGGACGGATGGCGCGCGACGTTTTTTTTTCACCTGTTTTTTTATCTCTTGTTTTTTCTTTATATCTTCCTCTATCTCGATCCGAGGCTGCTTCACTGCAGCATTATGAGCTATTGGCGCCTGCCGCCTTACGTTCCGGGTTCGGGGGGATTTGAGCAGATACCAGGTTTTCCCGGCAAGACGGCGATGTGCGCGGCGGGCGTGCTGCTCTATTGTTTCCACTATTCATGGGCGGGAGCGCTGATCATCACCGCTGTCGCCTGGTTGCTGAGCTGGGGAACCGGCCAATGCCTGGACGTGATGAGCGACGGACGGCTGCGGGCGCTCCGCTTCATTCCGGCGATTGTGGTTCTGCTGCAATACAGCCGCTACTATCACTTCATGATGGAGAACTTATCCATCGCGCTTGGTCTGCTGCTGTTCTATCTTTATACTCGCGCATGCATACGGCGCGGCGCGCTTCGCTTCATCTTGTTTTTGTTTTTTTCCGCTGTGATTTACTACGCGGCGGTTTTCGCATATCTGCCTTTCGTGATGCTCTGCGCGCTGTACGAATTGCTCGTTAAACGCGCTTGGCTTGTGGATCTTGGGGCGTTGATCTCAGCGGCGCTGATCCCCATCGTAGTCAGCGCGCTGCTGTTCGACATCAGCGCCGCCGAAGTATATCTCTGCATCCTGCCCAATGATCCGGCAGTCCTGCCCTACGACCCATTATCCGTTTATTTTAATGGACCCGTGCTCTATTATTTTCTCTATGTTTTTTTTCCGATCGCCGGATTGGCCAGTGTGTATTGGCGCTACAACAGCGACAAGCTCCAGAACCGATTCAGGCGCGTCGATGCCGATAAGGGCAAAGCCCGAAAAAAGAAAAGCCGGAAAAGCAAAGACGATAAGATTCAGCAAAGCAAAGCCGATACGAGCCAGAATGCAAACCCATCGCATGGTATGTTATCCGCGATAATTCTGCTGATTATCCTAATCTGCGTCGTCCTGCTATCAACGAATCATCAAGAAAGACATTATCTTCGCATCCGCTTTTACTCCCAGCAGCGGATGTGGAATGAAGTTCTGTACGAAGCCCGCAACCTTGGCACGAAATACTTCAACGTCTGTTATTGCCATGATGTCAATCGAGCGCTCTACCATAGCGGCCGGTTGCTTGATGAGATGTTCGCCTATCCCCAGCCAATCGACTGGTGTCTTTATCACGTCGAAGCGGCATCAAGATCGTTAAGCGCCATGGAAAGAAGGGCCCGATTTTTAGATCTCAGCGAGACTTATTATGAGCTGGGCCGCGTCAATGAAGCCGAGAACTTCGCCTGGGACGCTTTGGCGGGATTGAAATACCATCCGCAGGCATTGAAGCGGCTGGCCCTGATCAACATCGTCAAGCGGCAACCAGAGACCGCCCGCGCGTTGTTGCGCATCCTGCGCGAGGATTTCCTCTACAGGGACCAGGCGCAGGAGCTGTTGGACCGGCTCGAAGAGGATCCTGATTTTTCCTCGGACGAGGAAATCCAACGGATTCGTTCCCTGATACCGGATGATGACAGTATCAACGAAGGCTCGCTGACCGAGTTGCTCGCCCAAAACAAGCATAACCGAATGGCCTTTGAATACTTAATGGCCAGTTATTTTCAGCGCAGAGAGGTGTTGGAGATTGTTAATAATATCGAACGTCTGCGCGATTTTCAGTATGCCACGCTCCCGCGAGCGTTTGAGGAAGCATTGGTCATCTATATGCAGACCACGGGTCAAAGACCGGATTTATATGGCTATGAAATCAGTCCGGAATCGATCACACGGCTTCAGGAGCTCATCAATATATTGAATAAGCATAACGATAAACAGGCGGCCTTGACCGAATTGGCGGATAAATTCGGCGACACTTATTATTTCTACAACGTCTATGGATTTTCAGGGAGTCAATTGATACGGTAAGTTGAAAGCGCATCACGGACCTTTTAATCCGTTAAAAAGAGTCATCGGTCAAGGAGGCCGGTGCAGCGTTTCACGGCCGATCCAGCTGGATAAAATAGATCAAGGGATCGATAACGGGCAAGGGCATGAGAACTACGGCATCATCGACATTGACGTTAGCATTGTTGGCTTGCGCGTTGGTTTTCACCCAATGCGATAAGACGGCGGTCATCGATGCATCCCGCTCAATCGACCGTCCCGCTAAAATCCGTCCGGACTATTGCGGCGTCGTCATCCCTCCGAATATCGCTCCCCTGAATTTTCTGATCGAAGAAAACGGCGCCGGTCATTATGTGAAAATTTACTCCAAAGACGGCGATCCCATCGAAATTCACAGTCGAAAGCCAGACATTGAAATCCCGGTGGATCGTTGGAAAAAACTGCTGGACGCCAACCATGGGCGGAAACTTTATTTTGATGTATACGTGAAAGACAGCGAGAACAACTGGAGCCGCTTCGAGACGATTGAAAACACCGTTGCGGACGCTGGCATCGACCCTTTCTTAACATACCGGAAAATCATGATTTCGGTGATCTGGAACGACATGGGCTTCTATCAAAGGAATCTGGAAAACTACGAAGAATCCGTCGTATTGCATAACCGGTTGTTCAGCTATGGGTGCATGCACTGCCATTCTTATCTCAATAATGATCCCCATCATATGGCGCTTCAGGCAAGATCCTCAACATACGGCACCCCCATGTTGCTGGTTGAAAATAATCAAGTCGAACCCATCAGCACGAAAACCGAACTGACGTCCGGGAAGACCGGTTTTTCCGCCTGGCATCCCAATGGCAAGCTTCTGGCCATCACCGACAACAAATTCCAGATGCTGATCCATACGAAGGTCCAGGAAGTGCGCGACGTGTTCGACCTCGCCTGCGATTTGGACCTGTACCGCCTGGATACGCGAGAAGTCATCCGAGAAAACAAGATCAGCAAGATCGATCGCATGGAGACATTTCCAGAATGGTCCCGCGACGGCCGATACTTGTATTTCTGCAGCGCGCCGCAGCTCCCGAAGGAACGCTATCGTGAAGTGCGCTGCGACTTAATGCGAATCCGCTATGATGCGGAAAGCGGCGAATGGGGCGAGCTGGAGACGGTTCTATCCGCGAAAGCAGTGGACGGCAGCATCAACCAGCCGCGATTCTCGCCCGATGACCGGTTCCTCTTGTTCAACGTTTCGCCATACAGCGACTTTCCCATTCACCAGGCCCAGTGCGACTTATACCTGATGGATATGGAGAGCGGCGAACACCGCAAACTATCCATCAGCAGCAAACGGCCCGACACCTGGCACAGCTGGTCGAGCAATGGCCGCTGGATTGCTTTCAACAGCAAACGCCTTGATGGCCGTTTTTCCCGGCCGTTCTTCAGTTATGTCGATGCGAATGGCGTGGCGCACAAGCCGTTTCTGCTGCCTCAGCAGAATCCGGCGTACTATGATTCGCTGGCCTGGGCCTATAATATTCCCGAACTCATCAAAGCGCCCATTCCGGTTACGGGAAGCCAGTTAAGCGAAGCTATCATTTCTTATGGAAAACAAACTTCAGGTCCAGCCTCATCATGGAAACCGGGCGCAGCCGAAACAGAATCCAATGACGAATTGCAATACGAACGATAACTGATAAGAAAACGCTTAGCCCGATCCTACCTGTGGAAACGGACAACCGCTGACGATAGACGCCGTTGCATGAACAATCATGCCTCGGTGAAAGCCGCCTGTGACAACACCAAAACTTTATTGGAAAAACACTCGGAAAAATCGGCGGAAGAAGAAAAGTAAATCTTCGTAATTCGCCCAATTTCGGTGGAGCGCGTGACGGGAATCGAACCCGTATCCTCGGCTTGGAAGGCCGATGCACTAGCCATTGTGCTACACGCGCCAATCTCAGCGAATGGAGGGGCAATCTTGCCGTCACAGGGCGTCTTGTCAAGTGAAAAGCATGCATGGGATCGCTGTTGACTCTGGGCGCAAACCGGCGATAATGAACAGCAGACATCGAAAGGATGAAAATTGTCGCCGAAAATCCTCATTGCCGATGATGAATTGAATGTGCGTTTGACACTGCGCGAAATGCTGCGCCGCGAGGGATATGAGATCGACGAGGCCGTGGACGGACAGCAGGCCGTGGATAAAGCGCAGGAATCCGTTTTCGACGTGATCATCCTCGACATCAAGATGCCGCGCCTCGGCGGCATCGAGGCGATGAAGCAAATCCGCGACAAGCGCCCGTCTTCCGTCTGCCTGATCGTCACGGCCTACGGCTCGCCCAAGGTCGCGCGCGAGGCTTATGAGCTCGGCGCGTATGATCTGTTTCACAAGCCCTTCGACATTCAGGAGCTGCGCACGGTCGTCGGCCGGGCCGTGGAGCGCGCCGCGCTGGCCCGCCGCGTGGCGGAGTTGCAAACGCAGCTGCGCAGCCACTCGGCGTATCAGAACATCATCGGCGAAAGCGCGGCGATGAAGCGCGTGTTCGAAATGATCCAGCGCGTGGCCGACTCCGACGCGACGGTGCTGATCACCGGCGAGAGCGGCACGGGCAAGGAGCTCATCGCCGAGGCGATCCATGCGCTCAGCCAGCGCCGCGACCAGGATTTGACCAAGGTGAACTGCGCGGCGATCCCGGACACGCTGTTGGAAAGCGAGCTTTTCGGCCATGAAAAGGGCGCGTTCACCGGCGCCTTTCAGCGCAAGCAGGGGCTGTTCGAAACGGCGAGCGGCGGCTCGATTTTCCTTGATGAGATCGGCGAGATTCCGCTGAGCCTCCAGCCGAAGCTCCTCCGCACGCTGCAGGAGCGGGAAATCTCGCGCGTGGGCAGCGTGCAGACGATCCATGTGGACCTGCGCGTGATCGCCGCGACCAACCGGAACCTGCAAGCCGAAGTGAACCAGGGCAAGTTTCGCGAGGATTTATTCTACCGGCTCAATGTGATCTCCATCGAGGCGCCGCCGTTGCGCGAACGCATGGAGGACTTGCCGCTGCTGGTGCATCACTTCCTGGACCACTATTCAAAAGCCTTCAACAAGGATGTGCGTTCCATCGATCCGGAAGCGATGGACATCCTTGTTTCGTATAATTGGCCAGGGAACATCCGCCAGCTGCAAAACGCCGTGCAACGCGGCGTGGTGCTGACCGGTGAGGGCGTGGTGCAACCGCAACATCTCCCGTCACTGCCGGCCAGCCTTGAACCGCAGACGGATGAATCCGGCGATCTATCGATGAGCGGCTTCGATTTCTCGCAATCCATGAGCGACGTGATCGAAGAGCAGACCGCCAAACTGGAGATCAAGATGATCCTCGCTGCCTTGCGCAAGGTGGAAGGCCGGCGTCAAGAGGCCGCCGACCTGCTCGGTATCAGCCGCAAAAGTCTGCATAATAAAATGCTGAAGTACGAATTGTTTGACGAAGAATGACCGAACAACTGGCGCAAGAAAGCCTGAAAAAAACAGAATGAAACTTTCAACATTCGGCCAAAAGATTACGAGCAACTCCGGCATCAATCTGTTGATGGACGACTTGGGCCGTGCGCTCTCCGAAAAGGGCATGCTGATGCTCGGCGGCGGCAATCCGGCCCATATCCCCGAGGTGCAGCAATGCATCCGCGGCGCCATGCAGCGCATCCTGGAGCGCGACGGCGCATTCGAGCGCGCCATCGGCGATTACGATTCGCCGCAGGGCAACCCGGCTTTCATCGAATCGCTCGCCGCGCTGCTGCACCGGGAATGCGGCTGGGACGTCGGACCGCGCAACATCGCGCTGACCACGGGCAGCCAAGGAGCGTTCTTCATCCTGTTCAATATGTTCGCCGGACGCTATGGCGACGGCTCGTTCAAAAAAATTCTGCTGCCGCTCGCGCCGGAATACATCGGCTATTCCGACGTGGGGTTGGAGCCTGGCATCTTCCGCGCCGTCCAGCCGGAGATCGAATACATCGACGATCTGCTGTTCAAGTACCACGTCGATTTCCAGCGCCTGGAGGCCGTTGACGACGCCGGCGCGATCTGCTTTTCGCGCCCGACGAATCCCACGGGGAACATGATGAGCGACGAGGAGACGCAGCGCCTGATGCGCCTCGCCGAGGAGCGCGACGTGCCGCTGATCATCGACGGCGCTTACGGACTGCCGTTTCCCGGCATCGTCTTCAGCGACGCCGCGCCGCAATGGAGTCCGCGCACGATACTCTGCATGAGCCTGAGCAAATTCGGCCTGCCCGCCCTGCGCACCGGCATCGTCGTGGCCAGCGAGGAAATCATCGCCGCCATCTCCGCCGCCAGCGCGATCATGTGCCTCGCGCCGAACCGCATCGGCGCAACCTTGGCCAATGAACTCATCCGCGAAGACAAACTGCTCAGCCTTGGCCGCGACGTGATCCGGCCCTACTACCAGTCGCGCGCCGACCGCGCCGTCGAGCAATTGCGCCGCGAGCTGCGCGGCATCGACTGCCGCGTGCATAAACCCGAAGGCGCGTTCTTCCTTTGGCTATGGTTTCGCGATCTGCCCATCAGCTCGCAGGAATTTTACGAACGCCTCAAAGCCCGCGGCGTGCTGGTTGTGCCCGGCCGCCACTTCTTTCCTGGCCTCGAAGGCGAATGGAAACAGCGCGACGAATGCCTCCGCATCAGCTACGCCCAAAACGAAGCGACCGTCCAACGCGGCCTCAGCATCATCGCCGACGAAGCGCGAAAAATATACTCGCAATATGAAAGATGATTATAGCTTGCTTTCGTGCCACTTTTCGCCGCGCAGGCGGTCGAGGATGATCGCCACGGCGGCGCGCACGCTGAGGTGATTGTAGTCGCCGGCGCCGTAGATCGGATCGAGGATGTAATCCACTTCGTCCATCAGGTCCTTATGCAGCCCCCAGCCCGTGCCGAACAGCAGCACCCACGGCGTGTCGGGATCGGCCTCCATCTTTTCACGCATGGCCACATAGCCCCAGGTCTCATGCGTCTTGCGGGCTGACGTGGCGATATACACCGGCGGGCGGCCGTGCTTCGCCTCCAGTTGTTCTGTCAGTGTCACCAGATCCTCGATGGTCTGCACACGGCTCATCGACTCCTTGCGCGTCCAGTTGTACTCCGCCCCGGCGCCCTCGGTCCAGTGCTCCAGCACGCGATTGGCGAACCAAAGCTGACTCGGCACGGGATTGACCAGATAGACCGCCTCGCACTCGTAGGTGCGACCGGAACGCCCGATATCGTGAATGTCGAAATTGGTGATCGAAGTCGTGACGACCTCGCCCTGTTTATTGCTGCAAGGATAATGCACTACGGCCAGGTAAAGCGGCATATTTTTTATCTCCGAATGTTCGCGGCGTAATTGGGCGGCATTTCAGCCGGAAAAGACGGGATTGTCAAAAAGTAAAAAAATCACATGTCGCGCGCGGCGCTCAGCCATAAACCTGCTCGATGAAATCACGAAAGCGCGCGGCGACCTGGTCCCAGGAAAAACGCGCGATGTAATCTTGCGCAAAGGCGCCGATGGCGCGGCGATGACGCGGATGGCGCGCCAGGGCGACGATGGCCTGCGCGATGCGCTCTGCCTCGCGTTCGCCGGGCTCGATTTTCCAGCAGGCTTCGTCCGGGTATTCCTTGAATTGACAGCGGTTAGTGACAAGCACGGGCTTGCCCGCGCCCATCAATTGAGTCAGCGTGGCGCTGGTCTCGCCGAGCGTGGGCCAGCGCAGGTTGATGCCGGCGTCCGCCGCATCGATCAAACCGAGGAAATCCTCACGCTCCAGATATCCCAATCGTATCGCCGCGCCGTCGTCCAGACCATAGCGCTCCATGCCGTCCGCGATATAGCGGTTAAGCGCTTCATCCTGCGCGCCGCCGGCCACAATCAGAATGATATCCGGGCAGGCCATGCGCGCGATGCTGAAGCCGCGGAAAATCTGCTCAAAGCGCTTGAATGGATTGATCTCGCCAATGACGATGAAAAGCGCATGGCTCTCCCGCACGCCGAATTTGGCTCGCAGGGCCGCGCGCCGCGCGCCGTTTTCATGCGGCGGTTCCGGCCAATCCACACCCAGTCCGGTGTTGCAGACCGGCAGTTGCGGACAGTTGCCGCGCACCTGCTCGCCAAGCCATTCGTTGTGCACGATGCAGCCGCGCTGGCCGTCGGCGAAGGCGCGCGTCATGGGCAGCAGGTCGCATAACGTCTCATCGTCGGGCGGATTGCGGTGCAGTTCCTCCAATGTGCGGCCGTGCTCCTGTTCAACCAATTCCAGCCAATCGAGCCGGTTCATCCAGAAGTTGCGGTCATGCATGCCATACGCCAGAGGAACGTCGTCATGGAATTCCATGATCCCCGGCGCGCGCCGCGACCAGTGATAAATGTTGCGATGGCATTCGTTGTTGCCCATCACATACACCAGAGCGGCGTCCTCATTCCCGGCGCGCAGCCAGCGCTCGAAGTCCGCCGCGTGATGCCAGCGTAACGGCGGAAAGAGCTCCTGCCGTGCCGGGTGATAGCCGTCGAGAAAAACAGTGATCTCAAAATCATCGGCCAGCTGCGCAAGCAGATGCTCGCTGTAGTCGGAAATTCCCGAGCGCACCGGCCGCAGCGGCGTGAACACGGCCAGCTTGCGTTTGGCTTTTCCGGCGGCCGGGGCCGCGGATTGAATCGCGGGAAAATTCTGGATGCGCTCCTGCAATTGGCCGCGAAAAACAGCCGGATCATAGCCGCGATGATTATATTCATTGCCGCTTTTTTCGCTGAACTCGATCTTGTCGGCCAGACCGGACAGACGTTGAGGCGGCGTTTCGATGTCCGTGAAAAAAAAGACCCGTTCGTAATTCTGCAAAACTTGCAGCCGGTTGCTCAGCGTGTTGCGGCCGGCGATGCTCGCATCGGGCAGACGCGGCGTGCGCGTGAAACGGCGCAAGTCCGCGTCGCTCACGATGGCGGCGATGCGGCAGGGAGCGCCGCCCGGCAACAGCGTGGATTCATCCAGCGGACCAGGGATCAACAGCCAGTCCAGCTCCGCGCATCCCGCCTGATCCTCCCAGGCTTGCGCTGTCATCGGTCCGGCGTCGAGCAACGCCTTGAGCGGACGCCGCAACGGCCATCGCCGGATTTCCCGAAACGGTAAAGCGCCGCCATCCTCGATAGGCTTAACATGGAAACCGATCAACGGGTCGTCGGGAAAATCGCGCGCCCATTGGGCGAAGAACTTCAGCAGACGCCGGCCGAACTCCTCGCGGCGCCCCGGTCCCAGCAAATATTGCAAATCCACCCCAGCGATCATGATTGAACGCCGCCCTCGCCGTCGTCGCTGTTTAACTTGCCGCTGGAATCAAGCTGATCGAGCCGCGCCTGGCAAGCATCGAGCAGGCGCCGGAGCGCGCGCAATTCATCATCCTTCGCGGGCGACTTGCCCTCATCGGCCTTCAGTAATTCTTCCGGCCGTCCGTATCGCAGGTCCAGCACGGCGTATAAATCCAGCGCTGTTTCGCGCAATACGTAATTGTAATTCAGCAGCGCCCCCTGCACGTACGGCGCGGCGAACGGCCCGGCGACCTTGCGCGCCAGCCAGCAATACAGCCGTTGCGGCAGCCATCGCGTGGCGCAGGACGAACGCCGCGCGCCCTCCGCGTATCCCTGCCGCTGCATGTCGCCCACCAGCCGGTTGATCTGCTCCGGCGTGTGCAGCGACCAAAGGAACTCCTCCGCACGGCGGAATTGCTTCGCCGCGAGTTCACGCCGCTCCGCGATCCGCTCCTCGCAAAGCCGTTGCAATCCGCGAATCTCCTCTGCATCGGCTTCCGGTGTGTGCTCGTTTGGATTCAATGATCGACGCCTTTACATATTAATTGTAGTCTTTCGCTCTCACAATTCATTCAAGGAAACACGTTTCATTTTTCATCAATCACGCTCCGCTGCGCGGTTTTGCTGCGCAGGAAACAAAAAATTCCATCCTGGGGCACGTAACCCGGCACGATCTCCAATGCGGCCTGCGCTTCGCACAGACGAATGTCCTTCGATTCATCGCCCGGATGGAAAAATCCCACGACAATGGCATACGGGCCGTCCGACAAGGCCAGTTTCTCAAAGCGCAGCCGGACCTGGCCCGTGCGCGGCCAGCCATCAATCTCCTCGACCGGCGGCGAGCAACTCTGCGACACAACCCACCCGTCCTGATTGATGAGCTGGCATTTGAGGAACATCCCCTCCACCGGTTGCGGCACATCGTAATTCGCCTCGACAGTCAGATCGCCGAACGGCGCGCGCTTATCGTAAGGCCGTCCCTCGCCGTCCAGCAGCCGCACGGCCTTGATCTCGCCCTCAAAGGAGCTCCGCACGCGATTCACCAATTCGCGCCGGCGCGTTTTGAGTGGATTGCTATGCAGATGCGTCGCATTGAATTCACTCTCGTGCTCCTCGCCGCGATCAAAGCGCCGTTCGTTGACCGTGCGCTTATATTCGCGGATCACCTCGCGCGCCGGACCTTGCCGCACCACGCGGCCTTTTTCCAGCCACAGCGCGTCGTCGGCCATAATGCTGACCATCGCCAGGCTGTGCGTCACCAGCAGCACGGCCACGCCGTTTTCGCGCATGCGCTGAATGTGCTGAATGCATCGCTCCTGAAATCCCGGATCGCCGACGGCCAGGATCTCGTCAATCAGCAGCAGATCCGGATCGACATGCGCGGAAAGGCTGAAGGCCAACCGGGCGAACATGCCGTTGGAGTAATGCCGCACCGGGCGGTCCATCGCCTCGCCGATGCCGGCGAAACGCATGATCTCCGGCAGCCGCTGTTCGATCTCCGAACGCGGCATGCCCAGGATCGCACCTTGCAGGTAACAATTCTCGTAGCCGTTCAGGTCCGGATGAAAACCGAATCCCAACTCCAGCAAGGCGCTCAGGCGGCCGTTGACCTCCACCGCGCCCGCGTCGGGATTCGTGATCCCCGCCACGGTCTGCAACAGGGTGCTTTTGCCCGCGCCGTTGTCCCCCACGAGCACCATCATCCGCCCCGGTCGCAGATCGAACGACACGTCATCCAGCGCCAGAAATCGCCGCACGTTGCGGCGATCCTGCAGGTTGCCGTACAAGAAGGCCCCTAGGCGGCTCCCCGAACGGAAGACCATGTTGTGATGCTTGGTCAAGCCGCGCACACGCAGCGCCGGCCGCTCCGCATCCTCCGCCAACGGCGCCGCGCCGATATTTTCTGTTGATGCTTCCGTCGTCATGATTAAGGTAGTGCTTTCATTCAACGCGTAAAATGAATAAAAATGAGCTTAATCGCATCGCGCCACGCCTTGCAACGCAAAACATGGCGGCTGTTATTTTGAACATCAGGCGTTTTAATGCGCCCCGGACATTAAAATTCCAAGTCACGAACCGAATCATGGCCACACGCATCACCGCAAAATCGCTGGAGAAAAAACTCGCGCTTGATCCTGAGACGATCAACGTCGAGCCGGAAGGCTGGGAAGGGCCGATCAACTGGAGCGAGCTCTTTGGCAATGTCAATCCAGTGGAGCTCGAGCTCGGCGCCGGCAAGGGGCGTTTCATCCTCGAACACGCCCGGCGCGATCCTGAGCGGAATTACTTCGCCATCGAACGCGCGCTGAAATACTGCCGCGTGATCCTCTATCGCGCCTGCCGCGACAACCTGACCAATCTGCGCACATACATGCACGACGGCGTGGAGTTCCTGGAAAAATTTTGCCCCGACGCCTCGCTCGACGCGCTCTATATTTTCTATTCGGACCCATGGCCCAAAAAGCGCCATCGCAAGCGGCGCGTGTTTCAAGAGCATACGGTTCCGATTTTCGAACGCAAACTCAAGCCCGGATGCAAACTGATCGTCAAGATGGATTACGAATCGTATTTCTGGGAGATCGACGCCCTGCTGCACGAACACACAACACTGCAGATCCTCGAAAGCGGCGAGATCGATCCTGTGCGTTTCGAACCCGCCTTCCGCACCAACTTCGAGGTCAAGCTCTGCGCCCAAGGCGCCAAGGTTTTCTATCTGGAGGCGCTGAAGAAAGCGTAAATCTCAACAACCGCTATGTCGCATTTCGTGAAATTTCGCCATAAAACAATCAGGGGCGTTCGTTAGCGAGCGCCCCTGATTTATTTCACCATCGCTTTGCGCAACGTATCAGACGTTGCGGTCTTCATCATCGATGCGATTGCCAATGTCATCGGGAATATTCTCCATATTGATCACAGGGCGGCCGGATTCAAAAAACCGGTCGTCCGTTCGCCGCGTCCGTCTATTATTTTGATGCACGCCGCCACGTTTGCGGCGATTGGCGCCATTTCCCGCGCCGCCGTTTGCATTCCCGCGTCCGCCGTTCGCATTATTCCCACGTCCGCCATTTGCATTCCCGCGACCGCCGTTCGAAGCCCCGTCGCGATCCCGGCGCATACCAGAGGAACGATTTTGTCTTCCGCAATTCTGCCCGCCCTGACCGGAACGGCCGCCCGTGCGCCGGCCGCCGCGCTCTTCTTCCACGAATTGCGAAGGATCGGCGGACTCGCCCGACGGCGAGATGACGATATGCCGTTCAGCGTCCAGCCCCATGCTGAAGGTCTTGATTCCTTTGAAGTCGGCCAGAATCGCGTGCATGATCTTGCGTTCATGCGGCTTCATCGGCAGCAGTTTGATTTCCTTGCCCGTTTTCACGGCGCGCGTCGCTTTTTTCCGCGCCAGGTCTTCGAGGTATTTGATGCGGCGCTGACGGTATTCCTCGATATCGACGATCACAGGCGGCGGCACCAGTCCGCCGCGGCTCAAGACGCGATTGACGAAATATTCCAGCGCCTCCAGCGTTTCGCCCTGCCGTCCGATCAGCAAATTGTTGTCCGCGCTGGCGCTGACGCCCAGTTGCAGCATGCCGACCACGCCATCCACCGTCACTTGAGCGGAGACCTGCATTTTATCCAGCAGCCGCTGCAGAACATCGCGCCCACGCTCGGCCAGCGCGTCGTGCTTCACCCACACGCGCACGCTCACCGATTCGCTGTCTTTTTGGATGTCTTCCTCGAAGATGTTGCTCGTGAGCAAGTCATCCTCATCCAGCAGATTCAAGCGTTCATATTCCAACGCCTCGACCGGCACGGCGAAGCGCTCCGAAGCCTCGCGCAACGCCTCGTCCAGATTGGCCGCTTCAATCATCACATGGTTCATCATTGTTTCTTGCCTCCCGTCCGCAAGCGCCGTCACAAACTGCTGAGCCAGTCTTATCGGCTTGCGGAATCATGCGCCCTGAATTAACCGGCGCCATCGCGCGCCGTCAGGTGTGTAAAAAAAACCGTGAATTTCGCTGCGGAGCCGAAGCTCCGCGCATTTAGCCTGCGTTCCTGTCATCGCGCAACGCGACAGCGAATAATCTATCGCGCTGCCGTCGCACAGCGCCGGGGCTCACGCCTCCGCCGCGTCCTGATGAATGGCGCGCTTGGCGTAGATCTGATGGCCGAATTGCCAAATATTCGACACCAGCCAGTATAACATCAGCCCCGAAGGCATCGTGTATAACAGGACCGGAAAAACAATCGGGAACATATACATCATGATTTTCTGATTCGGATCCTGGTTCAGCGACGATTGCGAGGTGAACTTGGTGATGCTGAACTGCGTCAAGCCCCAGAGGATCGGCAGAATATTGAAGTATTCCCCCAGCCACGGCAATTTCTTGATCGCGCCGCCCGTCATCGTGGCGAAAGCGATTAAATGATCCGGCTGCGAGAGATCACGGATGAACATGAACTCCGCGCCGCGCAGTTTGATCGACTGATTCAACATGTAGTACAGCGCGATGAAAATCGGAAACTGAATGAACATCGGCAGGCAGCCCTTCAGCTGGGCGAAGGGATTCACGCCGTTCTTTTTATACATCTCCATCAGCGCCGTCTGCTTCTTGCCGGGATCGTTTTTATATTTCTCGTTGATTGCGTCGATCTGCGGCTTCAGCAGTTTCATGCTCTCCATCGCCTTGGCCTGTTCCTTCATGGCCTTGTGCGACAACGGATGCGTGATCAGACGAACGAGCACCGTCAGCAGGATGATCGCCAAGCCCCAACTGCCGGTCCATTCGTTGACCTTGTTCAGCGCGCGGTAAAGAGTGAGGCAAAGGAAACGCATCCAGTTCCAGCTGCTGGCGAAGAGAGAACGCTTCAGATCGATGACGCCAGGCTTTCCGGCAAAATCATCCAGCGTTTCATTGACATCCCCCAGGGAATGCAGATCCTTGGGGCCAGTGAACAGCTGGTATGCCAGCGTCGCCGCGCTCGCTTCATGCGGGGCCGGTTGGAGCGCCAACGCCCCGCTGTAAAGTTCGTATGACACCGGCAGCCCGATGAAGTTCTTTCGATCCTCCTCGTCCGGCATGTTGCGCGAACGCACCAGCGCGACCGATCCGCCCTCCGCCGGATTCTCCCGAGGGATGATGAATACGCCGAAGAACCGGGATTCCAATCCGCCCCAACTCACGGGACGTTTGATCTCCAGCGGATCCTTCTCCGGCTTGGGCGTTTTGTAATACAGCTTGTCCCCGGTCATCGACAATACGTTGAAATAACGCTTGTCGCTGGAGGTGATCTCTTCCGTGTAATCAATCAGCCCCGGCCCCCAGCTCAAGCCCACTCCGCGGCCGCCGTCCGATCCAATCGCCAAACGCAAAGGACTGTGGTTGGTAATTCGCAAATCCAGCTCTGTGAGCCAGCTGTTCTGGTGGAAACGGTATATCTTTTCGAGCTGCACTCCTTCGACAATCGCCGAAAGGAAGCGCACCGTGGTCGTCTCGCCGTCTTCCGACTCGGTCGTTTCACTCAGCATCAGCAGCTGGTTGAGCGGACCATAATTATCATCAAACTTCTTAAACATGACTTCCAGCGGACGCTCAATCACATCCGGATCCGTGCGTTGCGGAATCAGCTCCACATTATGCAAATCCACGCTGGAATCGCCGTTGAGCAGCAAACGCCAGGAAAGCGGACGACCGCCGCGATTGGTCAAGGTCACATCCAGCCGCTTCGTGTGAACGTGGATCGTTTCCTCGGATGAAACGCCGGGATAGTTGCGAAAGGTTTGCGCGGAAAATTTTGCCGCCGGCCGTTGCGCCGGTTGCGGCGCCGAAACCGTAGTGCCGGTGTCGCTGATCGTCAGGACGCCGCTGGAAAGCCCGTCCCCCTGCGCCGCCCAATTCTCATGCTGCTGAGCCAACGCTTCTTTTTGCCGCTCTTGTTCCTGCGCGAGTTGGCGTTTCTGAGTCTGGACGGAATAAAAGTAGATCACCGCCATCGCGATGGCAAAGAAGAGAATCCAGCGTTGCTTTTCGCTCATTTGATCCATGGCCTGACCGGCTCCTTCGGATGCTTCCTCATTCCGTCTCGTCACTGCATTCCGCTTCGTCTTCGCGCAACGCCACTTCGCTTTCGGGCGGCGGATCGTATCCCCCCTTGCAGAAGGGATTGCAGCGCAAGACGCGCCATACGATCAGCGGCAAAGCCGTGTAGATCGGCTTCCGCGTCAAAACTTGCAGGGCGTACTCGGAGCATGTCGGAATAAAACGGCACTGTCCGCCCAGCAGCGGCGACAAAGTCCATTGATACAGACGCACCAGGGCGTAACAGACCGCGCTTAATCCTCGCCAGGGCCGCGCCCCGGGAAATCGCGGTTTACGGAAGGCGTTTGATTCGGCGGATTCAGCGCACATGCTTGCTCCAGCAAGGCCTCGAAGGCCGCGCTCAGTTCCGCATACGAGGCGTCCGCGCAGGGAGGGTGGAACAGCGCCACGATATCCACGCCGGCGCGGATGCGCCCGCGCGTTTTGCGGAAAAACTCTCGCGTCCGGCGTTTGGCTCGATTGCGAACCGCAGCCTTCCCCAGTCTCTTCGGCGCCGAAAGCCCCAACCTTGCCGGAAGGGCGTCATGACGATCATACACCGCAATGGAAAAAAGCGGGTTGCGCCGACGGCGCCCCTGCTGGACCGCGCGCGTGAAATCGCCGCGCTTCAGCACTCGACACTCTTTCGGAAATCGCTGATCCATGCCGCCTGGTGGGTCTCCGGCGTCGCTGATGCCATCTGATCGCGCCAAGAAGCCTCAAATGGCCGCACACGGGACGCCCCAAGGCGCGCGCCTCCGGCGATTTGAGGCTGACTGGCGCGAGATTGTCTTTGTCATCAATAGAGTTAGCGCGATGCAATCCGGTTGCATTTATTCACCACGATCGAGCACGTCAGGCGTTTGCGCCCTTTTCTGCGGCGTCGAGCCAATACATCGCGGCCGCCGGCCGTCTTCATCCGCGCCCGAAAACCATGTGTATTGCGGCGTTTGCGCAAACTTGGCTGGAATGTCCGTTTCATGAAAGCTCATCCTGTCATTCTGACTTTATTGTCAATCGTTGATTTCGAATCGTTTAGAAGCGTAAAAATCATTCACTGTTTCCGCCGGAACAGACGAAAGAACGGCGATTCTTAAAGCCGCCAAGGGGAATGTCAAGATGGATTTTCGCTGTGTTCTGGAAAAAAAGCCCTCCGCGCCGGAAAGCCGAAGACGGATTTATCTTGTGTTACTGCTCCTCGCCCTGCTCCTCGGCGGATTCCACTGCTTCAAGTTCGTCGGGATTGGCTTTCACAACCAGCGTCGGTTCAATCGCTTCTTCCACAAGCTCCGCTTGCTGTTCATCTTCATCCTCTTCATCGGTGACGACAAGCGTTGGAGTGTTTTCGGGTTTCAAGCAATGCAACAGGATGACGGAGATATTGTCGAACCCGCCTCGCGAATTCGCTTCGTGGATCAAATCATCCACCAGCTCCTCCAACTTGAAGTTGGAATGTATGATCATCTGGCGCAGATCCTCATCATCCAGCATGGTCGTCAGACCGTCGCTGCAAAGCAGATATAAATCGTCGTTCTCAATCGCCGCCGACTGGACATCCACCTCCACTTCGGAACGATTGCCCAAGGCGCGCGTGATCACATTTTTCCAGCGATGATTCTTCGCTTCTTCTTCGGTGATGATCTCGCGTTGCAGCTGTTCGTTGACCCAGGTGTGGTCTTCGGTCATCAGCACCAGCGAGTCGCCGCGAAAACGGTATACGCGCGAATCGCCCACGTGCGCGATCACCAGTTGATCGCCGTCCACATAGACCGACGCCACAGTGGTCCCCATGCCGCGCATCTCGGGATGCTCGCGCGCCATGTCGCAAATCGCCTGATTGGCCATCTTCACGCTGGAGACGATCATGTTCTCGCAGCGGCTCCAATTCGGGTTGAAGCCGAAAGGCCAGGTGAGGTCGGTGTCGCCCCGGAAAAGTTCGACAAATTCGGCGATTTTTTCGACGGCTGTGCCGCTGGCGATCTCGCCCGCGGCGTGCCCGCCCATGCCGTCGGCTACGAAATGAAGACCCAGCTCCGGGTTGGTGTAGATCGAATCTTCATTGCCGGACCGGCGCTGTCCTACATCAGTTTTTCCGACGGAATATACAGTGAAATGGCCCAAGATTCATTGACTCCTGAAACCGGCTATTCGAGCGTCCTTGCCCGGATGAATACAATTGCGCATCGCGGCATCAACCTTCCGGATTTACGCGAGCGCAGAATTTGTCAATTTATCTTTCGTCTTGCGCGGACGTAAAATCAGGGGCGGCTGCCGCCATGTCATGTCTATGAAGATTTGCGGCTCAAGCCCTGATTTGTCAACCCCCAATTCACTCCGCCTTAACACGAACGCACCGTTCCGAATCAGCGGACCGATGAGTCCTAAGCGGCGCGGACGCCGTCAACGACGGCGGCTATAATCAGCAGTTTAAAGTGAATTCACCTGAACGGTCAACCAGTTTTGTGCAATTCAAGGTTGATTTTCTCAAATGCCCACAGGCATCATGCCCGAACTGAAACTTTGCGGAAACTTGACCGATGTCCAAAAAAACGATGAAACCGGCCTCCGAGCCTCAATTATCCGTCATTGTGCCGGTGTATAATGAAGTGGTCACCGTGCTGGTGCTGCTGGAAAAAGTTCGCGACATCCAGATCGACAAGCAAGTCATCGTCGTGGACGACTGCTCCACGGATGGTTCGCGCCAGCTGCTGCAAGATCATCCCGAGCTCTACGACCAGCTGGTCCTGCGCGAAACGAACGGCGGGAAGGGCGTTTGCGTGAAGGAAGGATTGCGCCACGCCACCGGCGAGTTCGTCATCTTCCAGGACGCCGATTTGGAATACGAGCCGCAGGAATATTATAAACTGCTGGAGCCATTGGCTGAAAACCGCGCCGACGTCGTGTTTGGCTCGCGCTTCTGGAGCGGACAGCCCCACCGCGTCCTTTATTATCGTCACAGCCTGGGCAACCGGCTGCTCACTACGCTGTCCAACTGGCGCACGGACCTGAACCTGACCGACATGATGACCGGCTATAAAATGATCCGCCGCTCCACACTGGAAAACATCGAAATCGAAGAGTGCGGATTCGCCATGGAAGCGGAACTCGTGGGCAAGCTCGCCGCCAGGAAACTGATCTTCTACGAGGTCGGCGTCAAATACTACGGCCGTTCCTACGAAGAGGGCAAAAAGACCACCTGGCGCGACGGCCTGCGCGCGCTTTGGGCGATCTGGAAATACGGCCAGGGGCGCTATAAGGATGTGGGCGCGCAGACATTGCATAAACTCATCGGCTTCGACGACTACAACCGCGAAATCTTCAAGCACGTCGAGCCGCACCTGGGGCGGAACATCATGGAGGCCGGCTCGGGCATTGGCAGCCTCGCGCCGCTGATGCGCAAATTCAAAAGCATCACGCTGACCGACGTCTCCGACTATTATCTCGACGTGCTCAGCGCCGCGTACAAGCGCGACTCAAACATCCACGTGCGAAAGTACGACCTGATGAACCACGATCCGGAGTTTGAAAAACTGGGCATCGACACGATCGTCACCTCCAACGTGCTTGAGCATATCGAAAACGACGAGCAGGCGTTGCATAACTTTTTCAAGATCCTCAAACCCGGCGGACGCGCCGTGATCCTCGTCCCGGCGCATATGGCGCTATATTCGGATCTGGACAAGAACCTGGAGCACTTCCGCCGCTATGGCAAGGCCGACCTGACCGGCAAACTGCGCTCCGCCGGCTTCGAGATCGAGCGTGTGAAATATTTCAACGCCGTCGGCGCCATCGGCTGGTGGGTCAGCGGCAAGCTCTTCCGCGCTGGAGAAATCGCCGGTCACCATGTCAGCATGCAAAAAATCCTCATGCCGATTTCGCGTCTGGTGGATGCGATCACCGGACCGCCCTTCGGCCTCAGCGTCATCGTCGTCGCCCGCAAACCGGAATGAGTTTCGTAAATCCCGGCATTACACTAAAAACACACAAAGCGTGCCATCCAATCGGTCCGACTGGTCCGACCGGTCGGACTTGTCTGACGGCTTTGACTCCATATTCCAGTAAATGAATCGCGATCGCATCTTTCAATTGCGCATGGCCAATCGCGGGATTAAGGTTGCGCTTCTTTTTTCGAAGGACGAACGATGGAACCGGCGGACAACATCAAACGTCGCGGAGCCTCTGGCGCGCGGCAAGCCCTGCGCGAACGCTGGAACGCGGCGTCGGGCTATCGCGAAGTGCTTACGCTGGCCTGGCCGCTGGTGATCAGCACAGGCTCGATTTCCGTGCAGCATTTCGTCGACCGCATGTTCCTGAACTGGCATTCCACGGATGAATTCACCGCCGCATTTCCAGCCGGCATTCTCTCCTTCTCCGTGATCAGTTTCTTCCTTGGCACGGGCGGCTACGTCAACACGTTCGTCTCGCAGTATTTCGGCGCAAAGCGCTACGACCGGATCGGAGTATCGCTTTGGCAATCGATATATTTTTCCATTTTCTCCGGCCTGGCCATGCTGGCGTTCATCCCCTTCGCCGGCATTTTATTCGAACGGATCGGACATGACGCGCAGTTGGTGAAACTGGAGACGGAATATTTTCGCATCGCCCTGCTTGGCGGCGGTTTCGTCGTGGCGAACGGCGCGCTCTCGGGATTCTTCACCGGCGTGAACAAGCCGATGATCCCGCTATATTGCAACGTGGCCTCGACCGCGGCGAACGTCCTGCTGACCTGGATTTTTGTTTTCGGTAAATTCGGCGCGCCGGAACTCGGCTTGAAGGGCGCCGCCTGGGCCACGGTCTCCTCTGTCATTTTCCAGACATGCCTTTACGCCGCGCTGACGGCGACGCGGCACTATCGCGAAAAGTACAGCACGCTGCGCACATGGCGACTGGATACAGCCTTGTTGATTCGACTGCTGCGTTTCGGCTTGCCCAGCGGGGTGCAATTCACGCTCGATATCTCCTCCTTTGCGCTGTTCATCGCGCTGATCGGCAGGCTGGGACGGCTGGAACTGGCCTCGACCAACATGGCGATGCAAATCAACATGCTGGCGTTTTTGCCGATGGTCGGCTTCGGCATCGCCACCTCGACCTTGGTCGGACGCGGACTCGGCGCGAATCGGCCGGATCTGGCGGACAAAGCCACATGGTCGGCGCTGCATATGACTTTCTCATACATGGCGGCGATCTCCGTGGCGTATGTTTTGGTTCCGCTGCTGTTCATCCTTCCCTTCCGTCCGGCGGACCCGGAGGAGATCTTGCATTTCGAGCAAATCAAACCGCTCGCGATCATCCTGCTGCGCTACGTGGCGGTCTATTCGCTGTTCGACACGCTGAATATCATTTTTTCTTCGGCGCTGAAGGGCGCGGGCGATACGCGCTTTGTGATGAACACGTCGCTGGTTTGCGGCTGGTTGTTGCTCGTCACGCCGACGTACTGCGTGATCCACTTCGAAATTGGCGGGCTTTATATGGTGTGGCTGTTTCTTGCGCTGAACGTCGTGACGCTCGGTTTTTGCTTCTTCCTGCGCTTCATCCGCGGCCCCTGGCGCGGTATGCGCGTGATTGAACAAGAAAACTGAAATCTACTTTTTTCAATCGGCCTGGATCAGGCAGTCGCGCGCGGCCAGCAGGCGCTTAGCAATTTTATCCTTCTTCTGATGGATCGCCTTTTCGCTGCCGCCGCGGCCGAAGTCGGCGTTGATGAACGCCAGCAGCCGGCGCCAGACTTTGCGAATCCACTCGGAAGAACAGCCCGGCGAGACATTCAGCCATTCGCGCGCGCTATCCGGCGTCAGCTGTTGCAGCGCGTCAAAATCAGTCCGCATCAAGCGGTCCGTCTCGCGTTCATCGAGCCAGTCGATCAGGCTCTCGCGTCCCGCCACGATATCAGCCAATTGCAGCACTTTTTCATTCGTCAGATCCTTACACACGCCGACTAGCGTGAAACCCGCCTGCTGGCCAAAGATTTTAATCAACCGCCGCGCGGGCCAGGCCTTGATATGCCCGGCGATCAACGGGGTGAAATCCGACAGCAAGTGGTAGGTGCGTCCGGCGTCGGCCTGCTCCAGGTTCTGCACGATCATCTGCCAGCGCCGGCTGAGCTCCGGCTCATCGTGAATCGCGCGCGTCATCTCCAGCGGATCGAGATGCAACGTCGGCGTCAGCGGTTTGACTGGTTTGGCGGGCTGCGGTTTGGGCGCGCGGCGAGCGGCTGCGGCGCGGCGGATTTCCTCGCCGGTCTGCGGTCGCACCGGCCAGATGACGGGGAAAACGTCGAACTCCGCCGTGTCGAGCAGATGTTGCGTGTGTTTATGCAGCACCTCCAACTGGCAACGCTGGAACAGCCCCGTCGCCGCCTCGCAACGAAACTCCAGGTAGTTCAGCTGGCTCGAATGGCGAATGGCGCGTATGACCTCCGGCGCGAAGTGCCGGATGTTATGCATATTCATCAGAAAACGCATACTCACCGTCGGCGGCGCGTCATGCACCAGCACGGACGTGTTCATGGAGTGGATCAGGTCCGCTGCACGATCCGTCTCAAACTCCTCGCCCGTATCGACGGCCACGTCGCCCCAGCGCCGGCCGCAAAAAACAAACATATCGTCCACGCCGCGCTCGAAAAACAGCCCGATCAGCTGATCGTCGTTCGGATCGAAAAAAGCGGCGTAGGAAGGCTGGACAATTGCGGGGATCTGCCGCCCGTGATACTCCTCGCCGAGCCACGCGCGCTCAACCGGCCGCGTGCCCAGACGATAAGCCACCTCGCCGCGCGGACCCGGCTCAAAGACCATCAGGTGCGTGGCCACTCCCAGCCACAGGCTTTGCGTGTCTTCAACAACCTGCACAAAGGAACCCCTGCCCTGAAGTTGAAAAACCGCAGACCACGATGTGGTTGCAGACTAAGAAAAAGGATATATCAAGAAGCGCCGCGCGGTCAAGTCCAGCGTTCAGATTTTGCACAAAAACGGGCGCATTTCATTTCATCCACGGTGGTCATCTCTTTACTCATGGCTTCTTATCAGCTCTGAAAGCGCTGCGTAATTCAGCCCAGACCAGAGCAGCGAAAGGCGCCAGCGGCGCGTTTCGCAACGCGGTTGTCGGTTTGGTTCACTGCAACGAACGCAAAACGCCACAAAACGACCGAACGTTACGCTCTGGATGTAATCACGATTTCAAATCTCTTTAATCATGGCTCCATATCAGCGCTGAAAGCGCTATGCATCACAGCCCAGGCCAGAGCGTAGGCCGCAAAGCGGCCGTGAGCGCCGGCCTGGGTGAACGCACAAAACAACCCAAGGCTGGCGGGATTTTTGCCCCGCAAAAATCATGACAGCCGGTGACGGAAGTTCGCAGATGAAAAGGGATGCACAAAGATGTAGGGGGGGCCTTGGCCCACCAAGATGTGCGGCAATTCAAACAACATGGTGGGCCAAGGCCCACCCTACATAACGACTTTTCAAGCGTGACATGACACTAGATTTTAACCGTGATTTCATGTCCTCTTCCTCCCGGTCCTCCGTGCGTGGAAATGGGGGAAGTGATGTAGCCGTTTTCAGGAAAGCGCACATAATCCAGAAAGTTTTGCAGGTCCGGGCTGTCGGTGTTATCGCTGGCGATGATGGCCCCCGATTTCATCGCAGGCTCAAGAATTTTGAACACATCAAAGTAAAGGCTCTTGGCGCCGTCGAGCATGACAAAATCGATACTTTGCACGGGATTGTTTTTCAGCGTTTCCAGCGCATCACCCACGCGGATTTCCACGAATTCCGCCAATCCGGCCTCCGCGAGATTCCGCTTCGCCTGTTCCGCCTTTTCCGGGATGAATTCGGTGCTGACCACTTTCCCGCCGCCATTGTCTTTAACGGCGGCGGCCAGATAAATGGTCGATATGCCGAATGATGTACCAAACTCGACAACCGTTGTCGCCCTGGACGCGCGAGCGAGAGCATAAAGCAGGTTGCCGAATTCGCGGTTCACCGCCATGTAAGCGTGGCTCATGGATTTGTAGAACGCTTTTTCATCCGTATGGTCGATGGGGGAATTTTCCTTCTTAGTTCTAGGAAAATGATGCTTTGTCGCTGCATCGGCGTATAGTTTCTCCAATGTTTGAACGACGGCTTCCGATGTGATTGCAGGTTTCATCATGTTCCTTTCTGATTTTTTTACTTGTCCGATGAATCCTTCTGCTGCGCCTCTTCCTTTGTCTGTTTAGGCACGCAGTCATGGAGGCGCTTGTCGTCAAGAACGGCCAATGCCTTCGCTTGTACTTTTCTGGCGGCCTCTGCGTTATCCAGCGCCAGCGACACTTTGATCAATCGCAACGCGTCCTCGACAAAGCTATTCTGATAGAATGTTTTAAATTCCACCCCCATGCTTTCTTCATCATCCATCGCTTTCATTTCGTCATATGTCTCTTTTACTTTGTCAAATGCGCGTATTGGATCTCCGATATACTTTCCTGCAAGTTCATACTCTTTCGCATCAATTACTGTTTCTTCGGCGATATCCCAGCATTGCTTCGCCAACTCTTCCTGTTCCTGATCGAGTTTTTGAAACAGATCGACTGTCTTGCGGCTATTATTCAGCGTTCGGTTAAGGGCCAGGACGTCATGAAATAACTCACGATTGCCCTTCCCTTTTTCCATTAGCTCTGTTTTGTCGTCTCTCGTCTTCTTCAGCGCGGCTAACGCAGGAGGATAGACCTCGCCAAGTTGCCTCCAGTATTCCAGGGCAAACGACAGGCGCACTCCATACATGGCGGCCGGTTCATGCTCAAGGGCATGGTTATGAAACCAGATATACCGTTCAAGAGCTTCCTGGTGCTTCCCTTGCCGAGCCAAAACCTGTGTATCTCTCAAATACTTCTGCATGTCTTCCGCGTATGCGGATAACGATCCCATCAGAATGAGGATAAGTATAATCGTTTTTTTTCTCATGTCATTTCCTTTGCCTTTCAAATTACTATTGAAAAACGCTTAATACTCCGCAGTTCCTCCACACTCGTTTTCCCGATAGAATATTTCTTTCACGCGGAGACGCAGAGATTTGATGTTATTGTAATCCTCTGCGTCTCTGCGCGATCAATAACGTATAAGCTGGCATTGCCTCGGAAGTCCCCTTTTTTCACATAACAAATCATAATGATCCATCCATGTCAAGGCATTCGATCACCGCTCAGCGCCAGGCGTCGATGCGGGATTTGAGTTTCATGTAGCCGTAACTCACGCCCATCAGAATCACGCCGAGCACGAGAAAGGCGATCATACGATGGAGCGTCTGCTCGAGCTGCGTCACGTCTACGATGAAAGCGCGGAAGATCGCGCAGAGCAGCAGGGCGAATCCGGCTCGCGGATATAGCCGCACGCGCAATAACGCCCCAAGCAGACAAAGCGCCAGTCCGGAGAGCGTCCAGCTGACCGTGACAAACGCCGGATGCAGAGCTGGGTGGGCGTATAGTCCGTGCAGCAGCGCAATCGCAATCGCTCCGCCCAAGGCCCAATTCAGGAAGCGTTGAATTTGTTGGGGCGTCTCCGCTTCCGGCGCCTGCTCGATCCATTTCGCCAGCCCCATACCGGACGTGCGCTCGACAGCGATGGTGATCGCTAACAGCGCGGCCAGACAGATGACAATCGGCTGGCCCGGTTCGGGCGCAAAGGCGTCGTTGCTCAGCCGGAGTTGATACAGCGCATGCCCATAGGCCAGCCAGAGCCAGCCCGCCAGAGAAAGCGGAATCGACCTCCGCCAGCCCATGAACAAAGCCAGAACCGCTCCGCACGCGGCGGCGAGAATCACGCCTTGCACCGCTGCAAAGCTCTCCGTGAAATAAACAATCCCGACGGCCGCCGGCGCGCAGACCAGCAGCGCGGCGATCCATTGCGCGGCCATCATTGCGCCGCGCAGGCGCTCACGCACGAACGGCTGCTCGGTGAAGTGCGTCGCGGCGAACAGCATCAGTAGCGCCGCGCCGTGGCTGACCTGAAAACCAACCAGCGCCATCGAACCTGTCCTGAAGTGATAGATCTCGTACATAATCCGCAACGACAACACCGCGAACGGCACGATAGCCGCATCCGTCAGCGAGCGGCATCGCGCGCCCCATCCAACGCCCAGCAGCGCCGCCAGAAAGATCGCCAGCGAACCCACGCACCAATGCGGCTCGAGCTGCTCCAGCATCAACGCGCAGCTCAACGCGGCGAAGGAGAACATCGGCAGATACGCCAGCCGGTCCACCAGCCGCAGCAGGTAGAGCCGCGTCACATCGCGCAGCCGCCACTCGCACAGCGCGCCGCAAGCCAACACCAGCGCGATCCCGGCGATTTGCTCTTTTATCAACAGCTCGCCTGGATCGGCGTTGATCAGAATCAAGCCGGCCAATCCATGCAGCGCCAGCACGCCCAAACTGGAAACCAGATACGGCGGATGGCGCAGCGCGATTCCCGCGAGGAGAAACGCCAGTCCGATCAACGGCAGCCAAGTCATCACGTGAACTTCTCCATAGATGAACGACACAATCATGAACAGGGGCACGGAGAGATAGATCAGCAGGCGCGAAATCATGGAAGTGGAAATGAATGGCAAACTTTCGTCATCAACCGCTGGACGTTGCTCTTGGTTCGAGAACGAGGACGAGAACGAGAACGAGGAAGATTGATCCTCACTGTCCAGTGCGATGGATTCTTCCGGCTGATGCGTTTTGCGGAGCCCATACAGCCATTGATACCATCCGCCCAAACCGGCCAGCGTGACGCAGCCGAACAGCGCCGCCCAACAATGCGGATCGCGCCAATTGATGAAGACTCTTTGCGTGTGTTCCACGTGCGTGAATTGATGCGCCAGCAACGATCCCGCCGCGATCAGCAACACGATCACGCCGCCGTAGCGCCCCTGGCTCAACTTCGCGCGCTTGCCCACGAAGAGCAGCGCGGCGCCTTCCGCCATCAGCGCCAGGTACAGCACGTTCCCCGAGCACGCCGTCATCACGCCGATGGTCGCCAGCGTCAGGCTCAGCCCCAGCAGCAGTTGAAACGCATCTTCGCTGATCCGCCGGTACCATGCCGCGCTGAGCAACAACACCGCCGCCAGCGCGAAATGCAGCCATTCCGTATGGTCAAGATAGATGCGCGTCTCCTGGAACACGATCAGCGACACGGACCAGAAGATCATCGCGTTCCACGCCAGGTAGAGCAAACGCCGGGTCTTCCACGGCTCGATCCCGCCGCGCGCCGCATCCGCTGTCATCGCGCCGAACAGGTGAACCACAAAGTAGCCCAGCAGCGTGCCCATGTTCAGCAAAAACGCCTGCTGCGGCGTAGTTGGTGGATGATCCCAGAAGAACATCCAGACCAGGTGGAAGACATACGTGCCGATCACCGAAATCTCGGACAGCCGCGCCCAACCGTTGCGCATCAGGAAGACCATCGCGGCGATGGCGATAGAACCGTTGGCGATCAGCGCATACTCCGACGAGCCGCTCACGTACGCCGTCAGGTAACCCAGAAAAACGGTGAAAATCGCGAGCATCTCGCTGCGCAAGCGCTCCGCCAGCGCGATCATCCCAACCAACGCGACCGTCATCAGCGTCAGCGAAACGGGGAGATTGAACGCGTGGGTCGCCTCGATGAAATGCGCGGCGTACGAGGTGAAATAAAAGATCGCCACGCCTCCCGCCATCATCGGCCGCGCCAGCTTGCGCAATTGCTCGCTCATGCGCCAACCCGTGACGAACATGCCCGCCGCAGCCGCGTACATCAGGCCCACCTTGCCGATCGGCGGAATCCGGTTGTGCACCAGCGTGGAAAAGTATCCGCCCGCGATCACCGCCGCCATCACGCCGACCACGGCGAACACACGCACCAGGATCTCATCGATGCTGAAATGCTCGCCTTCAGCCGGCACGAACCAGTCGAGCAGGGGCTTGAGCGGCGGACATTGCTTGACGCACCATTCATAAAACCGCGAGCCAAACGGCTTCTCTTTCACGCTAAACTGATGCAGCGGATGCTCCAGGCCAATCGCCGGCTCATACTCTGTCATTGGCTTGCTCGCTTGACTCTCCGGTGTCAGCGGCGCGACTTCCGGTTCGCCCGCCTCGATCGGCCCGCGTTTCGCTTGGCGCTCGAGCAACACCTCCTCCAACGTCATGGACCGCTCGCTTGAATCCAATACGAGGGGAATCGATATGGCAGGCAAAGGCGGAGGCAGCGGAGTCTGAGATGCGGTTGGCGTTCCGGATTTCTCATCAGAATCATCGGGACTTTGTACGGCAAGGTCTACCGCTGCTTCTCCGGGCTTCGATGGCGCGACAACGCCGTCCTCCTCGCGCGGCGCCGGTTCCCGCTGTTGTTCAATACGCTCCAGGCGAAATTTCATCCGCCGCAGTTCGTCATCCAGCCCATCGATCCGCCGCAACAGCGCATCCAGCTTCCGGGCATCCATCGACTCGTCCATGATCCGCTCCAATCCGCATCATTTGATAGAGATGCCATAAACCGATGCAAAAACGGCGCCGTCTCCGTGGAACTCAATCCTGTCCTATTTATCTGAAAAATAACGACTTAATCTCGACAATGGATGCGCATAAAGCAATGATGAGAGGCAAGGTTCACATTTCCTGCATAGCCCCACGCAAAAAACGTTAATTACCACGCTAACGCATACATTGTATATAATCCATAAGATTCTTGCGTGGATCGCGTCTGAACATTAACCGGATCCGAATAACGCGTTCTTGCCCTTGCCTTTTTCTGCATTGTTCCGCTATGCTTTAGATTCGCATATAGACCGGAAATAATTCGCCAGAGTTCGGGAGAATCACAATGGCTGACAAGTCAATCCTCGCCATCACCATCTTCATCACACTCATCATCGCTTATCCTTCGCAACAGATGGAAGCGCAGGAGGCGCCAGCCGCGGCCAGCCTGATGCAACAACTTGAGACTGAAGTCGCCCAGATCGTGGAGCAGGCTCAAACGGCTGTGGTGCAGATCAAGGCGCGCGGCAAGAGCGGCGACAGCGAGCGCAGCCGGCTGCGGCCGATGCCCGGCCCCGGCTCCGATCAGCCGAAATCCGCCATCGGCAGCGGCTTCGTGGTCGATCCCAACGGCGTCATCGTCACCAACAGCCACGTGATCGCGGGCATGGATGAAATCGACATCGTCTTCAAGAACGGCGCGGAATACGAAGCGGAACTCCTCGGCTCCGATCCGGCCACTGAGGTCGCCGTGCTGAAAATCGAATCGCGCACTCCCTTCGCCGTGCTGCCCATCGGCGATTCGTCCGCCGTCAAGCCCGGCCACTTCGCCATCGCCATCGGCAGCCCACAGGGCTTGGATCAAACCGTGACGCTGGGCATCATCAGCGCCGTGAACCGCAAGGGCATGCAGGTGACGGAATACGGCAAGTTCCTGCAGACCGACACGTCGATCAATCAGGGCAACAGCGGCGGCCCGCTGATCAACTCGCGCGGCGAGGCGATCGGCGTCAATACTTTCATCCTCAGCTCGTCCGGCGGCAGCCAGGGTTTGAATTTCGCCATCCCGATCAACGACGCGATGCGCATCGCGGAGCAGCTGCGCGAAAGCGGCAAGGTGATGCGCGGCTACATGGGCATTTCCATCAGCGACTTGCGCAAAGGCGTCGCCGATTGGCTCGGAGTCAAGACGGAACAGGGCGTGATCGTCAACTTCGTCGCGCCCGGCTCTCCGGCCGACGGGCATTTGCAGCCCTACGACATCATCACCGAGTTCAACGGACAACCCGCGACGGATAAGGAGGAAGTCCGCTCAGCCGCCGCGCTGGCGGGCGCCGGCGTGGAGACGGTCTTCGAGTTCTGGCGCGACGGCGAACGCTCGACCGCCAGATTCAAACTGGGCCAGCGGCCGGAAAAAACCGACGATGGCAAAAAAGACAGCGAGCTTCCGCCGGAAATTAAAATCTACGACAGCGGCGAGGTGGACGATGCGGATTTGGGTTTCGGCATCACGGCGCGTCCGCTGACCATCCGCGCCGCCAGCAAACTCGGCTATGGCGGGATGAACGGCTTGCGCGTGGTGGAAATCGACCGGGACGGCGCGGCCTGGCGCGCTGGCGTGCGGCTGAACATGCTGCTGCAGGAAGTCAATCGCCAGCCGGTTGAAAGCGTGGATGACTTTCAGCAAGCCGTAGCCGCCGCGGAAGCAGGCAAGCCTTTGCTGCTTAAACTTCGTTCGAGCAACGGCTGGATCATTATCACACTCCAGCAAAATCCATAATCGGAGGATGAATCATGAAACGCAGCCTGGCATTGTTTACTGCGCTTGCCGTATGCGGGACGATACATGTCTGGCCGGCGAGCGGATCGATGGAGCCAAGCATCGCGCCCGGACCGGGTGCGACAGAAGAAGGCATCAGGGCCACGGTTGAATTCCTGAACTCCAAAGAAGCGGCCTTTAAGAAAGGGATCTTTGTCAATGAATTCTCCACTCAGCAATATTGTGGATCCGTAAAGGCCATCGGCAAGGCGATCGAAACTCTCACAGACGAGGCGCGCCTGGATGTCAATGTGTGCTTTGCGCATATTGAGGATGCCAAAGTCAGTTTCAGCATTTCGCAAAACAGCAGGACGCTGCGGACGGACCTGACGATCAACCTGGACTGCGCCCAGATCGACCTGTCGAAATTGAAATTCACAGTCAAGCCCTACACGCCGGAGAATTTAGTGGAGAAAAGATCGGAAGGGGAAAGCCTCATCGCCCCATAGAAACAGCTGCTAATAATTCCTCGGCCGCAGTCAACACATCGTCCACGGATACGTCCTTCATGCAGCGATGGTCGATGGGGCATTCGCGCAGCATGCACGGCGCGCAGGGCGTGTCCCTGCGCACAATCCGCGCCGCATCGCTGTAGGGATACGTCGTGCGCCAATCCGTGGAGCCGAAAATGGCGACCATCGGCACGCCTAGCGCCGCGCCGATGTGCATCGCGCCCGAATCATTGGTCAACATCACGCGCAGGCGTCCGATCAACGCCACGGCGCCTTTCAGGTTCAACCGCCCGGCTAAATTAATCGCTGGCCTTGTGCACAGCGCCCGGATCGCCTCGCCTGTCTCCCGCTCGTTCGGCGCGCCGGTGATCACGATCCGCCCGTCCAGCCTTCCGGCCAGCGCATCCGCCGCTGCGGCGAACCGCTCCGGCAGCCAGCGCTTCGCCGAACCAAAAAACGCGCCGGGATTCACGCCGATCAGCGGCTCATCCCCTTCCATGCCCTCATCGCGCAACGCCTGGTCCACCTTGCGCGCCGCATCAAGATTCACGGGCAGCACAAGTTGAGGTTTGTCGCCCTCGTCGTCGATCTCCATCAGCACGCGCAGCAGGTTGCGATAATAATGCACCTCGTGCACGCGACGGATCGCCTTTGTGCATTTCACCGCGTCCGTGAGCAGCCATGCGCGCAGGTCGCGCGCATAGCCGATGCGCTGCCGTACGCCGCCCTGCTTGAGCAGCCACGCCGAACCGAAGGAATTCGGGAAGGCGATGCCCAGTTCGAACGGCTCTTCGCGCAGCCGGCTTAGCAGCGTCTTGCGCGCGCCCCGTCCATTTTCCGGCTGCTCGATCCAGACTTCATTGATGTCCGGATTGTCATCGAGCACCGGCGCAACCCACGGCCGCGCGGCGACGACGATTCGCGCCGCCGGATACTCCCGCCGCAACCGCCGGATCGCCGGCGTCGTCATGATCGCATCGCCGATCCAATTCACGCTTTTAATGAAAATACTGGAGCCCATATCAATAAATCTTAATCCTAATCCTAATCTTATCGCGTCTCTTAAGTTATGTCCGAATGGAAAAAGAACACAGCCGAGGGCGGCTGTGCCGCATTTAAAGGATGCGGATGTAATTTTAAGAGATGCATTGATCCCAATCCCATCCCAACATTGAAACCGCCGCTGGAAACGCAACGATCCAGCGGCGGTTTTGATTCCAGAATGATACAGACGCGCCGGTTATTCGTCCTTCTTTTCATCCTTCGGCTTCGATTCCTTCGTCTTCTCCTCGGTCTTCTCCTCTTCGTCGTCCGCATTGTAAATTTCGCTGTCGTCGTCGTCTTCCTCATCCCACTCGCGCATCCGCTCCGTCTTGGCCTGCACGTAGAACAGCAGCAGCACGACAATGATGAAAATGGCGAGCACAATCCCGAGCACGGCTTTAACCGGCACGGAGCCGCGCGCGCTGGGAGCCGCTTCCGCCGGAGCCGCAGCGCCCAGATCCACGGTCTCGCCGGTCAATTGCTGCTTCAGATCCTGATACTCCGTCATCAAGACCTTCATGTTGTTGACCTTGCTTTGCAGGCTGTTGATCTGCGCATTCGTAGCGCTCAGTTCGGCCTCGATCGCACTGTAAGACTTGATAATGGCATCGAGTTTGGCGTCCATCTCCGTGATGATCTGCTCTTTTTGCTGACGTTGGGTTTGGCCTTTGTCGTTGCATGCCGTCATGAAAACGGCGGCAAAAATCATCAGAAGCAGGCCGCAGGTGAGTTTGCGAGTGATGTTCATCATGTGACTCTCCGTTCCTTTATTTGATTAAGTCGTGCGATTCATCCCTAAAGCGATAGATCATTCATTGTGTGATCCGGACAAGCAAAAGTCAATCCTGAATGGATCTAAAATACTAAAACGAACCAAGCATAAAAAAAGCATATCATTGCATCCGCCCGGAATCCATCATCAGCTGATGCGACTTATGTATAATCATAGTACTCTTTTCGGATGCCGACATTCAGAATCAAGCCAAATACGATATAATTCGCCAATAAAAACGAACCGCCGTAGCTCAAGAATGGCAACGGCAGCCCCGTCACGGGAAAAATACGCAGCACCATCCCCACGTTCAGCAGGATATGCGTGAGGATGATCGCAACCAAACCGATCGTCAGATACGAGCCGAACCACTCCGCTGATGTCTGCGCGATGGCCAATGCGCGCAGCAGGATCGCCAAGTACAATCCCAAGACAACCGCAGCGCCCACAAAGCCGAACTGCTCCACGAGGCTGCAAAAAATAAAGTCCGTATGGTTCTCCGGCAGATACTCCCAGCGCGATTGCGTCCCCTCGCGCCAGCCCTTGCCGAAGAGCTGCCCCGATCCAATCGTGATCTGCGCCTGAATGATATTGTAGCCCGCATGCTGCGGATCCGCCTCGGGATTCAGGAACACCTCGATGCGCTGCTTCTGGTATTCCTTGAGGCGAGGATAGATCACAATCGCGGCCAGCATGAAAGCCACCGCAGCCGCCAGCACATAGCGCTTGCGCAGACCGGCGGCCCAGACCATTGCAAACGTCACGGGAAGGAATATCGCCGCCGTGCCGATGTCCGGTTGCTCGTAGATCAAGACGAATGGCACGCCGGCGATCAACATGGGAACGATCAATTGCGCCCAGCCCTTGGTCTCCCCCGGACGCTTGGACAGCCACAGCGCCAGCGCGGCCACCGTCGAAATCTTTACGAACTCAGACGGCTGCAAGCGCAGCGGCCCGAGTTTAAACCACGATGAAGCGCCTTTGATCGTCTCCTGCCGGATCAGCAGAAAAACGAGCGCCGCGATGCCGACGATGTACAGCAGCCAGGCGATTTTCTTCAGCACGCGATAATCAATCACAACAGCGGCGATCAACGCGCCCAGGCTGAGAATCCAAAATACGAACTGCTTCGCCGCCAGCGACGCCACGAGCGGGATCTCCGCGCCGGCCGCCTCCGCCCGGTCCGCCTCAACCGGAAACAGCGAACCGTCAATCGTGAACAAGCCAATCCACGTCAGCCCCAGCACGCAAAGCAGCATCAGCCAGTCGAGTTCGCCCAATTGCCGCCGGGAAAATTTTAGCGATTCCAGCATAGGATTAAATTCTAGCAGTGATATTCGAAATCCAAAACCAATTCAATACTGAGCAAACATCTCTTTGCGCGCCACGGCGTTGTAACGCAAACCCGCGATAACTCCCAGCGCGAACATCGCCAGCACAAACAAATGAAACGCCGCTTCGATGCCGATCACCAGATCTAAATAGTGATTGTTCTTCATGAAATGAAGCCAGTACAGCGCCGCAAGATCGGCGCCGTAAATCAGAAAACCCAGCGCAAGGCAAAGCCAGGCGAGTTTCAGCGTGCGCACGGCGAGCTGGCCCAGCATGAAAAAAACCGCCGCCAATCCCAGAATCAAGATCAACGCCAGCGAGTCATCGCTCACGCCAGGATTGCTCTGCATCAAAACTTGATGCAGGTAATTGGGAATGTATGTGCGCCCCACCGGGAAATAAAATCCTGCCGTTTTGAGGAACAAGACATACAGCACAATCAATCCCGCGAGCCAATTCAGCCAGTTGCCATAGGTTTTGATCTGCTGCGCGCAACGGATGCCCAGTTGCACACGCTCTCCGTCCTCCGCGCTTAACTGCGGCCGGGCTGAATCGGCCGGACTGCCGTGATGCTCTTCATGATTCATGGGGAAGCTCCGATCTTTCCGGATTACCATCTCATACGCCGCATCCGGCCGAAGGGTCAAAAAGAAAAGCGACCGGCGGCGTCTTTTCTTTCGACGCCATCCGGCCGCTTGAGTTGCATGAAAGCAGAAAATCAACAGCGCTTACTTCGCAGCTGCGTAATGATCCGCCACCTGGCTCCAGTTAATCACATTGAAAAACGCCGCGATGTAATCCGGCCGGCGGTTCTGATATTTGAGGTAGTAGGAGTGCTCCCAGACGTCCATCGTCAGGATCGGAGTTCCGGGGCAATCCGCCACGCCCTTCATGATCGGAATATCCTGGTTCGGCGTGGAGCAGACGCACAGTTTACCGGCGCCGCCGACGCACAGCCAGGCCCAGCCCGAGCCGAAGCGCGTAGCCCCCGCCTTGGTGAATTGCTCCTTGAACGCCGCGAAACCGCCCAGGTCGCGCTTAATCGCCCCGGCCAGCTCGCCGGTCGGCTCGCCGCCGCCGTCGCCAGACATGCATTGCCAATACAGATTGTGATTCCATACGCCGCCGCCATTGTTGCGCACCGCCATGCGGATCGACTCCGGCACGGCTGACAAATCCGACAGCAGTTCGGTAAGGGGTTTATCCTGCAACTCAGGATGGCCTTCCAGCGCAGCATTCAAGTTCGTCACGTAAGCATTGTGATGCTTATCGTGATGGATTTCCACGGTGCGCGCGTCGATATGCGGCTCCAGCGCGTCATATGCGTATGGTAAAGCAGGGAGTTGATGTGCCATGCGAAAGTCCTCCAAGTCCTATATGGATTCTGTTGATGGACCTTGTTGACTGCGCTGCACTCAGGCGTCTACAAGGTCCAAGCAAGCATGATCCAACAACTCGGTGCTTTTCGTCAAGGGAAAGATCTCGCGCCCGCGAAAACCAGAGATCAAACTGCGATCAAATCAAAACCCCGGCGAGCGTCGCTGCTCGCCGGAGTGAGTGTTCTAAAATATCGATCATGGCTGGTTATGCGGCGCTATGGCGCGAGCAGCACATCCGCCACGTCGCGCGCGTCGTCTTGGTTGATGTCCGCGGAACGGTATTCCGCCCCGGATAAAAACACAACGCCCATCAAATGATTGATGATGTCGGATTTTGTCAGCGTGGCCACGACCGTGCTGAATTCAATATCGTCCAGAAAGGAACTGGCGTTTCCGGCATGCGCGGTGAAACCGTTCAACATGGACGTCGAATTATACAGAAAACCGAGGTCGCTGCCAACCAACGCCCCGTTAAGATAGCATTCATAGGTGAGAGCCGTGTAATCCAACCGCAGTGAAACCTGAATCCAATCGTTGGACGGCGAGCTCATCACCGAAGTCCACGTGCCGCTGCCCGCGCCGTCGCCATCCAGGCACATGATCGCGTCATCGCGGAAAACCATCAGCGCAGAGCCGCTGGTGAACTGAGTCAGATCAGGCAATTCGCCAGTGGAACTGGCTTTCTGCCAGCCATTGACCCAAACCACGTCCTCGGTGGAATCCACATCGTAACTCACCGTGGTGCCGCTGGTGAGTTCCAACGCCGCGCTGCCTTCATACACCTCCGAGCTTTGAACCAAGGCGCTGCCGTCGCCATGCAACGTCCAATCCGCATGATTCAAAGCCCCCAGAGCATACTCTGGAGATTCAAAATCCGCGCCAGATGGCAGTTGTGCATAAACGGATTGCGCTCCAGAGAGCGGCAAGATGGCGATTCCCAGCGCTAGAATTGCGTGTTTCAGTCTTTGCATTGCAGCATCGTTCCTTATCAAATAATAATTGTAAAACCCTTCAACGACTCGTTGCGGAGGAGACTTCTGCAAAACACAAACCATCGCACAAGAGGCGCCATGTTTTTAATAGACTTATTTTGCGGCAATCAGGTTAGTTGTGTCAACAAACAGTTGTATAAATTAACACCCCTGCAAACCCGGTCGAAATATCCGCAAAACATGCATTTTCCACTCTTTTTTTGCTTGCAAGCCGCCGAAGCGCATGATTAGGTATGCATCCTTTTTTCGGCTTTAGGCCGGTTTTTATGTAAAAACTGAATATAATCACACACGTCTCTGGATGACGCCGAGGTGCCCCGTCAAAACACGACAGGGTCCGGTGATCGAAGAAAGAGACGGAGGATGAACCAAAATGCCAGAAAACATCGCAACAGAAGTCAACCCAATTCCCCACGGAAGACCCGCCCCGCGCCAGTCGGAAGTCGCGCAAGGCGGCGTGTCCATGAAGCAATTGCTCGAAGCGGGCGTCCACTTCGGCCATCAAAGCCGCCGCTGGAACCCCAAGATGAAGAAATACATCTACACCGAGCGCAACGGCATTTACATCATCGACCTGAAGAAAACGCTGAAGATGCTCCGCGAGGCTTACGCCTTTGTGCGCGATTGCGCGGCGGAAGGCAAGACCGTCCTCTTTGTGGGCACGAAAAAGCAAGCCAAGGAATCGATCCAGGAAGCGGCGGTCAGCTGCAACATGTACTACGTGATCAATCGCTGGCTGGGCGGCATGCTGACCAACTTCCAGACCGTGCGCAACAGCATCAAGCGGCTGATCGTACTGGAAAAAATGATCGCCGACGGCGAAATCGAGCAGTTCAAGAAAAAAGAACAGGCGATGCTGCTGCGCGAGCGCAACCACCTGGACAAATACCTGGCCGGCGTGAAGCACATGGAGCGCCTGCCCGATCTGGTCTTCATCATCGATCCGCACAAAGAAGCGATCACCGTGCGCGAATGCAAACGCCTGGGCATCCCGATCGTGGCCGTGGTGGACACGAACTGCGATCCCGATCCGATCGACGTGATTATTCCGGGCAACGACGACGCGATCCGCGCGATCAAACTGATCGCCCATCTGATCGCCGACGCCACGATTGAAGGCATGGCTCAACGCGCGGAAGGCGCGCTTCCGGCCGCCATGAGCGCGACGCCGGAGACGCATGCGCTGTCCGCCGCGGAAATCGACGAGAAATACGCGGATTACAATCCCGACCAATACTCCAAGCCGATGCCGGAAGAGGAAGACGCCGCCAGCGAAATCCCCGCGGCCGAGCCTCTGGAGCAGAACGACGAAGCGGGCGAGAGCGAATAATTCCATTCTTGCCGGTTCTTTTCAGCAGAGGGAGTCCGCCGGTGTCAGCAATTCCCGGCTTTTCGCGCCGCGCCTGACTTCCGGGCAGCGGCGCGAAGTTACGTATAGCCCGCGGATGGGCGAAGCGTTCATTCAATCCGAATCGAACTATCGAGATTCAAATACTCAAGGAGCGAAGAATAATCATGGCAATTGGCATCGAACAAGTGAAGGAGCTGCGCGCCAAGACCGGCGCGGGCATCGGCGATTGCAAAAAAGCCCTGGAACAAGCCAACGGCGACATGGAAGCGTCGATCAAATGGCTGCGCGAACGCGGCCAGCAGATCGCGGATAAAAAATCGTCCCGTTCGTCCGACGAGGGCCTGATCCACGCCTACATCCACCCTCCAGGCAAGATCGGCGTGATGGTGCAGATTTCCAGCGAGAGCGACTTCGTGGCCAAGCATGAAGATTTCAAACAGCTCTGCCACGACGTGGCGATGCACATCGCCGCCGCCGCCCCGCAGTACGTCAGCAGCGAAGACGTGGACCCCGCCAAATTGGTAAGCGAAAAGGAAATCTTCCGCACTCAGGCGCTCAGCGAAGGCAAGCCGGAAAAAATCGTTGAAAAAATCATTGAGGGGCGCGTTAAAAAATTCTATCAAGAAGTCTGTCTGCTGGAACAAGCATTCGTCAAAGATCCGGACAAAACGATCCAGCAGCTGGTCACGGAATGCGTGGCCAAATTCGGCGAGAACATCACGATCAAACGCTTCGCGCGTTGGAGCGTGGGCGAATAAACCGCCAAACTCGTGAAGCGAGCCGCAGCTCGCCGCGATCATCCGGATCTCAAACAACATTGCGGGCTTAGGCCCGCCTGATAGGAAGCGAGTCTAACGGATGACCAATCAGCCCGCCAAACAACCTGCTTACCGCCGCATCGTTTTAAAACTCAGCGGCGAGGTGTTTGGCGGGCGTCGCGCTTCAGGGCTGGACGGCGCGGTGCTGCGACGCGTGGCCAAGGAGATCGCCCGCGCCGCCGCGCTCGACGCGCAGCTCGGCATTGTCATCGGCGGCGGCAATTTCTTTCGCGGCGCGCGCAATGAGCTCGCTCCCATCGCCCGAACCACCGGCGACGATATCGGCATGCTGGCCACCGCGATGAACGCCCTCGCCTTTCGCGATTTCCTGCGCCACGCCGGACTCAAGGCCGAAGCGCTCAGCGCCATCGAAATGCCCAAGATCATGGACCGTTTCTCTGTACGGCGCGCTGAGGAACTCTTCGCTCAAGGCGCCACGTTGATTTTCGCCGGCGGCACGGGCAATCCGCACTTCACCACGGATACCGCCGCCGCCCTGCGCGCCGCGGAAATCGGCGCGGACCTGCTGCTCAAGGCCACCAACGTGGACGGCGTCTATTCCGAAGATCCGAGCAAGAATCCCAAGGCCAAACGCTTCGAGCGGCTCAGCTACGCCCAATGTCTGAATAAACGCCTTGGCGTGATGGACATGACCGCTTTTGAGTTGTGCCAAAGCAACAAAATCCCCATAATTGTCTTCAACCTGACGCAAGCCGGCGGCATCGAACGCGCTATCGCCGGTGAAGCGATCGGCACCTACGTCGGAGGATAAAACCATGCTGGAAGCACTGTACAAGGAAACCAAAGAGAAAATGGACGGCGCAATGACCACGCTCGACCGCGACTTCAACAGTCTGCGCACGGGCCGCGCCACGACCACCGTGCTCGACACCGTGCATGTGGAGGCGTACGGAACGGAGCAGCCGGTCAAAGCCATCGCCACCATCACCACGCCGGACGCCCATACGATCCTCGTTCAGCCGTGGGACAAAAACGTGCTGGGCGCCATCGAACGCGCGATCCTGGCGGCGAACATCGGCTTGACGCCGAACAATGACGGCAAGGTCATCCGGCTGAACATCCCGCCGCTCACCGAGGAAACCCGCAAGGAACTCGTGAAACAGGCGCACCACATGGCCGAAGAGCAGCGCGTGGCCGTGCGCAACGTGCGGCGGCATTCCAATGACCACGTCAAGAAACTGAACAAAGACAAAAACATTTCGGACGACGAAATGTCCGTGGCCCTGGATAAGATCCAGGAAATGACCGACAACCACATCAAGAAAGTGGACGCGAAACTAGCCGACAAGGAAGCGGAGCTGCTGAAGGTCTGATTACGCCGGGGCGGACCTTAGTCCGCCGTTCGAAGTCGTTCTCGTCCTCGTTCTCGTTCTCGAATTATTTACTCATACCATCCTGTTTTTCGAGAACGAGAACGAGAACGAGGACGATAGAAAACGATTGCTGGAAGTTGGGACAATTTAGGTATCGCAATGAGCATTAAACCCGCCACATCGACGCCGGCATGGAATGGCATGTCGGCCGAGGAAATTGAGGCCCAGTTGGATCCGTCGCGCATGCCCCGGCACGTCGGCATCATCATGGACGGCAATGGACGCTGGGCGCGCCGTCAGGGCTTCATGGAGCGCATCCGCGGCCACGAAGCGGGCATCGACTCCGTGCGCGAAATCACTCGCGCCTGCGGCGAGCTCGGCTTGCAGGCGCTTTCGCTCTACGCCTTCTCCAAGGAAAACTGGAGCCGGCCGCAGCGCGAGATCGACGCGTTGATGGCGTTGCTGGAGCGCTTCCTGTATAATGAGGTCGACGAACTCAACAGCAACAACGTGCGGCTGACGGCCTGCGGCGCCATTCAGGATCTGCCAGCCGGCTGCCAGAAGGCCCTGGCGCACACCATGCAGGCCACGGCGGGCAATACGGGCATGATCCTCAACCTTGCGCTAAGCTACGGCGGCCGCTATGAGATCGTCGAGGCCGTGCGCAAAATCGCCCGCGAGATCGCCGTGGGCGCGCTCAAGCCGGACGAAATCGACGAAGACACCCTGAGCCGCAACATGTACCGGCCCGAACTGGGCGATCCGGACCTGATCATCCGCACCAGCGACGAATTTCGCGTGAGCAACTTCATGATCTGGCAGTCGGCTTACAGCGAATTCCACATCACGCCGGTGCTCTGGCCCGAATTCCGCAAAATCCACCTGCTGGCCGCGCTGCTTGACTACCAGCGGCGCGATCGTAGATTTGGGGGCGTGTAACCGCGAATGCTGGCGCTCAGACTGCTCACCACCGCTGTATTTTTCGCGCTGTTCATCCTCGGAATGCTGATTCCCGAATTCGGACGCGTCCTTTTTCCCGTCTTCATCGTCTTCGCCACGCTCACCGGCTCCTGGGAATACTTCACCATGTGCCGTTCACGCGGGCTGCATCCGCCGCGGGTCTTCGGGCTGATCTTCAGCATGGCCGTGTTGCTTGTGGCCGGCGAGAATCTCTTCGAGCTCTTCCCCGTGCTGCTCTCCATCGCCGTGATCCTGACGGCCTTGCTGCAAATGAACCGCGCGGGACACGAGAACTTCACGGCTGAAATCGGCGCGGCCGTCTTCGGTTATGTCTATGTCAGCCTGCCCATGGCCTTCGTGCTCGTAATTCTGGCGCAAGCTGAAATCGCACTGCGCAGCGTGGTGTTCATGCTGATCGTCAGCTGGTCCTCCGACACCGGCGCCTACGCCATCGGCCGCATTTGCGGCAAGCATAAGCTCTCGCCACGGCTCAGCCCGGGCAAGACCATTGAAGGCGCGCTGGGCGGCGTGTCGCTCTCGTTGCTCGCGGCGGCGCTGCTTTCATTGTTCGCACCCGGCATGAACGTCGTCTTTCCCCTGTCGCACGCGTTGCTGCTCGGACTGCTGTTCAGCGTCGTGGGCCAAGCCGGCGACCTGGTGGAATCCGCGCTCAAACGCGACGCCGGAATCAAGGACAGCGGGATCATCATTCCCGGCATGGGCGGCATGCTCGACGTCATTGATAGCCTGCTGGTCTGCGCTCCGATTCTCTTCATTTACCTGATCCTCACCTGGAAGGACCTGGTCTGGTGACTCCCGCGGCCCGAAAACGCATCGCCGTGCTTGGTTCCACCGGTTCGATCGGCGTGCAAACGCTCGACGTGATCGCGCAGATGCCCGAACGCTTCGAAACCGCCGCCCTGGCGGCCTGCGGCAACGCCGAGGCGCTGCTCCGGCAATGCGCGCAGCATCGCCCCAAGGCCGTGGCGCTATCCGATGCTTCGCATGAAGAGGCCTACGCCGCTAAATTCCGCGCGCTGGGCGCGGAGCCGGAGTTCGGCGCAGGCGCCCTCACGCGCTTGATCGAACGCATCGACGCCGACCTTGTTGTCGTGGCCACCGTCGGATTCGCGGGCGTCGAGCCGACCCTGGCGGCCATTGAGCGCGGCATGACCATCGCGCTGGCCAACAAGGAAGTGCTCGTGGCCGCGGGCGAAATCGTGATGCCCGCCGCCCGGACGCGCGGCGTGCCGATCCTGCCCGTCGACAGCGAACACAACGCCCTGTTCCAATGTCTCGGCGACGCAAAACCGGATCGCGTGAAACGCTTGATCCTCACGGCGTCCGGCGGACCGTTTCGCGGCTGGACCCGCGAGCAGCTGGCCGAGGTCAGCGTCGAACAAGCGCTGAAGCATCCGACCTGGGACATGGGGCCGAAAGTCACCATCGACTCCGCCACGCTGTTGAACAAGGGGCTTGAGGTGATCGAAGCGCATCATCTTTATGGCATCGATCCGGACCGCATCGACGTGCTGGTGCATCCGCAGAGCCTGTGCCACTCGATGGTCGAATTCATCGACGGCTCGATCCTGGCGCAAATCGGCCCGGCGGACATGCGGCTGCCAATCCAGTACTGCCTCACCTGGCCTGAACGCTGCGCGACGCATGTGCCCAGTCTGGATTGGACGCAGCTCTCCCAGCTGGAATTCGCCGCGCCGGACACGGAAACCTTCCGCTGCCTGGCGCTGGCCTATCGCGCCGTGCGCACAGGCGGCACGCTCCCGGCCGTGCTCAACGCCGCCGGAGAAATCGCCGTGCAGAAATTCCTGGAGGGGAAAATCGGCTTCCTCGACATCGCCGCCGGCATCGAACGCGCCATGGACGCCCACCAGCCCATCGCCAATCCCACGCTGCAGGACATCATCGCCGCCGACGCCGCCGTTCGCGGCGCGTGCGCAAGCATTTAACCCAAACGCCGCAAAACAAAATCCGCGCCGGAGCGTTTGTCCGGCGCGGATGAATATGGAATTATTTCGATGAAACCGGTCTTGCAGCCGGTTTACTCTTCCCGCAGCCCCAGGTATTCCTCGTTGAGTTCGATCTTCATTTTCGCGCGCTCGTCCGCAAGATGCTCGCGGTTCAAAACAGGCGAAAGGTTGAACGCGTAATTCAGCGCCATTAATGAAAACTGGTTCTCGAACAGATCCCGATCCACAGAGCCGACGCCGCTGACTCGCCACACGCAAGCGCCGGCGGGATCGTCCATTCGCGTAATCGGATTCAGGCCGACCGTGCCGGTCGTCGCGTCATAAGAGTCATCGGCGAATCCCTCAATGCCGTAGATCGCGGAGGCGAGTTCATCGCGCGGCAGTTCATCGGTGATTTGCTCGACCTCATATTCCATTTCCGCCGCCTTGCTGCTGAACTGGTCGGAGTCTTGCGTCACCGCGGCTAAAAACTCCTCCGCAGCCTTGCTGGCAAGTTCGGCCGCGAGCTGAGTCCGGTATTCCTGCTCGACATCTTCCTGGATGTCAGCAAAGGGCGGAATGAAGGGCTCGCGCAACTCTTTCAAGCGCACGATCGCAGCGAACTTATCGCCGATCAGCGGTTTGCTTGTCGTGACGCCGGCGTTGAGCTCGGCCAGTTCTTTGCGGTGCTCATTCGTGAGATTAATCGAAGTCATCGGATTGAAGTCCATCGGCTCTGCCGCATCAGAAAGATGGCGCGGCGCGAGCATGCCCCAATCCGTCGTGATCACCTTCAGATTCATCTCCTTGGCCAAGGCCTCCAGGTTGCTGACCAAATCCCAATTATGCGCCAGCTCATACTGTTTATCTTTGAATATGGTTCCGACGCGCTCCTCTTTCAGCGTGAAGCGGATGTCTTCCCTCATGCCGTTATCCAGCGGTTTGGGGCCATCCGGAGTTGTTCTCCGCGACAGAATGATGTGCCATCCTTTTTTCGATTGGACCGGCTTGGACCATTCGCCGGTTTTCAGCGCCATCGCAGCCTTGTTGAACGCATCGCCGAAAGGCTGGCTCTTGGCGGAAATCGGACGGAAGATGACGCCGTCCATCTTCTTTTCATCGAGACTGTTCATCGGATCTTCGCTATATTCATTGGCCAGTTGAGCGAACGTGCTGGAGGTCACTTTCTCGTAAATCTCATCGATCCTCGCCTTCACCTGCTCCATGGAGGCCGTATCCGTATCATCCTCGGGCAATGTCAGCATGATGTGGCTGGCGGACACCTCGCCGTTTTGCCAATATTTCCCTCCAGGCTGCTTGCCCTGGTCATAGACTTTCTGAATTTCGTCATCCGAAATTTCGATGCTGCTTTTCAGAGCGTCCTGCGTCACGCAGACGTATTCATAGCGCGCTTGCTCGCCGACGCGATAGTCTTCCTGGTGCTCTTCATAATATTGCTTGAGCGAATCCGTGGTAACCTGGACCTGATCGGCGAAGTCGTCGCCAATAAAATTCACATATTCCAATTTGAGTCCTTGCGTGCTCTTGACGTATTGCCGCCAGAAATCCGTCCGCGACGCCCGCACATTGCTTTCGGCCAGCTGATCATAAAGTTTGCGCGGCAGCACGTTGTAAATCATGTCGTATTCATATCCCCGCCATCCGCCTTGCCGTTGATATTGCCGGGATATGACGTTGCGAAAATCATCCTTCGTGAATTCCGGCGAGCGCAACAATTGGTTTTGCGGTATCGGTTGTCCCATTGCAATCATCGCCTGCTGGCGTTCATACATGTCGCGCTGCTGTTGTTGAATGGCGTTGAACATCTCCTGATTGTAGACGCGAAGCTGCTCTACCGTGCCGGTGATGCCTTGCTCTGCATATTGCTTACGCACGTAAAAGTCATTGATCGCCTGACGCGCATGGGTTTGCGGACCGATATAGCGCGCGTATTTTTTCAGTTCGCTCTCGCTCATCCGCCTTGAACCCAGGGAATTTCCAAGCCAATTCTCAACCTCGCCGCGCGCAATCTCATAATTACGCAATGGAATTTCCTCGGAGAAAAGATCGCCGCGGTTGAGTTTGACCTTGGCGATGTACGGAGCGACGCCGCCGCCTGGTCCACCGGCCAATGAACTGATGCCGTAAAAAGCGACGAAGGATGGAATCACCAGCAACAAAACCCAGATCATGACGCGCCGGACAAACTTGGGATTTCGCATTAAGGAGAGCATTTAGCATTAACCTCGAAAAGCAGACTCGTAGTTTAATCAAAATAAACACTCGCGGGAATCGCCACATAACGAGTCCGCGAAATAAACGCGAGAATTTTCCAATCTTCAAGTATAAATTCGCAAAAATCGGCGCTTTTTGCGTTTTGAGGGTAAATTTACGGCCTTCGAGGACAGATTCCGGCGTTTATCATGCGTGAGAGGATCAGAAAAGTTCGCCTTGAGCGTCATCTGCTCTGCCGCTGTCGCCCCATGGCACGCCGGATTTGCGGCATTTATATTGCCGGTCCACGTCTTCCAGCAGGCCTTGCAGCGGCGCCTCCGCAGCATGCTGTATCACTGGCAGCATTCGCGCGCCCAAGGCGCGCAGGCTGTGATTGCCAACGGCGGACGGCGGCGTTTCACCCTTAGCGTATTCCAAGGTCATCAGCGGTTTGTGCGTGCGCCTGGCCTCGCGGACGGAATACGTCGTTCCGCCGGTCAATCCGGTTTCCACGGCGAATACGCCGTCGCTGAGCGCCACGATCAGCTTGTTCCGCTCAACGGCGTAGCGGCTTTCCCATCCATGGTCCGGCGGCCAGGAGGAGACCGCCAGCACACGGCTCGGATCCGCATCGCCCGCCAGTTCATCCGGCCAGGCCAGCCGCAGGATGCCATGCGGCAACACGGCGATCGTGGCGCCTTCGTCCGCCGCCAGGGCGCCTTGATGCGAGGCGGTGTCAATGCCGCGCGCCAGTCCGCTGACCACGGCGATCTTCCGCGCCGCAACCGCCTCGGCATAGGCCTGCGCGGCCGTAAGGCCGGAGGCGGAAGCCTCGCTTGCGCCGACCATCGCCAGCGCGGCGCGCGACAGAATACGCCGGTCGCCCCAGCAGTAAAGCACCGGCGGCGCCTGCGCGCCCATGCACTGCCGCACAACGTCCGGGTAATGCTCATCCCACGCCGGAATCATCCATATATCATGCCGGTCGAGCGCATCGAGCAGCTGATCGATGCGTTTGGTGTCGCCGGGATGCTGCTGCAGCGCACGCTCCAAGCCCTCGGGCGTGTGGAAGGTCCGTTCGCGTTGCAAATGGCTCAACGTCAGGAATTCGTGCGGATCCACATCCGCGGCCTTGGCGGTTTCCAGCGCATACAGCCAGGTTTCCGGACGCACTCCGTCGCAGAGGGAAATCCGGATCCAATCCCGCCGTTGCTCGTTTGTGGCCATGGCCTCGTCAGCTTATTTGATTAGAAACGCATCTCGCGCAAACGGCGGATGCGATCTTCAAGCGGCGGATGGGTGCTCATGCTCAGCATGGCCTGGCGCGCGTGGCGACGGGAAAGCGGCTTGACGATGAACATGTGCGCCGTGGCCGCGTTGGCCTCCAACGGGATGCGGCCGGAATACGCGCCGAGTTTCCGCAGGGCGCTGGCCAATCCATCCGGACTTCCGGCGAAACGCGCGCCCGTGGCGTCCGCGCCATACTCGCGGCTGCGCGAGATCGCCGCCTGCACCAGTATTGCGGCAAATGGCATCAGGATGATCGAAAGGATCAAACCAATCAGCGCCAGCGGATTGTTGTCGCGCCGGTCTCCGCCAAAACCGCCGAAGAACATCGACCACTGCGCGATATTCGCCAGCATCATGATCGCTCCGGCAAAGGTGGCGGCGATCGTGCCGATCAGGATATCGCGATTCTTGATGTGCGCCAACTCATGCGCCACCACGCCCTCAATTTCGCGGTCGTTCATCATCCGCAACAGTCCCTGCGTCACGGCCACGGCCGAGTGCCGTGGATTGCGCCCCGTGGCGAAGGCGTTCGGCGCCTCCTCCGGCAAGATGTAAAGCTTCGGCATGGGCAGACCGGCGTTGCCGCATAGCCGCCGGACGATGGCATGCAATCGCGGTTCCTGCCGCTCGTTCACCGGCTGCGCGCGATACATCTTCAGCAAGATGGAATCCGAGAACCAATAGCTGAAAAAATTCGTCACGGTCGCGAAGATCAGCGCGACGATCAGCCCGCTCTGTCCGCCCAGCAAATAGCCGAACAGGCCAAACAGCGCCATCAAGCCCACCATCAGCAACGTCGTTTTTATGTAATTGCCAGTTGTAATCATTTGAATTCCTCCAGCCAATCTGTCGGACAAAAAACATGCAAATTACGGACCAATTCTGCAAGAAATTGTTTTTCACAGAATTACTTGAATTCAGATGAATTGATGTCTGTTTTTAGATTGAATGAAGCAAGAAGATTCGTGATGTGTGCCACGATTACCCGTTGCCGCATCAATCCGTGTCGTTATGATCCAAAATCCGGGTGTGGTGAAAATCAAATATAAAGGATGAGATAAGCCAGATAGGCAATATATCCTGCAAGCAAGCAGAATCCTTCGATGCGGCCAAGGTTGTATCCAGAGCGTAGGAGCGGGAGGAGCATGAGTGAAACCGCTAGCATAACCAGAGAGTCGATGACGCTAATGCCGGTTCCATCGATTGGCGAGATAAGTGCGGAAGTTCCGACGATACTGAGAATGTTGAAAATATTGGAGCCAATGATGTTAGCGATGGCGATGTCGGGCTCTTTGCGTATTGCGGCGATGACGGAAGTGGCGAGTTCGGGGAGGCTGGTGCCTGCGGCGATAATGGTGAGGCCGATGATGGCTTCGCTGATTCCAAAGTGTTGAGCGACGCCGATGGCGCCATCGACAAGCCATTTGGATCCAAGGACAAGAAGCAGCATTCCGCCAGCAATAAAAGAGATTTCTGCGGCAAGCGAGTTCAGTTTAGCATTGCCAGTGTCGGTCTCGCCGATTTGTGACGGATCTTTTTTTGCCATAATCAGGTTGACTGCTGTATAGATAACAATTCCAGTGAAGAATATCGCGCCCTCGAGCCGCGAAATGAAGGAGTCGGCGAAGAAAAAAAGGAAGATGATTGTAGTCCCGATCATAATCGGGGTGTCGTATTTGATGATTTGGAGTTTGACTTTAAGAGGATGGATCAGGGCTGTGATACCGAGAATCACAGCGATGTTGAAGATGTTGGAGCCGACGACATTGCCAATGGCGATGCTGCCTTGGCCGTTGAGAGAGGTTTTCACGCTGACAACCATCTCAGGCATACTGGTTCCATACGCAACGATCGTGAGTCCAATGACAAGAGCGCTCATGCCAAGCCGGGAGGCGAGCGATGAACTGCCGCGAACGAGTCCTTCGGCTCCAAAATAGAGCAGGACGAATCCCGTGAATAGAAGCAGGAAGTTCATGAGCATAATGGCACGACCGATTATCTGCGACCGTTCATACCAAAATTGGATTCGAGGATCGGAATTTTTCGCTCGTTACGCTGCCGGTGTCAATCAAAAGGCCACGATAAATTTGCTTATAGTTCCATACCGCCGAACAGCTCGCTGACGGATTGATTGAGATGCACGCGGCGCAGGGTTTCGCCCAGCAACGGCGCCACGCTGATGACCTGTAAATTCTTGAGTTTATTGCATGGCTGCTGCGGGATGGTATTCGAGCAAAAAACCATCTTGACCGGCGCCTTGCCCAGATTTTCGCGCGCCGAACCGGAAAAAACCGCGTGGGTACAACCCACGTAAATGTCCTTCGCGCCTTTCTCCACCAACGCATAGACCGCGTTGCAGATCGTGCCGCCCGTGTCGATCATATCATCGAAAATGTAGCAGGTCTTGCCCGCCACGTCGCCAACGACGTGCATCACTTCGGACTGATTGGCGCGCTGTCGGCGTTTGTCGATGATCGCCAGAGGCAGATTGAGCCGCATGGCATACGAACGGGAGCGTTTGACGTTGCCCACGTCCGGCGAGACCACGACGGCGTTCTCCAGCGGATAGAACTCCTTGACGAAATTGCAGATGCTCTTGCCGGCGTACAGATGATCGACCGGGATGTCGAAAAAGCCCTGGATTTGGCCGGTGTGCAAATCGCAGGTGATGACCCGGTCCGCCCCGGCGCCGGAGATCATATTGGCGATCACCTTGGCCGACAGCGGCACGCGCCCCTGAGTCTTCCGGTCCTGCCGGGCGTATCCAAAATAAGGGATCACCGCGTTGATCCGTTCGGCCGAGGCCCGCCGGCAGGCGTCGATCATCAGGCAAAGTTCAATAATATGATCGCTGCTGGGGTGATGCGTGGATTGAATGATATAGACGTCCGCCCCGCGCACGTTCTCTTCGATTTTGATGAAAATCTCGCCGTCGCTGAACTGGCTGGTGTGCACGGCGCCGAGGGGCGTGCTGAGGTACTCCGCGATTTCCTGACTGAGCGAAGCGCTGGCGCGCCCGCTCAGCAGCACAAGCTTTCGATCTCCAATCACGTTAGGCCGCCTCCCCGAAAGCGGATGGTTGAAACGAAACAAGTCCGGGATGCCTCGCGCATCACACAGGCTCACGGTGTTCTAACATTCCCCTCGCGCCGGGATTTGTCAACCGCCGATTATGCCGAAGGAGAAATTAAACAGGAGTTTTCCAAAGTCTCGGCCCATCCCTATCGAAATCGGGATCGGGATCGAAATGCAGCCGTGATATTTAGGATCGATTTCGATTGCGATCCCGATTTCGATATCGATTGACATTAATTGACATTTAATAAGCTTGAGAAAGCTCCCAGCCAGCCTCATCTTTTCTGTATTTAGGGCTTGACAGGCTCCGGGGCCGGACTTAGCATCGCCCTTCTATTTGCGCCGGAAAATCAACAACTACCGGCTGATTTTAAGCGATTTAGGTGGACTGAATGCCAACGATCAATCAACTCGTGCGGAAAGCGCGCGTGCAGCAGAAAAAGAAATGCAACGTGCCCGCGCTCAATCAGTGCCCGCAAAAACGCGGTGTTTGCACTCGTGTGTACACCACAACGCCGAAGAAGCCGAACTCCGCATTGCGCAAAGTCGCGCGTGTGCGCCTGACCAACGGCACAGAAGTGACGGCGTACATCCCCGGCGAGGGGCACAACCTGCAGGAGCACTCGATCGTGCTGATTCGCGGCGGCCGTGTGAAGGACATCCCGGGCGTGCGCTATCACATCATCCGTGGCGTACTGGACACCCAGGGCGTGGCGAACCGCAAGAAAAGCCGCTCCAAATACGGAGCCAAACGCCCGAAATAACAGCGTTTATTTTTGATTGAACATACAAACGAGTATAATCCAAGCAGGAGAATAAGCGGAGCATGTCGAGACGACGTCAAGCGGAACATCGTGAGATCTTGCCGGACAGCCGGTATGGCGATTTAGTGATCGCCAGTTTCATCAATAAACTGATGGTCGGTGGCAAGAAATCCACAGCCAACCGGATCTTCTACGGCGCCATGGACCTGATCGCCGAACGCAATCAGGAAGTGGAGCCGCAGGAAGTCTTCCATCAGGCGATGCGGAACGTGAAGCCGCTACTGGAAGTCAAGTCCCGCCGCGTGGGCGGCTCGAACTACCAGATTCCGGTGGAAGTGCGCCCGGAACGTCAGACTTCACTGGCCATGCGCTGGATGCTGACCGCGGCGCGCTCCCGCAATGAAAAGACCATGTTGCAGCGGCTGGCCAATGAGCTGCTGGACGCGTTCAATAACACCGGCTCCGCCGTGAAGAAAAAAGAAGACACGCACAAAATGGCGGAGGCGAACAAGGCGTTCGCTCATTATCGCTGGTAGGCCGCGAGAGAAAACGGAACGCCGCCGTAAATATATCAACAAGGCGCGCCAAAACATGGCGCGCCTTGTTATTGTCTGACGCAACAACAACCGGCCATTGGGCCGGATTTCTGACTTTGCATTCAATGATCATTTTGAAATCACGACGCCAGCTGATCTATCACTAAACCCCAGACCCTAGCCCCCAGACCCTTAGACGCTTTTCGGGATTACGATTAAGATTAGAATTAAGATAAAGAATCATTATAAATTTGGAGAGACAATTCAATGCCTCAGCGCAAATACCCCCTGGAAAGCCTGCGAAATATCGGCATCATGGCCCATATCGACGCCGGCAAAACCACAACCACGGAACGCATCCTGTATTACAGCGGGCGTTCGCACAAGATGGGCGAAGTGCATGATGGCGCGGCCGAGATGGACTGGATGGTGCAGGAGCGCGAGCGCGGCATCACCATCACATCCGCCGCGACGCACGTGACCTGGAAGAAGCATCACATCAACATCATCGACACGCCCGGCCACGTCGACTTCACCGTCGAAGTGGAACGGTCAATCCGCGTGCTGGACGGCGCCGTGGCGCTGTTCTGCGCCGTCGGCGGCGTCGAGCCGCAGTCCGAGACCGTATGGCGCCAGGCGGATAAGTACCACGTTCCGCGTCTGGCTTTCGTCAACAAGATGGACCGCGTCGGCGCGGATTTCTTCCGGTGCGTCAACATGATGCGCGACCGTCTCAACGCCCATCCCGTGCCCGTGCAGATCCCCATCGGCGCCGAAGACAAGTTCGAAGGCATCGTCGACCTCGTGGAAATGCGATCGCGCATCTGGCCGTTGGGTCAGGACGACGAGGATAAGGGGACGAAATTTCAGGACGGTCCGATCCCGGAGAATCTGGTCGAGCTTTGCAATGAGTGGCGCGAGAACATGCTCGAAAGCCTCTCGGAATACGACGATCACTTTGCCGAGCGTTACCTGGAAGACAGCCCGTTCACCACCAAGGAGCTCAAGCAGTATATCCGCGAAGCCACGCTGAACGCGCACATCACCCCGGTGCTGTGCGGCACGGCGTTCAAGAATAAAGGCGTGCAGCTGCTGCTGGACGCCGTGGTGGAATACATGCCCTCGCCTCTGGACATCGGAGCCGTGAAAGGCGCCGTGCCTGGCTCCGAGGAACTGACCGAGTCGCGCGAACCGGACGATGACGAGCCGTTCGCCGCGCTGGCGTTCAAAGTGATGACCGATCCGCACATCGGCAAACTGACCTATATCCGTGTGTATTCCGGCAAGCTGGAGGCTGGTTCCTATGTGAAAAATACAACCCGCGACTGCACGGAACGCGTACAGCGGATCCTGCTCATGCACGCCAATGACCGCGAGCAGATCAAGATGGTGCGTACGGGCGACATCGCCGCGGTGGTGGGCCTGAAGCGCACCTCCACCGGCCATACGCTGTGCGATCCGGATAATCCGATCGTGCTTGAAGCGATGAAGTTTCCCGAGCCGGTCGTGGCCATCGCCATCGAGCCCAAGACCCGCGAGGATGACAAGAAGCTCACCGAGGCTCTGCAACGTCTGGCGGAGGAAGACCCGACCTTCCAGACGCGCGTGGATGAGGAGACGAATCAGACGATCATCTCCGGCATGGGCGAACTGCATCTGGAGATCATTGTGGATCGTCTGAAACGAGAGTTTAACGTGGAAAGCAACGTCGGTCCGCCGCAGGTGGCTTACCGCGAGACGATCACCTCCAAGACCGAAGTCACGGGCCGCTACGTGTCCCAGAGCGGCGGCCGCGGCCAGTACGGCCATTGCGAACTGCGCATCGAACCGCAGCAGCCGGGCGCGGGATTCTCGTTCGTCAACGCGATCAAGGGCGGCGTGATTCCCAACGAATACATCCCGGCCGTGGAGAAAGGCTGCATCCAGGCGATGATGAACGGCCCGATCGCTGGATATCCAATGGTGGACATCAAAGTGACCTGCATCGACGGCTCTTATCATTCCGTGGACTCATCGGACCTGGCATTCCAGATCGCGGCCTCGCAAGGCTTCAAGGAAGGCGTGCGACGCTGCAATCCCAAACTGCTCGAGCCGATCATGGCGATTGAAGTCGTAACGCCGGCGGAATACCTGGGTGATATCGTGGGCGGCTTAAATCAACGCCGCGCCTCGATCCAGGAAATCGGCCAACAGGATCAGGCGGGCAAAGTCCAGGTCGTCGTCGCACAGGCGCCCTTGTCCGAGATGTTTGGCTACGCCACGGTGCTGCGCTCCGCCAGCCAGGGCCGCGCAGTGTACACCATGCAGTTCTCGCATTATGCCCAAGCTCCGGAAGAAATCGTCAAGAAACTGCTCGGAGACCGTTGACAACAGCGTGATATAAAAATGCGAACGGCGCGCGGAGTATCATCGATCCGCGCGCCGTTTTTTCATGCCATGATCCGCGCTGCGGTTGACGGCGCCGGACTCTTTCGTTATGATGGCGCCTTCCAATGACGCCAGTGCAATTCAAAGCGGAAGGGGGATGCACATGGAAAAGCAAGCGCGAGCGGATCAGGAGATGCCGGAGTGCTTCGGCATCAGTTTCGGCTGGTTCGACGACTTCGGCACGTCCGAACATGAAGACCGGGAGAAATGCTTTCACTGTCCGCAATTCGAACCATGCTGGAAGATGTCGATGGTGCGCTCGCTGCACAACCTGCGCTACGAGATGCGGCGCGGCGTTCGCGGATTGCGCAACAGCCTGGGCGGCAGCCACTCGGAAAATCCGTTCGGATAAAAAAAACCGGACATGCTCCCGCGCCGCGCAATTCGGAGCGCACGCAATGTTTTGGTTTGACCGTCTGAATCCACCCCATTAGATTCGTTGGACATAAGCGACTATCCCAATGCATGTGTTGAATGACGGCTGACAGCGCCATGAAATCTTTTTTTCGCAGCCCCAGGCTGACTCTGGTTCTCGTGATCCTCGACGCGGTTTCCCTCACCGCGCTGTGGATGCTGTCATGGTGGATCCGTTATCTGCTCAATCCCGCGCCGGATGACGGCTCGTTGCCGATCATCACGCAGCACATTAATCTTCTCGCCAGTTATATCCGCTCCATGCCGGTTCTGCTCATCTGCTGGCTGGCGATTTACGCCTATTACGGCCATTACGCGCACCGGGAGCGGCTCTCGGGCCTGAACGAGTTGACTCGCGTCTTCAAAGCCTCGTTCAACGTGGCGGTCTGCACCTTCGCGCTGGCTTTCCTGCTCAAGGAATACGACCTGGGGCGCTCGATCGTGCTGATCTACGCCGTGATGAATTTCATCTACCTCTATTCCTCGCGCTCTATCCTGCGCTGGCGCAAGGCCGTGGCGTTTCAACACGGCGAGGGAATGCTCAAAACGCTTGTCGTGGGCGCGGGCCAGACCGGACGCGATGTGCTGAACCGCATCCGCCAGCATTCCGAAGTCGGCTACCGGATCATTGGCTTCGTCGATGACGATCCCGGCCTGCAAACCGAGCGCATCAACGACGTGCCTGTGCTTGGAGCGACCCAGGAACTGCGCCGGTTGGTGGAGGCGCATGGCATCGAAGTCGTGTTCATCGCCATCCCCAGCATGCCGCAATCCCGGATGCTGAATCTGATCGTGGAATGCGATCAGCAACAGGTGCATTTTTACGTGGTCAGCCACGCGTTCGAAGTGATCACGAACCAATCGCGGCTCGATGTGATGGCCGAGGTGCCCGTGCACAGCCTCCCGGCCGGCGGCATGCCCGGCTCCCAGGCGTTCATCAAACGCGCAATGGACCTGGCGATTTCCATTCCGCTGCTGCTGGCCTCGCTGCTCTGGATGATCCCCGTGGCGCTGCTGATCAAATGGACTTCAAAAGGCCCGGCGATCTTCAAACAGGAACGCGTGGGGCATCGCGGCCGGCGCTTCACGATGTACAAATTCCGCACGATGCACCTGCATGCGCCGCAATATGAAGAGGCGCCGACGAATCCCGAGGATGCGCGCATCACGAAAATCGGCCGCTTCCTGCGCAAATACAGCCTGGATGAATTCCCGCAGCTCTGGAACGTGGTGCGCGGAGAAATGAGCCTCGTAGGGCCGCGGCCGGAGATGCCGTTTATCGTGGAAAAATACGACCAATGGCAGCGCTACCGGCTCAGCGTAAAGCCCGGAGTGACAGGTCTCTGGCAAATCATCGGCCGCAAGAACCTGCCGCTCGAACTCAATATGGAATACGACCTTTATTACATCAAAAACCATTCGATCCTGCTGGACATCATGATCATTCTGCGCACGGTTCCAGCCGTGCTTTTCGGCCACGGCGCGTTTTGATGTGCCGATTTTGCTTGCAGCCCAAAGCGCGTTGCCATAAAACGTTTATTTAATTTTAGAGATTATGCGAGATAAGGGCGGAGTGAAAGAAAAACACACCCTTGCATATGCACAACACACGGCGCCATTGAATATAGGCGGTATTAAGCAATGACGGGGCCAACAACAAAATCAAATATATCCGATCCGGAAACCTGGATCGATCAGCACGGCGATTATCTTTTCCGCTTTGCGATGTCGCGCCTGCGCAACGAGGAAACGGCGCAGGACATCGTGCAGGAGACGCTGCTCGCGGCCATCCGCGCCCGCGACAATTTCTCCGGCAAATCCACCGAGCGCACCTGGCTCACGGGCATCATGAAGCATAAAATCGTGGATTACATCCGCAAAGCACAACGCGAACGTCCGGCCAGCGAGTTTGAAAGCGATGAGCAGGATGTGGATTTCCTCTTCGACCAGAGGGGCCACTGGAAAGACGAATTCGCCCCAGCGGAGTGGAACGCGAATCCAGCGGAGCTGATGGAGCGCAAGCAGTTCTGGGAGCAGCTGGACCGCTGCCTTGGCAAGCTGCCGGAGCGCCTGAGCCAGGCCTTCAGCCTGCGAATGATCGACGGCATGAAAACAGAAGAGATTTGTAAGGTTCTGGATGTGACTCCTACCAATTTATGGGTGATGCTGCACCGGTCCCGCGCGCGCCTGCGGGGGTGCCTGGAGCAGAACTGGTTTGGTCATGAAGGGGACGAAGGGCAATGATGAATTGCAAACAGGCCGCGGAACTCGTTTCGCAGGCTTTAGATCGTAAACTGTCGCTGTTCCAGCGCATCGCATTGTGGTTTCACTCGCGCCAATGCTTGCTATGCCGGCGATACGAGAACCAGACGAATCAGCTCGCAATGCTCGTGGCGCGTTACATGGAGGCGGTCCAATCGTTCGATCCCCCCTCAGAACAGCGCCTCTCGCCGGAATTCAAAGAGCAACTCCGCGCCCAGCTCCAAGCCGCCTTGCGCGAAGAAGACGCCAAGACCGGCGACGCCCAATCAACCGATTGACAATTCAGTCTTTCCTTCAGCTCTTCGTACTTCTAATGTTTGAAATTCTGCGGTTTAACGACGGTGGTTTTCTTGTTCGAATTCGTCCTATTATCCAAGACACTATCGTATGGTCGTGTGGATCATTCCTGGTTGAAACCGATTCGTCGCTTTGGTTTCTGTTTTCGCGCTTCGTCTTCGGCTAAAAGTTGTTTGATCGCCTGGAAGACTAACGAAAATTGTTCATCGTATTTTTTCTCTAATTGATTGATTTTTTTCGCCAATTCCCGATTGCTGTCCATCAGGCGCCGGAGTTGAACGAATGTTCGCATGATGGCAATGTTGACTTCCGTGGCGCGCTTGCTGCGTAGCACGCTGGAAAGCATGGCAACGCCCTGTTCAGTGAATGCCATCGGCACGGCGCCGCCGAAGATGCCTTTGGAAGGTATCACATTTTGTGACACCAGAGCTTCAACTTCGGAATCCTCGAGTTTGAACATGAAATCTTCGGGGAACCGATCCAAATTACGGCGAACAGCCTGCTTTAACGTCCGTGTTTCAACCCCATATAAGTCAGCAAGATCACGATCAAGCATGACCTTCTCCTGACGAATCCAGTGGATCATCGGTGCAATGTCTTCTGTTTTGACAATTTGCTTCATGTCGTGTTGCCACCGTTTTTATTTGGATTCGGCCATGATATTTGATGATAGCGATTCTTTCTTCATTCTCATCGCTCCATGATTGCGGGATCAGATGATGTCTTTAATCACCTTCAGGCAGTCGAAGGCGCAATCGCGCACTTTGGAGATGTTCTGCATGTCGGAGATTTCCGGGTGGATGTACGGATTGCGGAAGTGCTGCAGCGCAATGAGCTTCTCGGCGAGCGCCTCCACGGTGCTGTCGCTGCCGTCGGCGAATTTCATTCCGAGCGGATTCTCCACCTTGACCGCGCCGCGCATCACGCGCAGGTTATATTCCTGCCCGAAGCAGATCAGCATGATGCCCACGGCCTTCAGGCCGTCGGGTTTGTAGCGCACCTGGTGCTGCAGGATCCGCTGCAAGGTCTGCTTCACGTTCTCCGTGGTGATTTCCATCTCATTGTTGTTCAGCGCCGTTTGCAGCAGGTACTGATGGAAAAAGATGTCCAGGTTCTTGCGCTTGTCGTCGAGCAGTTTTTCGATCAGCTGATACGTGTCGTCATGGCTCAGGAAACGGTGGATTTTCCGCTTCAGCGTCGATTTCACCTCGTTCTCCACGGCGAAGCAGAAGGAAAAGCCGATGCTGCGGCTGAAGTCATAGGCCCCCTTGCCGCGCACTTGCTGCTGGTAGAGAAACTCCGCCGATTGAATCTGATTTTTCGATTCCTGCTCCAAACTTTCGTAATGCGGAAGTTCCTCCAGCAACAACTTGTCGATTTCAGCCAGCGAAGTGACGACGCTCTCCCCCTCCCCCATCGCCTGCCGCACGTCTTTCTCGGTGCTGGAAAGCAGTTGCGTGCTTTGCTGCGACGTGCGCAGATCGTAAGCCTCGCCTTTGACCAGCGAGTCGATATCCGGGCGCAGCATGATCTCCACCAGCTCCGCGTCGTCCTCCGGAGTCAGCGCCTCCTTGCCGCGCAGTTCATTAATTCGCGCCAGCAGACGGTCGTTTTTCACAAAAGCCTGGTATGATTGCTTGATGCGCTCATAAAGCGTTTCGATCTCGTCTTCGATGGTGCTCTTGTGGATCACGTGATCCGCGCCGAGCTTCTGAGCGAGCGCGCCTTCCTCGAACGTGCCGACGGCGGAAATCATGATCATCGGCAGCAGCGGGAAACGATCGCGCGCGGTCTTGATCAAATCCAGCCCTTCGGTCTCCGTGCGCATCTGCAGGTCGGTGACCACGACCATCGGACCCTGGTCATCCAGAATACGCAGCGCCTCCTCGCTGTTATCGGCCTCCTTGACGTCGAATTCCATCATCGCCAGGTTGCGCGTGAAGGCTTCACGGTAGCTTTGATTGTCATCCACGATGAGCACGGGAATGTCGTTGTTGGACATGGAATTGCGCTCCGGTTGTCATTTCGTCGCGGCTTCGCGCTGGGGATAGTCTCCCGCGGGCAGCTGCGTGGAAAGCGTGATTTGCAGCATCGCGCCGCCGCGGTCCAGATTATGAGCCTGGATGGAACCCTTGTGAAAATCCATTACGATGGTCTTCACCCAATTCAATCCGAGACCTTCGCCCGGCGTATCTTCCGCTTTGGTTGTAACGCCTAGTTCAAATATATTTTCCAAATCGTCCGGTTGCAACAAGTTTCCCGCGGCGTCTCGAATGCCGGGACCGGTGTCGCTGATCAGCACGGCCGCTTCCTTGGTTTCGGTTTTATGCCGCGTCTCCACGGTGATCGCCTCCTCGGACTGTTGATCCTCCTTTCGTTTCAGCGCCTCCACGGCATTGTTCAGGATGTTGAAAACCGCCAGTTTGATCAGCCGCACCTCCAGGTTGCAGCGCGGCATGCCGGAATCGAAGCGGGTGTTGATGGTGAAGCGCTGCGAGGTGGACAGCCGGAAAATCTGGCAGATGTTCTCCAGCAGTTCATTCAGCTGCACCTCTTCATAGCGCGGATGCTTGATGTAAGAGAAGGCGCGGTAAATATTGACGATTTCCTGCAAAAACCGCGTGTTGTTTTCCAAATGCTCGATCGACTTTTTGAACATCATAAAGCGCGGCGATTCCAGGCTCTGCATTTCCGGAGTCTTGAGAAACATGCGCGTCGTGGTCAGGTCCAGTTTGCTGGTGGCGATCACGTTGGTCAGGTCATGCCCCAGTTGCCGGGAAAGGTTGATGTTGGCCTGACGTTTTTCCGTAAAGATTAAATTCTTCTGCGCCTCCAGCACACGCAAGCCGCCATGAATGTTCTGGCAGATCTGCGCCAGCGATTCGAGCAGCCAGTTCCGCATTTCGCCGCTGATGCGCCGGGGCAAACAGCACAACGCCAGTTCGAAATAACGCTGGCCGCGATGCATGCGGATCAATCCGGCGATAATGTTGGAGCGTCCGGGAACGAAAAAGGCGCGGAAGGATTTGTTGTCGCCGGACGACGCGCTCTTCAGGCATTCCTCCACGATCTGCTCGCGACGCTTGCGGTCGATTTTATACTGCACAATAAAGTCGAGTTCGCTTTCCGGCGGAGTGACTTGCTGGAAGTTGACCGGCGCTTTCCTGGCGGAGAGCTCCACCGAGAAAAAAGCGATGGATTCCAACAGCAGATGGCGCATGATAAGCCGGTCGATTTGACTGAACATCTCCTGCAGATCCGGCAGACGACTCTGCGACAGCAACTGCGCATGGCTAGTGCTGATCGCCGTCATCAGCGAATCGCGCGCGAGCGTGTTGTATTGCCGTTCCAGCAGCGACTTGGGCCGGGGCAGGATGCGCGGATTGCGCTGCTGCACTTCGTCGACGCGCGAGGCGACGCGCTTCACGGGCAGAAAGAGAAACCAAACCAGATAGAAATAAATCAATCCGATTCCCGTCACGATCCCCAAACTGATCCAACGGAATTTTTCCGTGAGCAGTTCGATCGATTCCTCGCTCGGCGGCGTGGTGTAGTAAATTCTCGTACGGCCCAGCTTATTGCCGTTGCCGTCCTCGATGTAGCCGCCTGAAACGCCTTCGAAGCCTCGCAGGAAAAGACAGTTTTTATATGTATTAAAGCGTTGAGTTTTCAGCAGGTATTCTTCGCCTGCGGTCTTCTTCATCTCCTGCAGTTCTTGCTCGCCAAACTTGTAGATGATCTCCAATTTCTCGTTCTGCACGATGATGTTGTAAAAAAGGTTGTCGTCGCTGGCGATGATTGCATGGTAAGTCTGAGCCACCTGCGCCTTGACCTCATTGTACTTTTTCACCTGATTCTCATTCTCAGGATCGCGAGGCGTGTAATAGATCAGGCTGCCGGCCATTTTGGTGATCGTTGTGGTGTCGTTGGAGTTGAGGTTCGAGTACAGGTTCTGGTCGATGATGATGCTTTTTTTCTTCGGCTGATAAATGGAGATGTCCAGCCAATACAGGATCAACGCCGTGCTGCCGAGAAACATCAGCGTGGTGATGAGCAGAAGGTGATTGTGCTTGAGCCAGCGGAGCATGCGGGCGTTCCTTGGGATGACGTCCGCCGGCGGATCCGCGCGGGAGCATGGGGATGCGATCATCGGCCGGGCAAAAGCTCCGGCGGCGGCAGTTTAAAGTTGCGGCGGATTCGGACTGACTTGCGCTTCGAGCGCGCCTTCCGCCTTTTGCTTTTCGCGCTCGATGGCTTCATCCGTGGCTTGACTCAACACGGCAAGCACAACCTCCCGGGCGAAGCCCTCCAGCACGCGGCGTTTGCCGTCCACATCGAGCGTCGCTTGTGAAAAACGCGCATCGCTGGGATATGTCGTGTCGTACGCGATCTCCGACCATGACATCACCGGGTTTTCCCGCAGCCGGTCCTCGGGATTATACAGGTAAGCCGCGCCCTTGATCTCCACGCGCGTGCTGACCGCGAATTCATCGTTGTGGAAGGCCTCGCTGCGCGTATCCCAATTTTTGACGACAACGTGCAGCGTCATGTCCGCGCCGCCGCGATTGCGCACCTGCAGCCGGCCGTCGCGCAGGAGCTCCTCCTGCATCTGCGTGGTCAGCTGCTCTTCCAATCCCGGCTCAGCGGTCTCGTTTTGCGCCATGGGGACATACACCGAACGGATCGCGTCGGGCAGTTGGCGTGAATATGGAATCCGCACGCATCCGGTTTGCAGCGTCGTGGCGATCAGCAGCGTCAACCCGCAGGCCAGGGGCATGCATCGGCGGAGGGAAGGATTATTCATGGGGCGTCCTTTTATCGTTCTTAATCCTAATCTTACTCTTAATCTCAATCCAAAAATTCAATGCCGGGCAGGATCAAAAGCAAAAGCGAGCAACTGATGTGAAACTGCCATTCAGAAATTCTGATTGTTAATTGCGCTCTATTATCTCCACGTCGCGCGGAAAATCCAGCTCAAACAGCTTCTCGTCCACTTCGACGTTCCACAGCACATTTTTGATCGTCACGGTCGTTTCATCGTCGCTTTGACTGTCAACAAAATGAAACATCAACGGCCGCAGCTCTTTTTTGGAGATGTAGAGTTCCATGCTTTTAAACAGGCGGTCTTCGTTCTCCGGCAGCGGAACGAACCGGATCCCGGCCGCTCCATCCGGCGCGACCGGCAAGATCGCGATGCGAAAGTGCGCCTTGAGCTGCTCCACGGACGCGCCGAAGCCGATCAGCATTTCATTGATGCGCCGCTGCTCGTCGTCTTCATGCTTGAGATAAAACTTGTCCGCCTGCTTGATCGACGGATTGTAAACCCAAAAGACGTCGCCGATCAAATAATTATACAGCACCGGATTATCCTCGCGGTCCAACTCGCTGATTTTTTCCGGCGGATTATACACGATCATCAGCCGGTCGGGCTTGATGTAGCGCAAGATCCCGATCGAGCGGATTTCCTCAAGGAACAAGGAGTTCATCTTGACCTGGTCGAATTCCGCGACCACGCGCTGAATCGTCTGGTGCTTCTCTTCGATCTTTTTCAGCCAGTCCAGCGCATCGGGATCATAACGCGCGATCATCGGCGGCGTCGTGGGCGCTTCATCCAGCTGAGCCGTGGACGTTGTCGCCTCCTGCGCCAAGGCACAAGGAGCAAGCGTCAATACGAGCGCCATGGCGGCGTATGTCAAATTGCGCAACATATTTTCTCCAACAAGAACGGAATGAAAAATTCCAAATGCTAAATCCGAAATCCGAAATCCGAAACAAATTCTAAATTCAAAATCCTAAACTTAAGACAACAATACCGGCATTTTGTTACGGAACCCGAAACCCGGAACCCGGAACCCGGAAGTTCAAATCTTGAGTTCCGCGAAATTCTTCAGCATTTGCAGCCCTGTGGCCTGGCTCTTTTCCGGGTGGAATTGCGTCGCAAACATGTTGTCGCGCCAGATCATCGAGGTGAACGTTACGTCATATTCCGTTGTGGCGGCGGTCACGGCCTCGTCGGCCGGAGCGGTGTAAAACGAATGCACGAAATAGACGAACGGATTCTCCGCCAGACCTTCCGCGAGCGGAGGACGCCGCACGAACGTCAGCCGGTTCCACCCCATATGCGGAACCTTGAGCTCCGGATCGGCAGGCTGAAAGCGCTTGACCGTGCCGGGGATCAGACCGAGTCCGGGCACGCCCGGATTCTCCTCGCTGGAGTCGAACAGCACCTGCAGTCCGATGCAAATGCCCAGAAACGGCGTGCCGTCGCGCGCCGTGTCGCGAATCGCGCCGGTCAGATTGCGATTGTTCAGTTCCTGCATGGCGTCGCCAAACGCCCCGACGCCCGGCAGCACGACGTGGCTCGCGCGCTCGATCACCTTGGGCGAGCATGTGATGCTGACCTCATAGCCCAGGCTGGCGAACGCCTTCACCACGCTGCGCACGTTTCCCATTCCGTAGTCGATCACCGCGATCATAATCCGCTCCCGGCCTCCATTCCTTTGCAGGCCAACAGTTATCCTTCCGCCGGAAAGCGGTCAAGCACAATTATCCGCGAAAAGGGAGAAAGGCGCGCAGTATGTAACAGATCCGTCGGGTTTTGTAGTCGTTAAATTCGAAATTCTAAGCACTAAATCCGAAACAAATTCAAAATCCAAATGACCTAAACGAAATCCCAATGATGTTTGGAGCATTCGAATTTTTCGGTCTCGAATTTGTTTCGGATTTCTGATTTCGAATTTAGTATTTCCTCACTTGCCCGCTTCCAGCAGCTCCCGGACGAATTTCATATCGTCCTCATTCAACTGACGCCCGGCGCCCGAAAGGTTACACGCCACCTGACGCTCATTGCGGAAACCCGGGATCACGCACGCCACGTTGGGGTAGTTCAGCACATAGCGCAACGCCACGGAGGCCAGATCCTCGATCGAATCGCCGAAGCGCTCCTTCAACTGCGCCATCTTTGGCTTCACCTGTCGCAAGTACTCCGGTTGGAAACTGCCATTATTCTTCCGATGATCACCCTCCTCGAACTGTGGCGGATTGTCCGGGTCGAACTTGTCGAGCAGAATCCCCTGGCGCAACGGACTGAAAGCGACGAAGGACATCTTGTGCTCCTCCATCAGCTGCGCCACGTCGCTGCCGGGACGGATGAACTGCGTGTCCATCGCGTGCGCCCAGCTCTGCAGTACTGCCGGCTTGACCACGGGCACGGCCTTGATGAAGTCGCCCGCGCCATACGCCGACTGGCCCTTGACGCGAATCTTGCCCTCCTGCACGAGTTGATCGAGTACATCCGCCGCCCCTTGCAGGTACTTGTCGTTCTCGCCGAACCACCCGTGGTGCAGATAATACACGTCGATGTAGTCGCGCTGCAGATTGATCAGCGACTGCTCGCACTGATGCCGGATGTGCCGCGGCTCGTAGGCATGCTCCGCCGTGCCCGGATGATGCCCGACCTTGGTGGCGATGATGAAATCCTCGGACTTCAGCCCGAGTTTCTTCAGCACGCGCGCCAGCATGCGCTCCGCCTTGCCGTTGCCGTACACGTCGGCGTTGTCGAAGTGATTCACGCCCGCGTCCACGGCGATCTTGATCGCCCCGGTGACCGCATCCTCATCCACATTGGCCCAGCCATTCGGCGTGCCATTGACCCAATTCAGCCCGCCCATCGTCCAGCAGCCCAGGCTGATCTCCGAAACCTTCACCTCGCTATGTCCAAGTTGACGATATTCCATTGGCCCGTATCCTTTCGTGTTTTGCATCCAATGACTGAAGTGCGGCATTATGCGCACATCGCGCGGAACCCGCCACAAAATAATGTAAATCGGCCTAACGGACGCGCATCTCGCTTCTGTTGCGGCAAACCGTCCGATTCTCATATTGCGGGCATCTTGCCTACAGTCGTTATCGTCCCGAAGGGACGAAGGATCGTAGCCGGGGATGAGCGATGCCTTTAGGCTGAGCGAGTCCCCGGTCGAAAACGGTGAAGCTCGAGTTCCGAAGGAACGAGGGATCGATGCACACACGGAAGGCCGCATGTGCCCGTGTGTGCCATGATGTTTTCCTTCATCCCTTGCGGGACTCGATGGCGCTTCGCCGTTACCGGGGATTCCTTCGGCCTTGGGCCTCAGTCATCCCCGGCTACGCTCCTATGTCCCTTCGGGACAATGATGCCCGCAATACGGCGGCGCATCCGAGGCAAATGCAGCTTCATCCATGGCATATCACGCATCATCCGTGGCAGATCACGCTTCATCTGTGACATATCATCTCTCATATGAGACAGATCACGCTTCATCTATGGCAAATGAAGCGTTATTTGAGGCAACTCACGCTTCATCCGAGGCAAATGAAGCTTCATTTAAGGCATTTGAAGCTTCAAATGAGGCAAATCCAGCTGCAAACGAGGCAAACGAAGCTTGAAATGAGGCATTTGAAGCCGCGAATGCGACGTTTTAAGCTTCGAATGAGGCATTTTAAGCTTCAAATACGGCAAATGCAGCTTCAAACGAGGCATTTGAAACTGCGAATGAGGCATTTTCAGCTGCAAATAAGACGTTTGAAACACGTTTTGAACTGGCAGCCCTTAATATAAAGACAAAAAACACTGATTCTGCTTGTTGAAGTTTTTTTGTTATTCCAGGTCAGTGACATAGGTGTCTGGCTGAATACCTTGTTGAGCATCCTGAATAACACCATGAACGTGCTTTCGAATTGCCTGATTCAGCTCGTCAAGTTTCTTTTCAAGTTTCCTTCCGCAATCCAAAATTTTTTTACAGTCGGAATAGTAAGGGGGGGTAAACGATGACATAAAATCGTTCTGCAGTACGCCCACAATAGAGCTCAATTCAAGACAGGTTTCATAGATTACGGGCGGAATAAACGGTCGATTCTTCATCACCATATCTTGGAATTTTTGAACCGTTTTTATGTAATCATTATATCGCTTTCTGAACTCCTCCATCTTCTCTTCTTTATTCTCGGGAAGATGATCCCACAAGGGCTTTAAGGATCTCACAGTAGCTTGAAGTTCCCAAGTCGAATCCCAGACATTCCGTAATATTTCGTATTCTTTCTCAAAAATCCATTTCCATGCGTGAGTTTGACGAAGGTAATTCGCTTTAACAGCTTCGACTTCAGCAGTAATCCGTCCAATATCCTCCCGAGTGGCTAAGTTCTTTGCTTTCTCGTCAATGTATTCCTGAGCGCTTTTTCGTAAGACATAGACTAGCCAAAGTGCAATCGCCCCCGAAGCTGCACCAATCCCTGAAAGAAGCTCGTTCATAACAAAACCCTCCATGATCTTATTGTTCATGACATCAGCGGCGGTGTCGAGTTTTTCGCCGCTTCTGCAAGTTGATGTCGCAAGGTCGATCGAGATTGGGCTGAGCCAGAGCATAAAAGGATGTTTTATGTCAAGAGAATAAACCTGATGGAAAGCAAGAGAACAAACTACATTGAACGCAAAGGCGCGATGACGCGAAGAAGCGCAAAGAGGTTTTCAGTTTGCATGTTGTTGCGGCCTTCGCGGCTTGGCGGCATCGCAACCGTCACGGCAGGGCCGGAAACACGCATCGGCAATGCACCCGTCCCGACAGGGACGAGAAAATGCTAGGAGCGCGTCGGAGAACCTCTTCACGCTCAAAAAAAAGATTGGCACGATTTTAGCCCGCTTGACAAGCGTGTTATGCTTGACTC
>JAFGJS010000036.1 GCA_016928995.1 Candidatus Sumerlaeota bacterium | reverse complement strand
CTCCTTTTCGTTCCTCTGAATTTTCGAACGAAAACCGGAGAAAAATCCACCTTAATGGCTGTCCAGTTTTTGGGGACAATTATATTGAGCATACTTCCGACAATAACAGTGAAAGACTGGCAGCAGGCCGCATGCTTGCAATCTCTAACTGCAAAATTGGATATTGATTATGATTGCCCTGTAGAGTTCAAGGAAAAATGGTGGATATTAATTGATAGTGGAGAAATAAATCCAAGAAGTGAATGGCGGCGATTTGATGAAAAAATGTTGGCTAGCCAAGCGATTTTACTTTCTGACCTGAGTGAAAAAGAAATTAAGGAGAAGATCTTATCAAAAGAATTCATTCATACATTTAATTACATAAAATCCATAAAGGATTCAAAAAAGAGAAGGGAATGGATTTTTAATGCTTTTCCTTCACCATTCGATTCTAACTATTCAAAATATAAAAATGATTGCCATATTGCTATTGATGATTTTCTAAACTCAGAATGTTTAAATGGAACTAACTTGGAGACGCTTGGATATGCAATAACCTTTTGATGCTTGTTGTATGGCTAAAATTTCACATGAGTTGACATAAATTATGATCCAACAATCACAACCAGCAGACAAGCTGCTGTTACGTAAACGTTATATCTGCTGGCAGACTTCGGCGAAGCGGAGGATGATTTTGCGCAGGCCAGTTTGACTGATGAGTTTAGCGGCTTCCTTGGGACGAACCCATTTACGCAACCGGTAATCTTCCTGCCATGTTTCGCGGATTTTCACGACACGTAACGAGTAAACCTCGCAGGAGCAAACGCCGCCCCATTTGGGATAGTCAAACACGCCAAGCAGCGTATCGTCCAGTTCGCCCTCCACACCAGCCTCTTCCAGCGCTTCCTTGGCCGCCGACTGCGCGGGAGTGAGATGAGCCTCAACGATGCCCTTGGGGATGAGCCAGCGCTTGCGCTTGCGCGAGGAGATGACCAGCATTTCGATCTTGCCGTTAGATTCGCGCCACGGAATGACCGCGGACTGCGTATAGATGCTGTGATTTTCCGCCATGATTTGCCTTTGCGCCGGAAATGCGTGTAAACGTAAGCGCCATATGTGGCCGACGGATTCAAGCTTGCAAGCGCAAAGTTGCCCCGCACGGTTTTTTTTAGGATGGCGGATTCGTGCCCCAGATGTCCATGTCGCGGATCAAGGTGCGCGCAGGCAGACAGGCGAGATGCACGATCGTGTCGGCGATGTCGATGGCGTGCAGGTAGCCTTTACGACTGGGATCGTATTGCTCGCTGTCGGCGTTTTTGCTCACCTGGCTGGGATTCAGCACCATCACGCGGATGTTGTGTCCGCGCACTTCGTAGTTTAAGGCCTGCGAGAAGCCCTGTAAGCCGAACTTGCTGGCGGCGTAGGCTGATCCGCCCGGATCGCCTTTCTTGCCGCTCATCGAGCTGATCATGAAAATATCGCCGCGGTTCTTCCTGATCATGCCCGGCAGAAACGCCTGCGTGGCAAGAAACACGCCGGTCAGATTGGTTCCGATGATTTCATTCCATGTATCCAGGTCCATATCCGCGACACGCCCGCCGCGCATGCAGCCCGCGTTGTTCACCAGGATGTCCGGATCGCCGATGGCGCTCTTCACCTCGCGCGCTATGCTCTGGATCGATTGCGGATCGCTGTGGTCGCAGACAAACGCCGTGCAGCGTTCGCCGATCTCGGCGGCTGCCGCCTGAACTTTTTGCTTGTCGCGTCCCGTGATGCCGACCGTGGCGCCGGCGTCATGCAGCGCTTGGGCGATATAGCGGCCGATGCCGCGATTTGCGCCGGTGACCAGCGCGATTTGATCATTCAAATTTTCGGTTCGCATATACGACTCCTTTTTGATCTTTCTTTTTGACAGGATGAACAGGATTGACCGGATATTGATTAATAATCACACAAAGGCGCCAAGGCACAAAGATAATTTTCTGATTCGTGAAGATTGATTGATTTATCTGTTCTTTTGTCGTAGATTGCTTCCCGTCATGTTTCGCATTCAAATCACGAACGATTTCCGGCCGGGATTGATCGGGCGGCGCGGGTTGCGTGTGCTTTCGCGCGACGTGGCGCGGTTTGCCTTGTCCCTTGAACTGCCTCGCGAGTCCGGCGAGCTGAGCCTGCTGTTCGTGGATGACGCGGCGATGCAGGCGCTGAACCGGGATTACCGCGGGCTGGATCAGCCGACGGATGTGCTTTCCTTTGCGCAGGATTTCACGGAGGGCGACTATCGCGTGCTGGGCGACGTCGTGATTGCGATCCCCACGGCGGCGCGCTATGCCCAGCGGAACGGCCGTTCTTTGCGAGAGGAGTTGACCTTGCTGCTGGTGCATGGCATCTTGCATCTGCTGGGGCATGACGACGAGGAACCGGCGGCGCGACGCCGAATGCTGCGGCGCCAGAATCAAATCTTAAAGGAGTTCGAGACGCGGAGTGAATGATTTTTTAGAGACATGCAATCCAGAGCACCGGTCGGGGTATATCGCCGTGATGGGCAAGCCGAACGTAGGGAAATCCACGCTGATGAACCGGTTGATTGGGGCGAAGGTGTCGATTGTCTCGGACAAGCCGCAGACCACGCGCGACTGCATCCTGGGGATTCTCAGCGAGGAGCAATACCAGGCGGTGTTCGTGGATACGCCGGGCTTGATGCAGCCGCGCGACAAGCTCAATCAATGCCTGCTGGATGAGGCGTTGGACGGGTTGCGCGATGCCGACCTTGTCTTGCATCTGGTGGACGCGCGCGACGCCTCGCCGTTTCCGGAAGGCGTGCGCGAGGCGATTCAAGGCGCCCATGCGCGCAAGTTTCTGATCTATAACAAAATGGACCTGCTGCCCGCAGGTGCGCAGCCTGCATATCGCGTCCCGGCAGGGGAGTATGAGCGCGAGTTTTCGATTTCAGCGCTGGACGGCAGCGGCGTGGAGGCGATGCTGGACGCTATCGTCGCCGCGCTGCCATTAGGGCCGCGCTATTATGATGAAGACATCCTGTCGGATCGGGATGAGCGCTTCCTGACGGCGGAGATCGTGCGCGAAAAAGCTTACCACGCCATGGGACAGGAGTTGCCTTATTCTATTGCGGTTGAGACCGATGAGTTCAAGGATCGCGCGAATGGCAAAACGTTCATCCGCTGCATCCTTTACGTGGAGCGCGAATCGCAAAAGGGCATGCTGATCGGCAAGGGCGGCGCGGCGCTGAAAGACATCGGCCGCGAGGCCCGGCCGGAGATTGAGGAACTGATCGGGCGTCCGGTGTACCTGGAACTTTGGGTGAAGGTGCGCAAGAACTGGACTAAGAAAGACCATGAATTGAAGCGTCTGGGATACCTGAAACTGCGAAAGTGACAACAAGGAGCGCAACATGAAGATTGTAACGGCCGCAGAAATGCGCGAGATCGACCGGATCGCAATTCAGGAGCGCGGGATCAACGGTAGTGTGCTGATGGACCGTGCGGGCAAGGCCCTGACGCGGGAAATCATGGAACATTTCAAGCCGTCGTCTGTCTGCATCGTGACAGGCCGGGGGAACAATGCCGGCGATGGATTCGTGGCTGCGCACTATCTGCATGAAGCCGGAGTGAAAGTGCATTGCGCCTGTCTTTGCGGGATGGAGGAACTCACCGGCGATGCGCTGACCCATTACGTGAAGATGGACTCCGAGATCAAAGTCACGGACATCAAATCCGCATCGCAACTCTCCGGCATCTTTCAGGAACAGCAGGTCATCGTGGACGCCTTGCTGGGCACTGGCGCGAAAGGCGCGCCGCGCGGCATTTTCGGCGAGGCGATTGATGAAATCAACCGCGCGCGCAAGACCGTGGTGGCGGCGGACATTCCTTCCGGCCTGCCGGCGGATGGGGGCGATCCCGAAGGCGCGTGTGTGCTGGCCGACCTGACGGTGTGCATGGGGCTGCCGAAAATGGGGATGATGATCTATCCCGGCATCGAGGCCTGCGGCCGGCTGGTGATCGACTCTATCGGCTTTCCCGATGATCTGATGCAGGATAGTTCATTTACGGACAACCTGATCGATCCAGGCATAGTACGCGACGTGCTGCCCGTGCGCCAGCCGAACAGCCACAAGGGCACCTATGGCCGCGTGATGGTGATCGCCGGTTCGCGCGGCATGACCGGCGCGGCGATTTTCTGTTCGCGCGGCGCCATGCGCGCTGGCGCCGGACTCGTGTACGTCGCCGTAAAGCAATCGTTGAATCCGATCATGGAAATCAGCCTGCCGCAAGCGCTGACGATTCCAATGCCCGGCGAGCAGTCCGGCGCGCTGGACGCGGCCTGTTTCGATTTGCTTAAGGGTGCGTCCAAGACCATGGATGTCATCGCGCTGGGGCCGGGGATGAGCCAGGCGCCGGGAACGCAGGAATTGATCCTGCGCTTGCTCGAAGTAGAAAAGCCGCTGGTGCTCGACGCCGATGGATTGAACGCGCTGCAAGGGGACATGTCGCCATTAAAGCGGCGCAAGGCCCCAACGGTAGTCACGCCGCATCCCGGCGAGCTCTCGCGCATGATCGGACGGCCTGTGGATGAGATCCAACGCCACCGGCTCGAAGTCGCGCGGCAGTTCGCGCAGGAGCACCAGGTGCATATGGTGCTGAAAGGGGAGCGCACCGTTGTGGCCGATCCCAATGGCGAGGTTTTCATCAACCCGACCGGCAACACCGCCCTGGCGCAAGGCGGCTCGGGCGATGTGCTCACCGGCATGATTGCTGGTTTGCTGGCGCAGAATTGCACTGAGCGCGAAGCCTCGCTGATCGCTGTGTATATCCACGGTTTGGCTGCGGAACTCGCCGCGAAAGTGCAAGGCGAACGCGGCGCGGTTGTCGAGGATATCCTTGCGCACATCGGTCCGGCGTTTCTCCGTGTTGAAAAAGGCGAGTGAGTGCTTTAAGTTACCGCTCAACAATGATATATCTTAATGCTTGGGATTGTTCGATTTTGACCTTATGATCCCTTAAGACACCAAAAACCAACAATGTAGTTGCGCAAACGCATTAAAATCAATCGATTTTGACGCTCTTGCTTTCATCGAGCGAATTTCCCGCACTTGCAGATTTCTTTGCATTATCGCTGATTTTATCTAAACAAAGTCAAAAAAACGTCGAAAGGGAGTGTACGGGTTTTTTTGCGGGATTGCTATATATAACCAAGCCTCAATTCTCTTAAGATGAGTTCAATTCTTTAAAAGGAGATCTTGTGATGAATGAAGATGAGAAGCAGTCCAGTGGAAGCGCACAGGAAGGCGTCAATGCACAGGCGCGCCGTCTGCATGAAAAATTGGCGGCGATGAAGACGGCCATGCAGAGAACCAAGCGCACCGGTTTTCTGTTGGCCATTCTGGTGGCGGTGGTGGCGATTGCCGGCGTATATGTCTTGCTGAGTCCTGTTTTATCCGCATACCAGAATCCAGCGCCTTACCAGCAAGCCTTCAGCAAGGAAGTGGAGCAACGCGTGTTGCCCGCGCTTCAGTTGGAAGCCCAGGAGCTGCTGAAAAACACCGGGCCGGTTGTTGTGCAGATCGTTCGAGATAAATCAACCGAACGGCTGCCGGAATTCAGCGCGCAACTGGAAAAAGAGAGCAAGCTTCTGGTGGATAACCTATCCGCTGAAGCGGAAAAACGGCTGCAAAATCGCAGTCAATCAATGGTGAGTTGGCTGGAAAAAGTCCTGAAGGCGGAGCTTCCCGAAGCCGCTGATCCGGAAAAGGCGGAGCTGATCGCCTCCAATATGCAGAAAGCTGCCCAAGGAGCTCTGGATCGTTTTCTTGATACCTACTTGAAAGATCACATCAATTCGACAAAGGAACTGCAACGGATGATCGATGAGTTTCCGATACCCGAGCATATCCAGGCGATGTCCGATGCCGAGCTTGAGAATCATCTCACCCACGTTCTGGGTGCCTATGCCGTGCAAAAACTGGCCTCTTCGGATAACCCCAATCTGATGGAGTTTTTCAAACAAGTGGAAGCGTCGCGCAATCTTAACGAGGAGGCTCAGCAATGAACGATTCAAGCAACAATACAGACTTGAAGTCCCTGGAAGCGAAACTGGACGCCGAAATCGCACAGCTCAAGCGCCATAACAATAACAATCTCTTCGTTGGATTCGTCCTGATGGCGGTTATTTTCGGATACTTCGCCTTTATGTCCGGGAAGATGAAAGAGGCGATTGAGCCGGATGAAGTCGCGGCGATTGCCATCGACCGTGTTGTGGATACGCTGCCCCGGACGCGAGCCGCGCTGGAAGAGACGGCCAGCGAGGAAGTTCCCGCGCTGGTGGATGGCCTGTTCGACAAGATCTTGCGCGAGAGCCTGCCGGAATTTCGCAGCTGGATTCAATCGCAAATCCTGAGCACCGCGGATCAACTCGTCAACGGCGCCGATGATTTCTTTTATGAATTGGTGCAGGGGCATATGAAGACGCACGGCGAGACTCTGCGGAACGCCGCGGCGCAACTGGCCGACGACGAAGGCGCCGCCATGTTTGAGGACGCTCTTTATGAACTCCTTGAGGCATCCGTTAAGGACTCCGACATGGAGGTCGACTTGTTGGGGTATGGGGCGGTGCTCGAACATGTCAATGAGATGCTGGCGTATCTCGCGGAAGATTCAGCCGAGTTTACTCCAGAGGAAGAGACCACGCGAGAACTGATCGCCACGATCCGCGAATTAGCGAATCGTGTGAAACAATAAGGGCAAGAGCTGTCTCTGCTTAATTCATAATGCGCAATTGGCGATGGCCAATTGCGCATTGTTCTTTTCCGGTTGAAGATAGGGCAAATGGCTTTACCCGATGATCTCACCACGGTGAATGAAATTGTAATCATCGAATGCTTCAGTCCGGGTTGTCTTGCTCATGCTCATGCTTTTGCTCTTTTGGACGTACGACACGATGTTTTTCGAGCAAGAGCATGAGCAAGAGTGATAATTTTACATACAGGGAACCAAGAGGGTGGTGAGAAATACGGGTTAAGGGGATCAGTCAGATTTTCATGTTGACCTGCTTATAACGCAGGCCGTGAGCGCCGTTGTCTTCGATCTCGGCGAGATCGGGATTGTGCAGCAGGCGGATATCCTGGAGCTTAAAGCCCGTTTCTTCCAGTTCCTGTTTAAGCGATTCGAGCATGATTTCCGCGCGTTTGAGCGTCGGCTCACGGGAGAACGTGATCAGCATTTCAATCCGGTCCTCGTGGACGTGCAACTCGAATTGCATGACGCCAGCGTGTTTGAGATCAAGCACCAGCAGCAGGTTATAGCCCGCTTTGCCGCCGGATTTTTGCCGTTCGCGGTTTTCGCGCAGCACGCGGATTTCCGCCATGGAAAACAGCCCAAGTCCCAGCATCGGCAGCAGCAGGTGCAATGGCCGCGCGGCTTCAGCGTTGAAGGCGTTGATCGTCTGATGCGCTTCGAGCCGTACGGCCAGCTCGCGGAGCGGATTAACGAATCCGGACGTTGAGACACGCAACTGGGCGGCCTCTGCCTGGGCCAACAGGATCAAGGCTTGCGGTAGGGCCTCGGGCGCCACGGTTTGCTGCGCCGATACCAGAGTTGAGGTCGATGAGCCGGACGAAGCCATCGAATTCAGCGCGGTCTGCAAAGCGGAGCGGAGTTCCATGAGCAGCGGAGCATTGCGCGAGAGCGCTGGCGTAGCGCCATTTTGCGTGGCTCGCGCAGCCGGGGCTTGAGGTGTTTCGCGCAGGATGCTTTGCAGCAATTGCTCCATATGCTGCAAGATGCCCTGAACGCTCTCCGGGTGTTGATGCACGGCTTGTACGCCGGACATCGCCGCATGCAGCGCGGCGTTCCAGAGTTTGCTGTGCGCGAATATATCAGACGGAGAGATCACGAAGGCAGTTGATTGTTGCTGAGCAGCCGCTGTGGTTGAAGGTTGCCCCGGTGGCTGAATATTCGCCGCCAGTTGCTGCATGAAATTCTGCAGCGCCTGATGCCAGTGCAATGGCAGCAAGGTCAGCGCCGAAGGCGATCCCGCGCCGGTTTGCAGGGCGATCAGGTTTTGCAGAGCGCCCGATTGCGCTTGCAGCCATTGGGCGATCTGTTGCGGCGTGGCTTGGGGTGAAAGCGACCGGCCGGTCATTTCCAGCAGCGCGGAGAATGCCTGTCCGTCAAGGCCTGCGGCGGGATGCGCCTGCAAGACGCGCGCCATTTCGACCAGCATGTGCCATTTTCCTGCAACCGGCAAGGCTTCTACCGGCATGCGCAGATTCAAGGCTTGTTGCAACTGCTGAGAGAAAATCTGCCGCAAGCCGCCAGGCATCTTCAACGGTTGCGGCCCAAGGTTTGATAAAAGTTCCAGCGAATGCCCCAGCGGTTCCCATACGATGTTCGTGAATGCGGCAGGGGAGGATTGCGCCGGCAGTCCGCTTTGGTTCGGGCCAGTGGGGATGCGCGCCAGAACGGTCTGCAGGGCGTTCATCGAGTTGTCTGGTTGTGAGCGGGAGAAAACCTGCGCCGCCTCCTGCGGCAATGTCTGCAACGTTTGCAACAGGGCGCGCAATTCAGCCTGGGGCATGCCGCCTTTTCCGCCTTGTTGCGTTTGCAGCGTGAGCTGTCCCTGCAAACGGGCGACAGCATCCTCAAACAAGGATCGCACCAACGTCTGAGGAGTTTGCGCAGCGCTGGATGTATCGAGCGCGGCGCTGGCGAGTGCTGCGCGCAAGTTTTGAATGAGTTCGAACGGCAACTCGGAATTCGCCTGCAAGACCGTGCGCAAAATCGTCTCCACGGGCTGATTCAGATTCATCAGAACCTGCCGGATCTGATCCGCGGCAGGTTGCGCGGCCAGATTCAGCATGGCGTTCTGCACTGCTGTGCTCTGCGCGCTGTTTGGAGCGGTTTCAGCTAGCGCTCCTCCGGCTTGCCGCAATGCTTCCAGCAGCATGCCGCGCATGGCCGCAGCGTCCTGAACTGTTGTGGGCTGCGCCGCCTGGCTCTCTTGCGCGATGATGCGCAATTCGACATGAGGCTGGAGCGAGGCAACTTCGAGGCGCAAAACTTCGCCTTTGGTCAGCAGTGTTTGGGTGTCGGCGATGAGGCTGTGGCCGAGGATGCGGATTACGGCGCGGTCGCCTTGAGGCGTGGCTGCAGCATCTTGCACGACGGCTCGCACGGCGTCGCCCATGCGCAATTCACGCACGCCTTCGGAGGGCAGTTTCAGCGTATCCGGCAGGCGGATGATCGATGTTCGCAGACTGGCGTCCATATCAAATCACGATGTCAATGGCATGGTTGGATTCCGGCGGGGTGTCTTTGTTCGCGGGTTGATTTTTACGTTCAGGAGCGTCCTGTTGAGCCGGCTCAGGCTCATCATCGAGCGCTTCCAGCAAACGAAGTTCCAGCACGTCCTCGCCGGAGGGCTGTTCTTCAGCGTTCTGCTCCTCTTCATCACTCGGCTGTTGGCCCTGGTCCTGATTTCGCTGTCTCCGCTTCACACGCTGATTGATGTTGTTCGCCAGATTGTCCATCTGGGGAATGTTGAAGATCTCATCCATCGTACTATACCGCCCTTTCCCGGGCGACTGATCGCCGGGCAAGCTGCGTCTACCTTCCTTATCGACAGTATGGCGCTTTTTGTTACTCGAATCACGCATAATCGCACATCAGGGCGCTGTGGCGCAATGAGCGAAATAAGGCGCCGGATCGGTTTTTTTCTTTGTGCTTCCGTGTTTAATGTGAGATTTTCTGACGATGATTCGCGCGATTCTTTTCGATGCTTTCCAGACTTTAATCGACCTGCATCCCTCCTATGCCGGAGCGTTTGCCGACGTCTGCCGCCGTTTTGGCCATGACGTGCGTGCGGCGGAGATTGAGGCCGTTCTGCCCGAGGTGGAGGCTGAGCATCACCAGCGCCACCAGCCGCATGCCAATGGATGGCGCTGCACGGCGGAGGAATTGCACGAGCGCTGGCTGGATTATAACCGGCTGGTGTTCAAGGCGGCGGGCGTACGCGACGGCTTGGACGAAATGGCGCATGACATGGAGCGCCGTTTCAACTCTGGCGAATATGCGCACTCTTATGACGATGCGATGCCAGCGCTGCAAGCCTTGCGCGAACGTGGGCTGAAAATCGGGATTGTGAGCAACGGCACGCAAGGCGTGATCGACTGCTTGCAGGCGTTGGGATATGCGGAGCGGACGGATTTTACGCTGGTCTCCGCGCTGTTCGGTTTTGAGAAACCCGCCCCGGAGATTTTCATGGAAGCCTGCCGTCTGGCCGAAACCGCGCCGCACGAGACGATGTTTGTCGGAGACAATCTGAAAGCGGATTGTGAAGGCGCGCGGGACGCTGGACTGCGCCCGGTCTGGCTGACGCGAAACGGCGTCGATCAAGCGCCGGTCCCATTTCCACGGATTAAAAGCCTGTTCGAAGTCGAAGGTTTGCTCAATGCGCCGGTCGCATCGGTTGAGTGATGAATCGTTCTATTCGGTGCGCAGGGCTTCGATGGGATCCATGCTGGCGGCTTTTTGCGCGGGATAGGTTCCGAAGATCAGTCCAACAACGAAGGACAGCCCGAGGGAAATGATGATGGATGTGTGCGTGATGACGATCTCCATTTCCGCATAATGCTGAACTCCAAGCGCCAGTCCAACGCCAACCGCCACGCCGGAAACGCCTCCCAGCAGACAGAGAAAAAGTGACTCAAACAGGAAGTGCGTCAGGATATCCAGTTGCGTGGCGCCCAGCGCGCGATGCGTGCCAATCTCTTTTTTGCGCTCATAGACGTTAGCCATCATGATGTTCATGATGCCGATGCCGCCGGTCAACAGCGACATGCCTGCGATGCAGGCCAGCACGATCTTGAAGATGCGCTCGGATTGTCTTTTTTGTTTCAGCAATTCAAACGGCGCGATGATCTCATAATCCTTTTCCTCGTGCGTCGTTTTCAGGAAACTCCGCAGCCGTGCGAGGATGTTGCCAATCTGATTCACGTCCTTGATCTGGATGTAGAATAAATCCGCTTCGAGTTTGGTGAAGTGCGAGGCGCCGCCCGATTGCTTATGCGCGATTTTGCCCAGATGACGATTGGCGGTTTCAAACGGCACAAAGATTTGATTGTTGATGTCATAGCCGCCGGGCAGTTTCAACCGGTCGGGATTTTCGATCACGCCGACGACGCGAAAGATCTCATTGCACACCGTCACCGTACGCCCGACTGGCGGATTATAGGAGAAGACCTTTCGCGCGGCCTCTTTGCCGATGACGCAGACCTGGTTGACCTGTTTTTCATCCAGTTCGCTGAGCGCGCGGCCTTCCTCCGGAATCACGCGAGTCCTGGTGACTTCCATGAAACTCGGAGTGGCGGCGAAGCATTTAATATCCGTCATCCGCGACTGATGATCGTACACCACGCCGCCTAATTCGCGGATCGCCGCGGTGCTTTTCACGTTTTCGAATTTCTCGCGGATGTGAATCATGTCCTGGCTGGTCACGCCATAGGACTTGAGCCATGATTGAGACTGACCGTCGCCTTGCTGGCCGACGTCGACCATGGCGGACCGGATGACGAGATTATCAATGCCCATCGACTCGATTTGCCGAATCGCTTCGCGTTGGGCGCCTTCGCTGATAGCCATCATAGTCACAACCGAGGCGCAACCGAAGATGATGCCCAGGGCGGTCAGTGCGCTGCGGAAGCGATGCGCCATGATGTCCCGAATCGCCGTGGAGATGTTGCCGTGCAGTTTCACCGGCTTTCCTCCCCGGCGCCATGCGACGCGGCGGCATTTTCCGCATCGCGTTCAGCGTACAGGTTGATCTCCCGGTCGATGAAACCGTCTTGCAGCATGATCACCCGGTCCACGAAGCGCATGTAATCCGGGTTGTGCGTGACCATGATGACGGTCCGTCCTGCGCGGCGGATATCCTGAAACAAAGCCATGATTTCCTCGCCGGTGTGCTGATCGAGGTTGCCCGTCGGCTCATCGGCGAGCAGCACCGGAGGATCGTTGGCCAGGGCGCGGGCGATGGCCACGCGCTGGCATTGGCCGCCGGAAAGCTCGGTTGGTCGAGCATCCATGCGTTCGCCCAAGCCCACAAGGCGCAAAAGATGCTCGACGCGGTCTCTGATTTTGCCCTTTGGGGCGCCGGCGTAACGCATCGGCACGGCGACATTGTCCGCGATGGTGTAATTCGAAAACAGATTGAACGATTGAAAGACCATGCCGATTTTCAGGCAGCGTGTCAGGGAGAGCTTGGCATCGTTCAAGCGGGACACTTCCTGTCCGTCGAGGCGATACAAGCCGGATGTCGGCCGGTCCATCAATCCCAGAATGTGCAAAAGCGTCGATTTTCCGGAGCCAGAAGCCCCCATGATCGCGGTGAAGACTCCCTGATTGAAATGGAGATTGCAATCGCGCAGGGCGTGCACCACGTTGGCGTTTGTCCTGTACGTCTTCGCGACGTTTTCCAGTTCAATCATGGCCATGATCACACACCGCTGTCATTCGGAGCGAGAAGGACTTGGTCGCCCTCCTCCAGGCCGGAGAGGATTTCCACGTAATGCAGGGATGAGCGGCCTGTTTCGACTTCTTTTTCAATGGTCTGACCGCCCTTTAAAACCTTGCACCAGGTCATGCCCGCTCGCGCATACACGCTTTCAAGCGGCACATACAGCGCGTTCTGCACGTCTTCGACGATGATTTCCACTTTGGCGCTCAGGCCAGGCACAAGCCGGGGATCCACCCGAGTGATTTCGATTTCCGTCGGATAGTATTTTGTTCCGCCCGATCCATCGCTGGAATTCGAGTTTTCCGCCATGTACGCGATCGATTTGATCTTGCCGGCCATATTGACGTTTCCAATGGCGGGAGCGGAGATATGCGTCAGCAGGCCCTCTTGGATTTTCGAACGATGCGCTTCGGGGATCTTCGTTCTGACGATCATCTTCGAAAGCACTGGTATCGTGGCCAGGATTTGGCCGGGATAGACGCTTGTGCCGACTTGAGGCAATTCCTGGAACGCGCCATAGCGTTGGTTTTCAGGCGGACCCAGGTTGATGATGCCGTCCGCCGGCGCGCGGAGTTCGAGGTTATCCAAATCATTATTGACTTCTTTGGTCTTGCTTTTGATTTGCGAGATGCGGTTGTACAGATTGAGGATCTTGCTTTCCTCCTGCACTACGCTGCCTTTGGCATTCACGATGGCGTCTTCCAATTCGAGCTTGGCGCGAGTGACGGCTTCCAGCAGCGAATCCATTTTCTGCGGATGCTCGTATTGACGGAACACGCGCAGCTGATACTGCGCTTCATCCAAAGACGATTGCGCCTGCTCCACCTGCTGTCGCGACTCGTTCACCTGGCGTTCAAACTGCTCCAGCTCTTCATCCTTTGTCCCGCCAGCCTGAACAGCGTTTTTGTTTTCGCGCGCCTCTTTGAGCTTCGCCACGGCCGCATCATACTTGTCGATAGCGTCGTCGATCGCATTGCTCAGCTGCTTCTTCCTTTTTTTGGCCTCCATGTCCCGATATTGAGCTAAAGCCTCCTCAGCTTGGTTCAAGGCGTTGACGCTATTCTTGATGTCTGCGATGTTGCCGCTCTTTTTGATCTCCAGTTCTTCGCGCGAAAGCGCCAGGTCTTTATACGAGGTCTCCAGTTCCTGCTTTAACTGATCGAGCCGCTGCAGATGTGATTCACGCGAGATTTCAATCACTACATCGCCCTTCTTCACGGGCGTCTTGTCCTTGACGACTTTGGTGATTCGCAGTTCGCCCTCCTGTTGCCGAGCTGAGAAAATGATATTATGGCGTTTCAGCTCGCTGAAGGCGCCGTCGGCTTTAAACTCAATCTTAAACCCGCCTTTGCGGACGGTGAACAGACGGTCCAGCTCCGGGGCGGACGAATCGCCCGCCAAATGCG
>JAFGJS010000035.1 GCA_016928995.1 Candidatus Sumerlaeota bacterium | reverse complement strand
TGGCGATGGCGCCGCCAGTATCGCCTTGAATTCAATGCCGGAGCGCCAGACCTCGCGCGCCGTGGCGGCGAATGCCGGATCATGCACATCGGAGGGGCGGCAGCTCTCCGCCTGAGGCGCCTGCACGAAGAAAATCACCGTGGCCTTATGCCCTTCCCGCACCTTTTTCTCCAACTCGCGCAAGTGCTTCGTCGCACGGACGCTCGCAGTGTCCGGAAAGTACGCGCGCTTGTCAGGATACGACAAGTGGCAATTTTTTATCTCAATGAAATGCTCGATCCCGCTGGGGTGCTTCAACCACACATCAATGCGTGAATCCGAATTGTATTTCACTTCGGCGCGGGCTTCCGTCCACTGCTTGAAACCCGGCAGCAGGCGCTGTTGAATCGCCTGGAACACCGCGGCATTCGGCAGGGCCGTGTTCGCGCCGATGAGCTGGCCGTCTTTTTGAACCAGTTCCCAGTTCCATTTCAATTTGCGGTTGGGATTGTCCGCCGGAGAGAGCCAGACCTTGAGGCCTGGCAGCGCGATGCCCTCCATCGAGCCGGTGTTGACGCAATGCGCTGTCACGACATCGCCGTTCTTCAACTGCACGTCGGCCATGAAGCGCTTATAACGCTTGATCAGCACGCCGGGCGTCAGGGGCTGAGGGAAACGGTGTTCGTAAAACAAAGCCTTGCTCCGATGCTCGCAGGATACGGCGCTGCTAAACTAGCGAAAACAAATCGCAATCCGCCTATGCGCCGTCTAGAGCTGCTTTCTTCATACAGCAATGTCCGATCTTTGCAAGTGTTTTCAAACTTTTCCCGTGCGGTTGCCGCCAAAAGGCGCGCCGAATCGGGCGATCCAAGAATCAAACCTTGCATTCGTATTGAAGCACAGCGTAATTTTCCCTGAACGTGATTCACTGTGATCGTGAAAACTGGCGGCCATGAAACAAAAACAAAGAGCGTTCGCGCTGGCGCTGGAATGCGCCGCGCTGATCGGGATGCTGAGCGTCGCGTCGTGGTATGGTTTCGGACATGCGAGTCCGGGATCGGTGCGCCTGATGCCCAGCCCGGATAGCCCCGAACAGGCATGGCTGGCATCGTCGATGCTGCACGGTTTTGATCCGCGGCTGAAAATCGGCAATCAACTGCGACCTTCGCGATATTCGCCAGCGCATCCATTCTTCCTGCAACTGGCCGCACGATGGCAGAGGGGAATGGCAGGCATCCATCAATGGTCGCCTGTCGGCATATGCATGGGTCTGCTGGCAGTCTGGCTCTGGCTTTGGCTTGGCGGCCTCGACGCGCTGGCGCGTCTAGGCGCCGTGGGCATGATCCTCTTCACTCCGCTATTTTTTCGCATGTCACAAACCATCATGCAAGAATCAACTATATTCATGCTGTTTGGGTTGACGATGCTCGGATGGCTCGCTTGGCTGCGGATGCTGGAACAGCCCGATAAACCGCGCTGGCGGCTGCATGTGTTGGGAACTGCAATAGGCGTGGTTTTAGGCTTGCTGATCGCAATTCGCGGAACATACATCGTATTGGCTCCGTGCATGGCAGGAACGCATCTCTATTTCCGTCAAGGAGAGTGGCGTGCGTTGGCCGCTACAGCGACGGCTTGCGCGGCGGTGTTTGCGGCGCAATTGACTTGGAACGGGTACACCGGCGCGGGATTCGGCCTATTCTCCTACGCACATTGGGGGCATTATTTCACCAATTCGTTCCTCTGGCGTCAGCTCTGGCAACCGCCATTTGTTTCGGACGCCATGGGAGAGCCGCACCCCGCGGCGCTGATGATGCTGCGCGACTGGTTCGGTTTTCAACCCGAGGCCACAGCCTTCGGTCCGCTGGCGATGATACCATTGGCGCTGCTCGGACTTTGGGCGTTGATCGAACGCGTGCGCGACAAAGACTGGCCGCAACCGGACATCGCACCGGAATCATGGATGGCAACGCTGCTGCCAGCGCCGGATAAGCGGTTATACGAGCAAATGGTCGCGCTGGCGCTGTTTCTGATTACGCAATTCGCACTGCATCACTTCTATTTCTTTTACAGCTGGCGCTTTTGGATTCTGGCGTATCCGTGCATCGTGCTGCTGGGCATGGCGGGGTGGAGCCTCGCGCTGAAACGCGCGCTCCAGCGCGACGCCGGAAACATCCGGCGCAAGCTCGCGATCACGGCGCTGGCCGCGCTGCCATTGATGGTGGCATTACACGCCAAGCCAGTCTATCGGAGCGTGAGAAATCACCGTCCGAATGAAACGGAAATCCTGCATGCGGAACAAAACAACGCGGAATTGCGCCGCCTGGGCGCGATTGTGGCGGCGACGGATTATCCGCTGTTCGTCTACGGCCGCGACCTGGTCGCCTATCGCGTATTAATGGGACTGGAGCGCCACCCGCGCGTAGTGGCGCCGATGATTGAGCCCGTGGATAAGAACATCAACATGTATTGCGATTTAATCTTGCATCAGTCCATGGCTCCACCAGCGGGATGGCTGGAGGATCGTTCGCTGTGGCCGGATCAGCCTTATGCATGCTTCCTGTACGACGTGAAGCGCCAGAGCGTGCAGACCGCATTCCTCGGCAAACTGCTGGATCGGTATGGAAGTCTGTTTTTACTGGCGGATCGCGAGCAGGAAAGCCGTGTTGCGCCGCTGCTGGAATTCCTGCGCCAGTCCGGTCTTGACGTGCGGGAAAATCCAACCGCAAAGCATCATCGCTTTTTGAAGATCTCCCGCCAGCAACAAGGATCCGAGGAATAATTTTCATCGGTTTGAACAAGGAATTGCTTGCACTATGCTCGAATCAAGGTACAATCCATGGAGTTTCTGAGAGTATATTGCTCATTGCTCCAAATTCCCGCGACTCTTGAAACCAGCTGAATGCTGCTATTGAGACTCTGCATGAAACGTTCATTTTTATTGCCGCTGATGCTCGTCGCCCTGCTTTTGCCGCCGCTGTCGCTGCTGCTCACAGGCGCGGACGACGCCCTGAAAACACCGGTAGACTCCTCCCCTCTTCATTCTCATGACGCTTCAACATCGCCGGCGGCTCATGGATACGATCATTATCCCGCCGCAGATGCGGAGATCGTTGTGCCGCCGCCGCCGCAATTTGAACATCTCGTTGCGACAGTGATCTTCTCCGGCGCCCGCTTTGGCGAACTGGCTCCATGCGAGTGCCGCTCGCTGCAATACGGCGGAGTGGACCGCGAGGCGACGCTGCTGCGGGAATTCAAGCGGGAAGGAGCGCCGCAAATTCGCATCGACGCAGGGGGATTTTCCGCGCCGTTGTTCACCGCGCACGAGCATCTGAAAGCGGAATATGTGCTGCGGGCGCTGGCCCGGCTGGATTACCGGCTGGTCAACGCCGGCTGGTCGGATTTGGCGTTGGGGCTGCCGATGCTGCGCGAACAGAGCCAGGCGCAGGGAATCGAACTGCTCTCCGCCAATATCATCGACACGGAAACCAGCAAACCGGCTTTTACGACCTTCAAAACCATCGATCTGCCTGGCGATCCGCCGGCAAGGCTGCTGCTGGTTCCCATCACGGACGTCTATCCCAAAGATGAATTCAATACAGAGGAATTTTACACCGAAAACATCCGCGGCAAGGTTAAGTTTCTCGATCCGGCGGAAACGGCCCGGCAAATTATTCAAACTCAACGCCGCGAGGGCGACATCGTCGTGGTCCTACTCTTCAGCGACCCGTCCCGCTCGCCAATTATCATGGAAAACATGCCGCCAGTCGACTTGGTGATGAATGGATTTCACTACTTGGGCCAGCCTCGAGAGAGCCACATCGGACCCAATCGAATGGTCACGGCGGGCTATCGCGGCCGATTTTTTCAGGAAATGGCCATTACCCGGGAAGCGGCTGGTAAAGCAGCCCGGATGGCTGCTTTAACCACCGTGCCCGTGCCTTCGGGCTATGCACGGGAAGCTAATCTGACACAGCTGCTCGATGAATATACCTCCGAGACAATCCAGCGCTACAGAGGGAAAAATCCCGCTTACCTGGCGGAATACAAACCACCGGAAGCTTATCAGCCATCAAACCGCTATGTGGGCGTCCGGATGTGCGCCAATTGTCATGAACAGGAACATACATCCTGGCAAGCCACGCAACACGCCCATGCGCTGGAGACTTTGCGGGAAAAAAAGCGGCATTATGATCCGGATTGCTTGAAATGCCACACGGTGGGATATATGCAGGGAGGCTTCTACAACCTGGAAAAAACGCCGCATCTCGGCGACGTGCAATGCGAAGTCTGCCACGGACCGGGATATCTGCACACCGATGAACGGCAGCGCATGCTGCTTCAGCTGGCCCTTTCACGGAAGACTAACCAACCTGGTGTACAGACGTATAAACATCGCATGCGCACAGCATTCGACGAGTCGTTTTGCGTGCAATGCCATGACGTGGATAACGACAGTCACTTCGACTTTATGCAAGATATTAAGAGCATATCGCACCAAAAAACAGCACAGGAGGATCCGGCTCAGGATCGCCCATAGTCAAAAAAAATGGGCGGTTTGATATCGAAAATGCATTGATTGCTGAAATTTGTTAAGTTGCTCTAGAAAGCGATGCACATACTCTGCAAGACTGCTGATTCAGGGGCGCTCGTTTGAAAATGCTCTGTTAATATACGAGCGAGAAAACCGTCAACAGGCTATGACGCCATCATTTTACGAGGTATAATTTTTTAGTTTGCTGCGATAAAATAACTTGACGGAAATCGGGCGGTATCAGTAATCTTTATAAGGCCCTGTGGAAAATTCACAGGCGCCGGAGAGAAAACGTATAACTCCGCTGAAAGCGTGAAATAAAACACGCGAATCGCGGAGTTGATATTATGGTGAAATATAAATAGAAGCAATGTAATATATCGAATCCCCATGCAAGCCATGGGCGATTCGATCGATCCATGGCTGCGGGACAAGCGCTGCCGCGGAGCGTGACGTAAATATACAGAGGAGACCCCTTCATGTCAGCCAAAGCTCTCAAGCTCAATCGACTTACCATTCTCGTGATGATGATCGCAGCGATATTCGCCCTGGCGACATCCGGATACTCCCAAGCGCCGGAAATCATGCGTGACGCTCAAGGTCACGTCTACATGGACTCCGCGCCAGTCGACGGATCGGGATACCGCTCTCCCCTCACGAATAACATTCACAGCCTGGAATCGGCGCAACGCAACTTTACATCGAATGCGATTGTCGCCTTGAATGAACTCGATCCGCAGGAAGTTGACAATTTCCGCGCCGCGGGAAAAACGGACAACGACGCAGGGATGCGACGTGTCTCGTTGATGAATCGAGTCGATTCTCAGGTGATCGTTACGCTGAAAGGCGCTTCGGCCGGCGTATGGGAAGACCTGCCGGATGGCAGTCGTGTTTGGCATATCAAAGTCTACTCCCCCGATGCAATTGGGATGCGGCCGTATTTTTCCGTGTTCGAACTCAGCGAAGGCATTGAGGTGAATGTCTACAATTTCTCTGATCCCGATGAGGCGTACGGGCCGTATACCAATCGCGGTCCGCTGAATAAAGGCCTGTTAATCGCGCACCCGGTGATGAGCGACACCATCGTGCTGGAGTGCCATGTTCCCGCCGAACTGCTGCAACCGGGTCAAACTCCGCGGATCAACCTGGCTTTCGACGGCTGTTTGCAGTACTTTGAGACTCCAAAATATCTCTCACGCAATACGACCAAACGAGCGCTCCCTGAGAAGGAGCCTAGAGAATGCTATCTCGATCCAACCTGCTATACCGCATACGCTTCTCAACAAGCCGGGGTGATGATGCTGGAAACCCCTGTGTTCTCCGGCGCCGATTGCTCCATCAGCGGAGGGGGATTGTGCACCGGCAATCTGCTGAATAACACAGGACAACGCTATTTTATTCTCACGGCATATCACTGCATTGGCGCCGATTGCGCGGACTACGCGGAAGTCGGCCTGCTGATGGTCTACAATTACGAGACGATGTACTGCGACGTTCCTCCCATTGTCTTTGGAGATTCTCCGATCTCGGAACAATTCCCCAACACATTGGGCGCAACCACGCTAGCCTATAGTCCGACGAATGGCGGCAATGACATGTTTCTGCTGGAAGGGGATGGGGAGCCGCCGGCAGGCGCCACCATGCTGGGATGGACCACTAATGTTCCCGACTCAGCGGATTTTGTGGTGAATATCAGCCATCCTTACGGCGATTATAAAGCTTTGATGCTGGGCTACGTTAACGTTGTTCAGCAATACAATCCGGATATGTATACGGAAGTAACACCCACTAAAGGAACTCCAGAACCGGGATCTTCCGGTTCCGCGCTCTTTGGCGAAAACCTTCGATTGGTCGGTCAACTTCTCGGCGGCTCGGTTGGCCCCAGTGGCTGCGAAGGAGGGCTTACATACTGGGGCCGCTTTGACGTGACGTATCCGCTGATCAGCCAATACATGAACAACAACGACGAAGATCAATATGAAAACAACGACACATACACTCAATCCGCCAGCGTGCCGGAAGGCTGCCTCACGGGCAAGGCCAACGACGACGATTGGTACGTTTTCTCAGCTCCGGCGTCAGGCATCACTGGTGTCACATTGTCGTTCAACGGAAATCTTGCCTCAGATACCGGCATCGATCTGGATCTTTATCTTTATATCAACACCGGCGGGACGACCCTGACTCTGGTGGGATCATCCACTAATGGCTCGCCCACCGGCTATGAAGAGGCGGCGTGGGCCAATACCGGGGCCAGCCCGGTGAATCTGTATGTCGAGGTCCGGTACGTCGACGGTCCGCGCGCTCAGTCATATGAACTCTGCATTGATACGGAAACCACCGACACAGACGACCGGTTCGAGGAAAATGACATCTCGGGCGATGCGGCCCAGCTGACATCAGGTCAATTCAACGACCTCGTGCTGCGGGACTCCGACTGGTACATCGTCACTGTGCCGAACGGCGTTGAACTCAACGTGACGGCGACTTTTCCCGACGGCGACTACAACCCATCTCTGGATTTGCGGATCATCGTGCTCCTCGGCACGAACCTGGCATTCTATGCGGAGCAGGAGCCCTTACGGCGCACGGTGAGTTGGGCCAACACAACCGGCGGGCCGGTGGCCGTGCTGATCGAGGCGAATTCAACCGTGATCAATCCCGACTCGCCCCTCAACTATGCGCTGACCATCAGTTTCCTGCCGCTGGATGACGCCTATGAAGACAACGACACGCTCTCCACGGCCTACAGCCCGATGGAACTGGGATGGTATCAAGGCTTGGTCATGCGCGACGACGACTATTACGCCGTGACGGTGGACGCGGGCATGCAGCTCATCGTCAATATCAACTTCAGCAACGCGACTTCAAACATCAACATGGACCTGTATGACGCATACGGTACGCTGCTTGTGCAATCGTTCGGCACGAGCGATTACGAATCGGTCTCCTATTTGAACACAACCGGCGCCCCAATCACCGTCATCATCCGCGTGTTCAATTTTTACTCAACCGATCCATCCAACGCTTATAACATGTTCATCACATACCTTGAAGACGGATATGAAGAGAACGACACGCAGGTTACAGCCGCCCCGATTGGATTAGGAAACTATACATCGCTGGTCCTGCGCGACGACGATTATTACCGGGTGCCGGTGGATCCAGGCATGCAGCTCGTCGTCAATCTGGAATTCAACAGCTCGCTTTCCGACATCGATTTGGAACTCTATAGCGCCAGCGGCGTTCTGCTGGGATCATCCTTCAACCAAGGCGATTACGAATCCCTCTCCTGGACCAATACAACCGCCGCCGCGGTCAACATCCTTATACACGTGTTTAACTTCACGCCATCCGCTTCCTCGAACGTGTACACCATGACTGTGTCTGAATTGCCGGTGGCAGCCTCGGCGGCGCGCGACATCTGGCTGTTCGCCAGCGGCAGCACGGACAACGATCACATGTCCTATCTGACCCTGCTGAATGAATCGGCAAAATCCGCGGCGGAAGTGCTGGTGATGGTCTACTTTGAAGATTACGAGCCGCTTCCGCTGACCTACGAAATTCCCGCAAACAGCCGGTATACGATCAACTTCGCCAAGGAATTCATCAACATCGACAGAGGATTCACTCAACATCGCGGCATGGGCGGCAAACATAACTTCGGCGTTTACTTGATGAGCCTCAACAAAGTGGATGTGACCATTGAAGAGGCTGTGTACTGGACCGAAGCGAACATCTATCGCTGCGACGGATATGCCGCGGCGGGCGTAAACTGCGCCTCGCGCGACTGGTTCCTCGCCGAAGGCTCCACCGGAGCCGACCGCAAAACGCAGATCGAATTGCTCAATCCGTACCCGGCCGATGTCCAGGTCATGCTGACGCTGCTGGTGGAAGAAGGAACCAACCTCACCGAAACAATCACCATTCCGGCGCAGCGCCGCATGACGATCAACGCCGGCGATTACCTGCCGGAAAGCGACTTCTCCATCCGCGCGCAAACGATCACGGCGGGTCATCCGGGCGTCATCGTGGAACGCACGATGTACGGCGGCACAACGAACTATCCGAAGATCTGGGGCCATCATGCGATGGGCAGCCCCGAAGCCTCGTCCGAGTGGTATCTGGCTGAAGGCGCCACGCATAAAAACTTCGAGACATTCATCCTGGCCGCCAATCCGAACAGCGTGGATACAACGATCCAGTACGAATTTTTCGCGTCGAACAGCGATCCGGTCACCATCACCCGAGTCGTTCCGGCTTACAGCCGCAAAACGGTGAAAGTGAACGACGTGGCCGGCATGGCTAACAACAGCGGATTCGCCACAAAAATCACATCGCTAGACGGCTCGGAATTCTACGTCGAGCGTTCGGTCTACTGGAAACTGGACGGCATCACATACCGCACGGGCGGCACGGATTCCACGGGCATCAGCAGCCTCTCCACGAACTGGTGGTTCGCGGAAGGCGCCATTGGCGGCGGCTCCGGCTTTGAATCCTTCATCACGCTGGCGAATCCATCCGCCACGACAGCCACGGTCAAAGCCACGTTCGTGCTCAGTGAAAACGAGGAATATGCGAAGGAACTCGACATCGCTCCCGGACGCCGCGCCACCGTGATCGCCGACACGGTCGTTCCGGCCGGTTCGGACACCACGTCCATGGCGGCGAAAATCGTCAGCCTGAACGGCGTGCCGATCCTGGCGGAAAGAGCGATGTACTGGAGCGGCGGCGCCACGTCATTCCCGGGAGTTTCGACGGTGTCATTGACTGAAAGCCGCATTGGCGGGCACGCAGTCGGCGGTGTGAAGATTGATTAAAACGGGACGGACCTAAAATAGAAAAATAACCATTCATCCCACAGGCGGAAGGGAAGAGGAGTTTATAAAGATGTTCAAACAAACTTCAACCGTATCCAGATCCAAACGCGCGATGACGATCTGGGCGGCTCTCAGCATGCTCTTCGCAGTTCAAGCATCGCTCAGCGCCGATGTTGAATCGCCCGGCGGCTATCCCGCCATGAAACAGGAGCCTCTCTTTGCTCAAAACAAAGGGCAATGCGAAGGTTTTGACGTGCAATACCGCCTGGAAGCCAAGGGCGTTGAGTTGAATGCGGGGAAATCAAGACTCGACTTCAATCTGGTGCTGCCTCCAGAATTGACCGACGAGGACTGGGCGGAAATCAATCAACGCATGGAGCAGAAGAACTCCGACGGCCAGGTGAAACGCATGGGAGCCCGGCAAAAACAGAACGAGATTTTCAATTATCTCGCTGAAACCGGCAAGACCGAACGTCGCTCGACAGTGCACTACAGTTTTCCCGGCTCCCGCGACGTTGATCCTCAGCCTGAAGATCAGGCTGTAATGAAACTCAACTACTACAAAGGCAAAACACCGGACAAGCAGTTCCTGAATATTCCGACGTACCGCCAATTGCGCTATTCCGGCTTGTATCCCGGCGTTGATGTCGTGGTCAAAACGGACAACAACGGCGTGAAACTGGACTATCACTTGAATCCTGGCGCGGACTGGAAACAAATCCAGGTGCGTTGCGAAGGCGCGCGTCAGGTGAAAATCGATTCTCATGGACAAATCGTCGTCGAAACTCCAACCGGCGACTTGACCGATTCCAAGCCTTACATTTATCAGGAAGTGAACGGCGAACGCCGCAAAGTGGAAGCGGAATATCGCTTGATCGACAACAAGACCTATGGCTTTCAAATCACAGGCGAATACGATTCGCAACTCCCGCTGGTGATCGATCCCAGCGTCACATGGTCCACATACCTTTACTACACCACCGGCATCGGCGGCGATGGCATTGAATTAATCCGTTCCGATTTAAGCGGCAATCTATACACCTTCGGCTGGCGCAACGGCAACGACTACTGGATCACCCGAATGACGCGTACCGGAATTCCGGTCTGGCAAAATATCATTGAAATTACGAATTCAGGCTGGGAAGCAGCATACACATTTGATGCGGAATTTGGCCGAGATGGCGCCCTCTATGTTTGCGGTTGGACGACATTCGCCGACTTTCCTGTTGGCGTGGCGACTGGAAACAATCTGACGCTGCAGTCATCATTCTCAGATCCAAACTATTTCCATTCCGATGGTTTTTTATTTAAAATGGCTACCAGTGACGGCAGCTTTATCTGGGGCACATTCATTGGCGGCACGGAGCACAGTCAACCGACATCGGAACCGGGTTCCATGAGGAATCCTTCCGCGGCTTTTGTCGTTGGCGGAGACGCTCATCCGGGAAGAGACGACGCATGTTATGGTCTTGATGTCATATCGATGCAAGATCGCGAATTCGTGTATGTATGCGGTTCAACTGCCGCTGATGACTTTAACGTTGGATTCAATTGGTTTCGCATCGGCGATCAAGTCGGACCCGATGGAATCTACGCGGCAAATCAAGAGTGGCTTCAACCCGTGGCTTTTGGCACTGCCAACTCTGGAGGATCTGAAAGCTGGTTTATGGGCACATATAGTGACAACTCCTCATGGACATCGTATTATTACGCGTATGATCCCGATAGCAATCCAGACGACGATTTTATCGGCACAATCTATTACTACGATCCTCCGCCGGATGGTTTCATTGTATGCTTGACCGAAAATGGCGGTTTGAGCTGGAGCACGTACCTCGGCGGCACCAAATATGACGTTGCCACGGACATCGCGCACGACGAGGCGCAAAATGTTTATGTGGTTGGATATACCTATTCCAACGGCAACGGCAGTTTTGGCTTTCCAGTCACTGGCAGTCTTGATGTGGAAACAACCGGCGTCGATACATTCACCACCACCGGCATAGCATTCCTTGATAATCCCAATCTCACTTCACCGACCTATTCCGAGGCCTGGCCAGATCCCGAAATGTTCCTTGTGAAATTCTCCACTCGCGCAGGCGAGTACGAAATGTCGCGATTCTATAATTCACTCGGTTCCGAAGGCGACCGTTTCTCGGTTGGCCCCGGCGCCTGGGGTGGCACAGGTCGAATTTCTTCCGGGGATAGTCGTATCCGGATTCACTCAACCGACACTGCCGAAGTTTATATCACGGGCAATACATACCGCTCCGCGGGCCAGACTGCATCGGATTTCCCCGTGGGCAATGCGAAATATACAACGCCTCCGATTCGGTTTGTTGAACCTGATCAGTCTACGGGATCGGGTTATGTCTGCCGTGTTGATCACAACGGAATGTTCGTCTGGTCCAGTTTTACTTCTATCGTTGAGGATACTTTCATCTACGATTCTACAATTTCCGATAATGACAAAATCGTTTATTGCGGAACCGGAAACATCGACAGTCCATTCGTTTGGGACGCCATGTTAACCCCGGTTTATCCCTTCAAAACAGAACCGGACAGCACCGACGCCTACATCGGCGCCTTCACCCGCGGCGGCGATTTCTTCTGGGGCGCGCATTACGGCGGCTCCAATGACGACTATTGCCTCTCCGTCGTTCTTGATCCGTCCAATGATATTGTTGTGGGCGGCTCCACCGTCTCGAACGATTTCTGGTGCAGTGTGAATGCCTACCAAACGATGCAACAAAACATGTACGAAGGATGGATCGCGAAATTCTCCGCGCTTCCATCGCAAAACCTGACGCTGGGCACCACCGATGATATTGAGATTTTCAACCAGCGCGATTTTACGATCAACGTCCCGCCGAACTCGCAGTTGATCGTCAACGGCTTCTTCGACTCCGCCCTGTATGACTACTCGCTGGAGATCATTCGCAACGACGTGACGCTGACCCGCTCATCGTTCAACGGCAGTTTCGAAACCGTCTCCTGGATTAACACCAGTTCGCTTTCCGCAAGCATCACATTGCGCATCATCCTCGAAGACGGCGCCAATCCCGGATCAATCGATCTGGTGATCCTGACGCCTTCGCTTTCCGTGGTCACTTCTTATGCATCTTCAGCAGGACGCAGCGTCGCCCTGGCGGACATGCTGACCGGGATGCTGGCGCAGGGCAAAATCTCGGATGACTTCGAAACCCATCTGACCCTGGCCAACGGATCGGATTATTACTACGCCTTTTTCGATCCTATTTTTTACTTTGAAGGCGGCGGCATGGCTTGGCTCGATACTCCGGTGTCCATTCCTCCCGGAGCGCGTAAAACGATGAACCTGAACGAGCTTTTGGCCTCTGACGATTTGCAGATGAGTTCCAATCTCGACATCAGCCAGCCCTTTAGTGTTCTCATCCAAAGCACGGGAGATTCTCCCGTTCCGATCATCCTGGAACGCGCCATGTATTGGGATGAGAATGGGGTGAACCGGATCGGCGGTCATGCCAGTCCGGCCGTGGTCACCTCCTCCGCAGAATGGTGCTTTGCGGAAGGCAGCACGGCTAATGGACGTCAAACCGAACTGGCGATTTTCAATCCCAAACCTGAAACGCAGTTGATCACAATCGACTTCCTTGTTGAAGACGGTACGAATGTCACGGCAAAACTGAAAGTCGATCCACAAACCCGCATTACGGTGGACGCCGCCGGCTACGTGCCAAACTCTCAATTCTCCATGGAGATTACCGCGGCTGCATCCAGCGGTATTGGCAGCGGCGTCGTGGTCGAGCGCACGATGTATGGCGCGCTGGATAACTTTAACCGCGTCTGGGGCCACAATACGATGGGCGCCACGCAACCATCTTCCACCTGGTACTTCGCCGAAGGCGCGACGCACAGCTCCTTCAAGACTTATTTGACGATCGCCAATCCCAATGACTACGACGTGACGGCTAACGTTTATTTCCTGCCGACAGGCGGCGGCGCTCCGGTCACTCATGTGCAGTCCATTGCGGCCAATGAACGCGAGACCATCGACATCGGAATGGTCGAGGGAATGGAAAGCAATCCCGGATTCGCCATCAAGGTGCAGACCGATGGCGACGCCCCGGTCGTGGCTGAGCGCTCGATGTACTGGATCTCCGCCGGCTTCGCGAACCGCTCCGGCGCCACGAACTCGATCGGCATCCAGGAGCCCTCGAACAAATGGTATTTCGCGGAAGGCGCCACGGGCGGCAGTTCGCAATTCGAGGATTTCATTCTGATTTACAATCCCAGCGAAACGGACGGCGTACTATCCGTGCAATTCCAACTCTCGGACAACGACGGCACGACCTATGAATATCAAAACCCCGAAAATCCGTCCGATCCTGTGGTCATTCCCGCTGGAACGCGCGTCACGGTGAAGGCCAACGACGTTATTCCGCAAACCGGCGGCACGATCTCCGCCGCGGCCCTGGTCGATTGCACTGTGCCGGTGATCGCCGAACGCGCCATGTACTGGCGCTCTTCCGGCGCGGCCGCTTATACCCGTGTTGACGGCAGCGCAACGCCCGGCACGCCGGTCCAATGAGAGCCGCCAACGCATAAAAAAAGATAGACCTTCGAAACCCGAAGCCCTATAACAGGCTTCGGGTTTCGTTATTTGAACGACTTTTTTTTCATATGACTCAAGTTCATCGACCATTTAAAATAACATGCTGGATTCCTCTCTCTCAAACAAATCCCCTATTCTTCCGAATCATTCCGCTCGATATTGGCCGCTTGCTTTATGCTTAATCTTCGGCGCGGCGGTCGCCTGCACTCCTCGCTGGCTGCCTTTCGATCACGTCTGGGCCGGCAGCCCCTGGGGACAGCCCGGACCTTGGGCGACGCTGCATCTCGCGCTGCAAGTCTCTACTGCTTTCGCCTGTGCCATATGGTTGTTGATTGGACGCCAGCATATTCCTAATCCTGACGCTCTCTCGCCACGCGCTCCGCATAAAGCCTGGATTCTTCCCGTGCTTTTCATGTCCCGGATTCAACTTCCAAGTGCCCCCCCCACGGGGTGGTTGACAAAGCAGTGAGTTGAGGCATCCTCGCTCCTGCGATAATCAATC
>JAFGJS010000034.1 GCA_016928995.1 Candidatus Sumerlaeota bacterium | reverse complement strand
TCAGGGCATGGCTGATGTGACGCGCATACCCAGGGCGTTGCCCTGGGCTGATATGTCATGCGCCTTTGGCGCATTCAAACGCAGCATTGATCACGCAAGGCAAAAACTGACACTGAACAAATCAATAAGGTCGAAGTTCCCAGCATGGCGAGGATTCAATTCCTTCATGAACACCCGATCACAAGGAACGCTCGAATTGCAAGAAACACCCATTAATGTTATATGGTCATGGATTATTTCTGTTGACCGTCAAGGTTTATCTGCAAAAATCACATAAAGTCATAATGGGGCTTACGCGGATTGCTTGAATTGTGGTTTCAGGAAATCCATGAAAACGAGATCATTCTTCATATTCAAAAAAAGCATTCCTCCCATCAAAGAAAGTATCTTGAAGGCCTCAGGAAATTCTTCTCCGACTTGGATCAGCTCGCATATATACAAGGCTATGAAGAAATTGGCTGAATAACTGATGTTACACACGTGAGACCCTTTGGAGTGCGGCGGCCATGCTGCCGCCTTCGTTGCGTGGCCCCATCGCGCCGTTTGCCGTCCCGATGAGGCTTTTTCAAGGCGCAGGCGTGGCCTACGCACTCCAAGGAAACACTGGGAGTTAGACGGCTTTTTCGGCGTTGCGGGGATGCTTATTGTCTTCTTCCGGTTGGCCGGTGACGATGTGCACGGAGCCGAGGGGGCAGGTTTGGCGGCAGATGTCGCAGCGGGTGCAGAGCGATTCGATGATTTCGTGCCGGGCGTACGGACGCGAGGGGATCGCGTCCACCGGGCAGCGCTGGGCGCAGAGCGTGCAGCCGTTGCACGTGGCGTCGATCTCGTAGCGGATCAGGCTCTTGCATTTGCCCGCCGGACAACGGCCTTCGACGTGCGCGTCGTATTCCTCGCGAAAGTGCACAAGCGTGGTCAGCACGGGATTCGGCGCGGTGGCGCCCAATCCGCAGAGGCTGCCGTTGGCAGTGATCCGGCAGAGATGCTCCAGGAGCTCGATATCCTGCCGCTTGCCCTGGCCGTTGCACAGCCGTTCGAGAATTTCATGCATGCGCTGCGTGCCGACGCGGCAGTGGGTGCATTTGCCGCATGATTCGCTCCGGGTGAATTCCAGGAAGTAGCGCGCCACGTCCACCATGCAGTCGTCCTCGTCGAGCACGACCAGCCCGCCGCTGCCCATGATCGCGCCGGTGGCCTTGATCGCCTCATAATCCACCGGAATATCGAACATCGACGCCGGAATGCATCCGCCGGACGGACCGCCGGTTTGCACGGCCTTGATTCGCTTGCCGTCGAGCGCGCCGCCGCCGATGTCGTCGATGATCTCGCGCAGCGTGAGGCCCATCGGGACTTCGATCAATCCGCCGCGCTTCACTTTTCCGGCGAGCGCGAAGGTTTTTGTGCCTTTGCTGGTTTCCGTGCCGATGGCCGCCAGCGCCGCGCCGCCATGCCGCAGGATCCACGGGATCATGGCATAGGTTTCCACGTTGTTGATCAGCGTCGGCTGGCCCCAAAGGCCGCTGGCCGAGGGATACGGCGGACGATATCGCGGCATGCCGCGCCGCCCTTCGATGGATTCCATCAGCGCCGTCTCCTCGCCGCAGACGAACGCCCCAGCCGCCTCGCAGATCCAAAGATTCAACGGCGGGCCGACACCCAGCACGCTGCCGCCGATCATGTCGCGCTCTTCCAGGATGCGGAGCGCCTCGCGCAGCCGTTTGATCGCCAAGGGATATTCTGCGCGGACGTACAGCACGCCTTCCGTCGCGCCGGCGGCGTAAGCCGCGATGGCCATGCCTTCGATCACGCGGAACGGGAACGATTCGAGCAGCATGCGGTCCATGAACGCGCCGGGGTCGCCTTCATCGCCGTTGCAGATGATATACTTCACGCCGCCCTGCGCCTGCCGCACGAGCCGCCATTTCTCGCCGGTGGGGAATCCGCCGCCGCCGCGCCCGCGCAAACCGCTTTGCTCCACTTCCTGAATCACCTGCTCCGGTGACATCTGCTCCAGACATTTACGCAGTCCGGCGAAACCTTCGTGCGCCTCGTAATCCTCCAGACTTAGCGGATTCATCGCGGCGTAATGCTCGGTGGCGATGTTGATCTGACGCCCGGTGAACGCGTCCGTGGGGCCGCTGCGCGCGTCGAGCTGATAACGCGGCAAAGGCTCCCAGGTTTCATCGGTCAGCACGCGTTCCAGCGCCTGAGTCACGCGAGCGGAAACGCGACGCAGGATTCCGCCGCCGGGCTGGAAATGCCGCAGCAGGCAATCGCGCACGTCCTGCGGCTTGAGCCGGGCATAGCGGAAGCGTTCGCCGCCGGAGAGCGCAATGTCGAGCATGGGTGCATGAAACGACTGGCCCGTGCAGCCGACGACCTTGATCGACACCGGCAGACGCAGCATGGCGGCGTGCCGCTTCGCTTCGTCGTAAATCTTGTCCGAGCCTGTGGCGCGGCAGCTGGAACAAAGGCACACACGCGCCTCGCCGATCCCGTTGCTCCCGGCATCGTCGGGCACGTCTTCCTTTCCGCGCGAGGAAGCGGCGCGGATGAAATCTTCCACCGCGCGATGGGCGTTCTGCGAGCTCAGGTGGCCATAGATCACGTCGTCGATCTGCAGCGCGGGCGCCAGCATGCAGCAGCCAAGGCAAGCGATGCGCTCGATGGTGAACTCGCCGTCCGGGCTGGTGTCGCCGTGCTCCGGGATCTCCAGATGCCGCTTGAGCGCGTCGATCACGTTCTCCGCACCCTTCAAGTGACACGCCGTGCCCGTACAGGCCTTGATGATGTGCCGCCCCGCGGACTTCAGCCGGAATTGCGAGTAGAACGTGGCGACGCCCATCGCCGCCTCGGGCGTGATCGCTGTCGTGGCGCAGATCCGCTCCAGCGCCGCCTGCGGCAAGTAGTTATAGCGGCGCTGCAGCGCTTGCAGCAATGGGATCAGTTTATCCTCGCTACGGCCGATGGATTCGATGATAGCATCGACTTCGGCCATCTCGATCATTGCGCTTGGACTGTTATTTTGGATCTGCTGTTCGCTCATCTGGCTTCAAGTTTTTTACAGAATTAAAACAACGGTTCGTCAGGCGTTGCTTCTTGCTGAACGGCTTGTTCCTGCTCCGCCTGCTGCTGGGTCGCGCGCGCCTTCGCCTCTTCCATAAGCTGTTCATTTTGCGCGCCTCCCTCGATGCAAAACAAACGTTGTTTCCCGCGCAGGTAAATCCGCCCGCCGATCAGGGCCGGACTGCTGAAACACTCCTCGCCCAGCGGATTCTCCGCGATCGATTCCCAATGATCGGCGTCCCGGAAAACATGCGTGACGCCCGCCATGTCGGTCAGATAAATCCGGTCTCCCATCAGCGAAGGAGAGGCGTAAAATCCGTCGCTGAATTCTTCATGCGTCCAGAGTTCCTCGCCTGTCTCGGCGTTCGCGCAGGTCAGAACGCCGCCGCTGTTGGCGATGTACAACCGCCCGTTCGCCGCCAGCGGACTGGCCACGTCCAGCAAGGCGCTCAGGTCATCGCCCGCCCAAATCTTCTCCGCGCCCTCGGCGCTCGCCGGATCGATCGCCGCAGTGTAAATATTCGAATGCCCCACGAAGATCAAGCCGTCAGCGAACGCGGGAGTCGGAGCGATCTCGCCTGGCTCAATCTCCACGCGCCAATACTCCCTGCCGTCCGCCGGATCGTATGCCGTAACGTAGGGGCTGCCGGAGCAGATGAACTGCGGAATGCCGCCAACCTGCGCCATCACCGGCGAACTCCAGCAGGGCTGCGCGTCAGGCCGCTTCGTCTCCCAGACGGTCTTGCCAGTGTCGCCGTTCAGCGCCATCACGCGCGGATCATTGGCGTTGTCGTATTGGATCAAAACCAGCCCGTCGTGCAACACCGGCGAAGAGGCATAACCGTATGAATTTTCCGGCAGCCCCAGGTTGCGCGACCAAAGCGCCTTGCCGTCGAGGTCGAACGCGGCGACATCGCCGTTGGCGAACATCGCAACGACGCGGAAGCCGTCCACCGCCGGAGTCGGCGCGGCATAGCCGGTATCTTCCATCACCTCCGGCGCTTGCGCGGGCGAACCGGGAACGCTGGTCACCTCGCGCGACCAGAGCAATTCGCCAGTGTCGCCATGAATGCAGTACACCTCGCGTTTGTCCGCATCGGCGCCGGTCAGATACAGCCGCCCGTCCCAGAACACCGGCGAACTGAATCCCGGCAGCGGCGTCTCCACGCGCCAGAGAATATTCTCACCGGTCTCGCCGCTCCAGGTCGCCGGCGCATTGGAATTCACCGCCACGCCATTGCCTAGCGGCCCGCGGAAGCCCGGCCAGTTGCGCATGATCGCCGCGCGATCCGGATGCTTCAGCGGCGCGGCCGCGGTCGGCGCATCCATTATCGGCGATCTATCCGTCTCCGCCAGCATCTCGCCAACGTACTCGGGCGAGCCGATGATCAACGCCGCAACGGCCAGCAGCAGAATCCCGCCGAATGCCGCCACGTGCCAGCGCGTCAGTTTGATCGTCTCCTCGACCGGCGGCGCCTCGTCCCATTGCGTTGGATCGGGCAAGCGCAGCCGCAAGTCGCGCATAATCTTCAGCGCCGCGAGCAGCGCGGTCAAGCCGATGGCGAGCAGCCATGCGCCGATTTTCCGGAAGCGCTGACTGAGAAAGAAAGCGCGCCGCGCCAGCAGATCGAGCTCGCGAATTTCCTGTTGCAGCTCCTGATCGTTCGGATTCTTCACCGACTCCTCGATCAGGCGTTCGAGCGCCGGGGAATTCATCGGATCGCTGAGGCGCACTCGCGCGAAGTCCGCCGCCAGGATCAGGCAAACGGCCAGCGTGAACACGCCCGCGACCATCGCCACGCCGCGCGCGAAATAATACACAGCCTGGCGATTGCGAATTTTCCTGCTTTCCTGTTTTTCGTCCTGATTCAATGTTGGCATGCCCTTCATACTGAGTCGCATAATGGCGGGTCTATTTTAAATTCGCCAAAGTAAAATGTGGCACAGCCGCCCTCGCTAGTGGCGTTAAAGGTATTATCATTCTTATTTACATCCCCGGATTCAACTTCCAAGTGCCCCCCCCACGGGGTGGTTGACAAAGCAGTGAGTTGAGGCATCCTCGCTCCTGCGATAATCAATC
>JAFGJS010000033.1 GCA_016928995.1 Candidatus Sumerlaeota bacterium | reverse complement strand
GATTGATTATCGCAGGAGCGAGGATGCCTCAACTCACTGCTTTGTCAACCACCCCGTGGGGGGGGGCACTTGGAAGTTGAATCCGGGGATGATGAAAAGCAGCAGAAAAGCCATGATGGGAACGATCAAAGCATAACTCAGCGAAACGGCCAGCATCATTATGATGATCATCGATATGATGCTCCACACGACGACCGGCGCCAAACTGAAGCGTTCTGGATTATCCTCGAAGTGCGTCGTGAACACGTAGCGGCGTAATGTGTTGTTCAATCCAAAGGTCGCTATGTTAACCAGGCGCGCGGCGGTCAGGGCGGTGTAGACGCTCGGTCCTACGGCGCGGATCGCGTCGCAGGAAGGATAGACGGTTTTCAGCGATTGCCGCCCTTCATTACGGTTCATTACTTTCAAAGTGGGGATGCGCAATTCATCCGGTTCGCATTCGGCGATTCGATAAAGGACATCGGGCGGATCGAGTTGCAGTTGGCGGTAAAGCGCGTGGATTTCGCCGGTGAGCGGCGATTCATCGGCACGGATCGAGCGGCCATACGCAGGCTTTTTACGCGAGAAATAATGGCCGATGATCCAGCCGATGAAAAACACAAGATAGATCAGTCCATAATTGCCGCTCCATATAATGATGATGAGGAGCAGCGGCTGGGAGCAGATGCTGGCCGCGAAAAATTTCGCGGCGGCGCCGATGCGGAAGGGGCGTAGCGCGAGGAAGATTTTTCCTTCCTGAGAGGCGATGCGCCAGCTCCAGATGAATTGCGAGACGATGTTCGGCAGCATGATCCAGACGATTGCTGCGCGCAGATCATAATGCAGCGCGTCGAGCTCGAGGATCAGCAGAACATTGCAGAAGGCGTGAAATCCGTCGATGGCCAGCAGGCTGGTACGAGCGTTGTTTGAGATGTTGAGGATCGCTCGGCGCAACGGGGCGCGTAAGAGACAGAAGCCCCACCAGGCGGCGTGGAAGATGAGGGCGATGAGGATGAGTTTCATAGCGGTGCGCTTTGTTGTGTTGGGTTTATTTGATTGTGACAACAGTTTTAGCGCAAGGTTTTTCATTTTAGGCAAAGATTCATAATTATCGAGCGGCGGCAATAAGGGAGCGGCTGGGCGATGGGTTCGTCGACCGCTGCTTTATTGTCACGGCTTTGATTTTGAGTTTCTCTGAAGGAGGTATTTTTGTATGGGCGTGGCTAAGGCGGATGGTTTGGAGGGGCGGTGGATCGAGGTGTTTGACGCGGCGGGGCATGGGCGGGAGTGGCCCGTGTCGGCGGATGAGGTGCGGCGAATCGCGGAGAACTATGATCCGAAGTTTCATGAGGCGCCGGTGAAACTGGATCACGGGGACGGCGGTCCGGCGGGCGCGTGGGTGGCGGAGTTGAAGGCGGAGGGGACGCTGCTGCTGGCGCGGCTTTCGCAGGCGGCGGATTGGCTGACCAAGGCGCTGCGCAGCGGGGCGTTCAAGAAGCGGAGCGTGGAGCTCTACCGGGATTTGCTGGGGCGCGGCCCGTATTTGCGGGCGGTGGCGTTGCTGGGCGCGGCGGCGCCGGCGGTGAAGGGTTTGCGCGACGTGGAGTTTCGTGAGGATGAGGGGGAGTACCTGGAGTTTAAATTCGAAATTCCAAATCCGAAATCCGAAACAAATTCGAAATGCGAAACGCCAATGATCGAAACGGACGAGGTGGCGATGATGAGCGAGGGGGAGCTGGATTCAGATCCGGGCGTTGCTGCGGCGGATGCGGTGGACGTTACGGATGACGGGAGCGTGGCCGCGAGAGTGGAAGAGCCGGAAGAGGATGCAGCAGGCGTGACGGAGGAAAATGCGGGTGCTGCGGAAAATGTGAATGTGGAACCGGCGGCGGAGGATTGCTTCGAACAAAAGCAGGAGCGGGAGGTGGCGGCTTCATTCGCGGAGCACGAAGCGAAGGCGATGGCGGCGCGGACGGAGAACGCTTTGCTGCGGCAGGAGCTGAAGGTGTTGCAGCGTGAGCGTGAGCGCGAGGAGTTCGAGCGGTTCCTGGAGTCGCAACGGGAGCTGGGAAAGCCGGTGGGGGCATGGATCGAACAGGGCGTAGTGGATTTGCACGACGGCCTGGGTCGGCTGCATGTGTCGTTCGGCGAGGGCGACTCTTCGGCGCGCGAGGCGCTGAGGCGCGTGCTGGAATCAACTCCGGGCGTGGTGCGCTTCGGCGAGTTGGCTGGCGCGGGTTCAGAGCGATTCGCATCTACGGGAGCAAGTCCGCGCGAGGCATCACTGGATTCACTGGAGCTGTCGCAACGCGCGGAGGCGTGGATTGAGGAGCATCCGGGGGCGAGTTTCGCCGAGGCGCTGGCGGCTGTGTCGCGGGAAGTGTAGCGGGAAGGATTGAAGAGATTGCGGGAAAGAGGCCCCCTTGGAAAGGGACGAAACAAAAGCGGCAACCGCATTGCGAAACAGTCCACCGGACTGTTTCGCTCCCGAAACTTTTATATCGGGATGGATGGAGGACGGACATTTGTTCGAGTTGAAGGATTGGTTGTAGGATAACGCAGAGAACTGATTATTTTGAATAGTATAACAGCGCATATAAAGAAATCGGTTCTTTGTGTCGTTGTGTTTTTGTGGTGATCATTTTTGGTTTTCGAGTGTTACTTTGGCGGACATGGCGTCCGCTTATTTTATTTTGAGGAGGATGTGCAATGAGCGCAAGCGAGGGAAAAGCCACGCGTCAGGCGGGGTTTAAATGTTCGGATTCGACGATCAGCGCGTATCGCTTCGTAACGGTGGATGCGAGCAATTCGACGGCGGCGGAGACCGTCGTGGCGCTGGCAGGCGCGGGCGAATTGGCGCTGGGCGTGACGTATGAAAGCACGGCGGCGGCGGATCGCACCGTGGGCGTGAACCTGGAGGGCGTATGCTTCCTCGAGGTGGACGGCAGCGGCACGGCGATCGCCGCGGGTGATCGGTTGAAAAGCGACGCGGACGGTATGGGCGTGAAGTCAGCGGCGGATGGCGAGGAGTACGGCGCGATTGCGCTGGCGGCTTCGTCGGCGGATGGCGATGTGATTCCGGTGATGATCGCGCGCGGAACGCAAAGCGTGCCGGCGTAAGGGACGATGGACTGTGGACTATGGACATTAGACTCTAGACTATGGACTATGGATTCTACACTCCAGCGTCCAATGTCTATTGCCGATTGTCCTTCTGCGCGTCGATCCAGGCGTTGATCGTTTGGGCGACGTCGTGAAACTCGTCGTGTTCGCGGAGGTGAATTTTGCTGGGAATCTCCTGGTTGGCCAAAGCTTCAAGAAAGACGCGCTGGATGTGATAGGCCGGTCCGAAGATCTGATGCGAGATGCGAATCCCGATGAAGATAAGTCCGGCGGCGAGGATGAGGCAGAGGAAAACGCTGGATGCGATGAGATTGTGCCAGTAGCCGTAGGGCTGGATCATGCCGCCGGTGTCGCTTTGCAGACTGAGCACGGTCGTGGTGGCGGTGAGAAGCGTGGCGACGATGGCGACGCTTATTTCCAGGGCGATGATGCGCAGGACATAGGTCCACTGAGCGCGTGGATTAATGATGAATTGCCGGCGGCGGTTATCTTTGCTCATGTTTTTGGTCTCCATTGGTATACGATGTCATCCGGGGTGTTTTCTGTCCGGTCAGGGCCATAGCTGCGGACTTCAAAGCCGCCATCGACGATGCGGTAACCGTAAGGCGTGCCCCAACTATCGATGTTGACGGGCTTTTCCGTCAGAGCGCTGAAGTTGCTTTTCACGAAATCCTGGAATTCGCTTTCAGGCACGAGCTGGCCGCCATCCGCATAGTAATGGCGGATGATCATAGCGGCGATGTTCTGAAGTTCCATGCCGGAGTTAGCGCCTTGCACAAGCCGAACCGGAGCGAGCAAAACATCGGAGCCGGGGCTTAGCATCATCGCCATGCCACAGCCGATGGCGGCACAGATGGTCAGTCTAAGGAGCATATACGCGATGCCGCCTTATTATGGATTTATAGGCGCATGGACTGCGCTAGGGGTCTTATCGGCGTGGATTGGCCGGAACTTAGGCCAAGAATGTTAATTTTTAGCGCTATTGTGCGGAAACAATGATGGAAATTATTATGCATTGATAACGCCGGAGCGGCGAAGTCAAAAAACTTTTGTAAGCAAGACCAAGGCTCTCGAAATGACGGGGGCTTTCTTATTTTAAATTTTGCGAAGGAGGCAAGGGTATGCCTGAAGTAAGCGATGTTCATGTTGATTCGGCCTTGACGAACGTAAGCGTTCAGTATGGCCGGAATGAGTTTTTGTCGAACTTGCTGTTTCCCGTCGTGCCGGTGGCGAAGCAGAGCGACAAGTATTTCGTGTTGGACGAGGAGCGCGAGGGCCTGCGGCAGAGCGATGATCGCCGCGCGGCCGGAGCGGAGGCGCTGGAGGCGGACTTCGGCGCTTCGACGGACACGTATTTCTGCGAGGATCACGCGTTGCAGGCGATCGTGGCGGATGAGGAACGGGCGAACGCGGACCCGGCGATTCAGGCCGACATCGACAAGGTGGAGTTCCTCAGCGGCAAGATCCTGCTGAACAAGGAGATCGCGCTGGCGTCGGCGCTGTCGAGCGGCGTTTCGAATTCGCAGACGGTCAGCAACAAATGGGACGATTACACCAACGGCGATCCGGTGGGCGATGTGAGCGCTTCGATTCAGAAGGTGATCGACGCGGTGCAGGCCGTGCCGAACGTGCTGGTGATCGACTATTCGGTTTACCTGGCGCTGAAGGATCACCCGGATTTGGTGGATCGCGTGCAGTTCCAGTCGGGCGGCGAGGCTTCGGTGGTGACGCGCGAGGCGCTGGCGCAGGTGTTCGGCCTGGAGCGCGTGCTGATCGGCCGTTCGTTCAAGAACACGGCGGCGCGCGGCCAGACAGCGAGCGTCTCGGCGGTGTGGAGCGACACGGCGTACGTGGCGTACGTGCCGGAGCGTCCAGGACTGCGGCGTTTGGCGCTGGGCTATACGTTCGCCTGGACCAACGGCGGCGCGGCCACGGAAGGCCGTATGGTGGAGCAGTGGCGCAATGACGCGCGACGCGGCGACCAGGTGCGCGTGTCGTTCTACTACGATCAGAAACTCGTGGCCGCCGGCGCAGCGTGCAAGATGGCCGACGTGTTGACATAAGCATGGATGGAATGAAGGGATGAAGGAGAATGCGAGGGAGAGGCCCCTTTGAAAAAGGGCCTCTCCCTCGCGCTCCCTCTCTCCGAAACTTTTATGCCGGGATGGTTGGACGACGGACGGTTGCTGTGTTGACGGAGTGCGTTGTGGGTGAGGAATGGGTTATGTGTTTCAAAAGCATAATACATCAGTTTTCGTCATTCGTTTTTTTCCGCTTTTTGCATGAGGTATGCGAAGATTGCATCGCGTTGTTCGGATTCAATTTTATTGTTGAGGTAGTAATGCACAGCGGACATGCCCAGCATCATGCTGGCAGTTTGCTGTTCGTTCATCTGCGGGTTAAGCGCCATGTTGAAATGATGCACAGCGCGGAAAAAATCGAATGGCGTGCGGTTGGAGAACGGATCGGCGACGATCCAGCATTCGACACCGAGATGCAGACGTTTTTTACCGTTCCGGCGTATGTTTCTGTCAACGAGCAACAGCACCAACGCTGCAAGCAATACAATTGGAATAAGGAAGCATAGTGATGTGAATATAGCGGTAACAAACATGACGGATGGATCGGAGTTGTCATTGAACAACCAGTAATTGAAGGATAACCAGGCGGCATACATACATAGCGCAATAAGCGCGGCTTGCCATATGTGCTTTTTAATCCAGATCTTCAAACGATGTATCGGAGCCAGCAGTGGACTGTGCAGGAGCAATGCGCATGCCAGTCCGGCAGTGAACGCTTCAGGTTCAGAGCGTTGGATGATTTCGATGGGGATAATAAACCGTTGCGGAGAGAATTTACGCCACCATTGGGCGATGCGAATAGTGGAGTTGTATGTTTCATTGCGGCGGATTTTATTTGGGCGGCGCATCGGCTGGATACGAATACGGGTTTTACGAAATCCGAGATTATGCGCGATGCGCTCGATTTCGTCACGGAGCGGACAGGCTTCCATCTCGATAGGAAGACCAAATTTGACGCCGCCGATGCGGCGTCGCAGTAGTGAAATCAGGAGAAGCAGCGCGATCAGAATAATCAGCAGCGGAAAATTTGGCATTTCCTGATGGGTGTAGGCGGTCAAAGTCAAGCATTCTTGTACGGAGAAATACAGGCTGAGCGCGATAATTGGCAGAATGCTGAAATATAAGCGTAGTACTTGCCAAAATGTGCAAGGAGTACGGTATCTATTGTGCTGTCGAAACAGGATGGCGATGAGAATGAGTATTGATGCGGTGAATGGAATTGGCAGCAAAAAGATCAGCCGCATGAAGTCGCGTGGCGCGCCGCCCAGTATGGCTTCGGGAGAACGGCCGGAGAACGTAACGCCGAGGATAACAGCGAGCAAGACTAATGGCAGCGCAAAATAAAGAATCATGATGAGCAGTTGGCTGCGGCGGACAAGTTTAATGAAATCCGGTCTGTCTGGTTTGTAGTCGTACAATTTCTTGCGTAAACGGATGAAATATATGGCGGCGATCCACCAGAGGGCGTGGAAGACGAGGGTGAATGTGATTTGTGCGGCGATCGGTTGCGACACGGCGGATCAGCCCTTCAGGTCATTTACAATAAAATCAATATAGCTATTTCTATGCACATCAATTCGCAATTTTCAATGGTCAATTGGCAATTGTGAATTGCGCATTGGCGGGAACGGAACACGTTTAACTTTTTCGAACCGGCGGAATCGAAGGAAAGGATCAACGTATGAGTTATAGTTCACAGGCGGAGTTGGAGAAGCGGATCGGAGCGGCGCGTTTGGCGCGGCTGGCGGATCTGGACGGCGATGGTTCGGCGGATGCGGATGTGCTGACAGCGGCGCTGGAGCGGGCGGACGGCGTGATCGATCTGCATTTGCGCGGGCGGTATACTGTGCCGTTTGAGACGGCGCCGGCTGCGGTGAAGGAGTTGGCCTCGGACCTGGCGCTATACTACTTGCATCAGGCGCGACGCGAGACGATGTCGGCGCGCGACCGGCAGGCGTATGAGGACGCGATGGCGATGCTGAAGGGCTTGGCCGAGGGGCGCGGCGGTCTGGACGTGGGCGGCGCGGATGAGGATGTGAGCGAAGTCGGCTTGCCGGAAATCACGACGCCGCTGAGCGAGCATGATCCGGTGTTTCGCGACGATGAAGACGGCGCGAGCAACCTGGATAACTACTAACCAATAAAACGCAAAGGCGCAGAGAATTTATTTATTATTCACCACAACTGCACAAAGTCACAACGATATTTTTTATAAAGCATGATCTATGATTCAATTTATTGAGCGTTGTTTGTATGCAATAAATATTTCAATCGCCGGTAATATTTCTTTGTGCTTTCGCGCCTTTGTGGTGAAAAAACCAAAGATGCAAAAAAGAAAAGGAGATAGGGGGATATTGGAGATTACGAGAAGAATGGCGCTGTAATATTTTTATAATCTCCAATATCTCCATATCCCCTATTTCTCTTTCTCATCCCTGACAGTTCTTAGCGGCTCTGCGTCTTTGCGTTAAATACTATGTCGAGGTGAGGCGATGGCGGATTGGATTTCGGTGGCGCAGGATGGATTGTTAAGCGAGTTAGCGGAGCTGGATGCGGACCAGGAGGATGGTTATCTGCAGCGGCGCGAGGCGTTCCAGGGCGCCGATGCGGCGGAATTGATGGAGACGCTGGAACTGGCTGTTCCGGCGGTGGTGGTGTCGTTTCGCAATGGCAAGATCGAAGCAGGGCCGTTTCTCAAGCGCGACGATGCGACGCTGCGTTATCGCGTATGGTGCGTGGCGTTGAATCTGCGCGGACAGGAGGATGCGGCGCAGGGTGACAGCGTGTCGGCCGATCCCGGCGCATTCGACATCGCGAAGGACGTGCTGCGGCTGCTCCGGCGCAAGCGCCTGACGGCGGGCGATAAGGATACGCTGGGAGTGACGTTCACCGGACTGGAATGGATCGAGAGCGCGCAAGGGCTGGCTGTGGTGCGGTTGGATTGCGAGGTGACGATCCCTCAAATTGAGTGGGATGAGGTGTAGGGAACGGGTTCCGAGTTTCGGGCTCCGGGCTTCGGGTTCCGTCGTTGGAATATGATACAGAAGTTGCCTGGAATATCACAATTGAATCCATTTTTAATGGCAACTGCTCCATCTCAGAACCTGGAGCTCGGAACCCGAAGCCCGGAACCCCAAACCCGATTGAGAATATGAGCAAGAGCAAGAGCAAACGCATAATTATGATCGTGATTGGGGGGAGAGCATGAGCGAGATATATCCCCGGCTGGGGATCGATTATGGCGGTTCGAACGCGTATTATTTTCCGCCGTATGGACCGGATTGGGGGCCGCGCGTGCGATTCTGGCGCGGCCGGCAGAGCAGCGTAGCGGACGATCCGCTGACGGACGGCGCGACGCTGGAGGCTTTTTCCGAGTCCGTGGCGCGCTTCGAGCTGACCGGCGAGATCAACGCGGCCACGGCGGGCGATGCGCGCACGGAAATGCAGAACATGCTGACGGCTTTGCGCGGCGGAACCGACGGCACGTTCCGGTTTTTCCAGTTTCACGACGAGTATTGGCGCCACTGCTACGTGGAACGCGAGGATGATCTGGAGTTCGATGTGTCGCGCGCGCCGTTCGGCGTAATCGGTTATTGCGTTCGTTTCACGGCGGGCGATCCGTCCGTGTATGACGACGACTCAGTGGGCGCGAGTCCGTATGAGGATGATTTGTATCCGGGAGAGACAGGAGCGGCGACGAGTATGGTTAAGCAAAAGACAAGCTACAGCGTGACGTTTCCGGGCGTGATCGCCGAAACGCCGGAGGGCTATGACTTCATCATCGCGCCCGAGGCGGAAGCCGGCGACACGCTGGAGGTGGTTTCAATCCAAGCGACGTGCAACGTGTCGACCGGCGCGAGCGGATCGACGCAGATTCGCGTTTGCCGCGAGGCCAAGGGCGGCGCAACAACGCATTCGATTTTGCTGACGCTCGACTACGATGAACGTTTCAGCCGCAACACAGGATCGTTCACCCTCAGCGCTGGCGAGAGTCTTTATATTTATTGCGAGGCGCCGGGCGGGCATCAGGATCTCATGGTCAGCGTGGTTGTGGAAGGGTGAGGGATGGGTCTGGGGTCTGGGGTCTAGGGTCTGGTGTTGGAGGCGCTAACGCGCCAAAAAAAAGAGAAAATGTTTGGGAAAATATGAAATGATGATTCTCTTTTTTAAGGCGATAGCCGCTCCATCCCCAGACCCTAGACCCTAGACCCCAGACCCATTTATCACGCAAGTTGGATGAGAAAAATTTCCGAACAGTGTGCTATTCACACGGCCGCCTGACGCGGCCGTTTTTGATTTCAGGAGGAAAACATGAAGCGAGCAGTGTGGATGTTTGCGGCGCTGACGGCGATGTGCGGCGGCGCCTTTGGCGCGGAGTATTCTACGGCGACCTTGACCAGCCGCGCGGTAAGCGTGCTGTGTTTGGACTCGGATCGCGACGGCACGAGCGTCACATTGACCGAGAGCCTGGCGGGGATGATTCCGGGCACCTTGCAACAGGTGACGCAGACGGGCGCGACGACGGACCGGACAGTGAGCGTGGGCGGATTGACGGTGAATGGAAACACGTTCACGGGGCGCAT
>JAFGJS010000032.1 GCA_016928995.1 Candidatus Sumerlaeota bacterium | reverse complement strand
CTTGAAAAAACGGGGGGACGGCGGAATTGCATTCAGCAGAGATTGGGATGAGCAAAAGTAGAGTGTATTTTTAAATTGGCTCTATATCTACTGGATAAATGGATCGCGTGTAGTTGTCAGCAATGATATTCTGGGGCGGTCCAAAATCCTGTTCCGTTTGATTCAATCGGTTTTCATACCATACGCGTTGATTTGGTGATTGACAAAGCACATCTTCGTCACCATCAGAGTCAATGTCTGCTGCTTTGATACCATGTAAAGCTATTGTCGATGTAGTAATGGATTTATGAGAATTGAAATGTTGTTCAACTTGATTTAAACGATTCTCATACAATGCAATCGTGTTACTTATATTAATGGATGAAAAATATAGTGCTTCAAAGGATAGAATATCCCAATCACCATCTTCATCCACATCCATAGGAAGCAATGTGAGAAATACATCCGATAAATCGGAATGATAAAATGACTCGATAATCTCTCGCCATTCAAAGTTATGTTCCGTTTGATTTGTCTTGTTTTCAAGCCATCCGATCGTAATATGCCAAGAGTAAGCATTAAAATCGATATAAGTTGAAGACATTTCTGAGTAAAAGATGTCCGCGTCACCATCGTCGTCAAAATCCTTAGCGCTTACAGATAGATTACCGCCGGACGAAGAATAAATAGTTTGTAGTGGTCCAAAATCCATTTCTGCTTGGTTTAACCGGTTTTCGAACCATGCGATTTGATTTGAAAATAATGAGAGCACATCGTCGTCACCATCGCTATCCAAATCCAAGACATATATCAAGAGAGCGTATTTCGTAGATATGGTAATCACCTGCTGTGGTCCAAAATCGTGCGTTGTTTGATTCAATCGGTTTTCATACCATGCGATGCTAAAATCATTTTCGGATAACGAGATCACATCGGCATCGGCATCGCCGTCCAGGTCTGCAGCGCACACCGAACGGGCGCCAATTGTCGAAGTTGTGATCACTTGCTGCGAACCAAAATCCTGCTCCGCCTGATTCAACCGGTTTTCATACCACGCGATTTTATTATCATCATAGGACGCCGATAATATGTCAGGATCGCCGTCGCCATCCAGATCGATGGCAAACACCGATTGAGCGAGTGATGCTGATGTTGTTATTTCCATCGGCGATGAAAACGTAACTGTCGTCGTATGGGCTGCGGTTGTCAGGAGGAGGATGAGGCTGCAGGCGATCCAGCTAATTGTTTTCATGGTGACATGGCTCCTGGCGTGGGATTGAACTCAATGAAAAAACATACAACATCCACCTGCCGCGTTTGGATTTTGCAGATGTCGTTGTTGTGCGCGACGGGAGAAGCGATCCTTCTTCGGGCAATGCCAGATGAATATAGGACAAATGGAAATTGGTTGCAAGTTATATCTATAATAACCGAATTATATATTCGGTGTGAATTGGGCGATATAGTCTTCATTCACAAGATACTGGATACTCGATACTCGATGCTGGAATGAAGATGGAGACGGCTCGTGCAGTTGATCAGGCTTCATCCTGCGGATCGGTGGAATGATAGGTTTCATATAGGTCGGGGCGGATGCGGTGGGTTTTTTCGAGGGCTTGCTGATGGCGCCATTCGTCGATTTTGGCGTGGTGGCCGGAGAGCAGCACGCCGGGCACACGCAGACCGCGATATTCCTCGGGCCGGGTGTAATGCGGGCAGTCGAGCAGGCCGTTCCAGAAGGAGTCGTTTTGCACCGAGGCGTCGTTGCCCACGGCGCCCGGCAGCAGGCGGATCACGCTGTCGGCCACGACCATCGCGGGCAGCTCGCCGCCGGTGAGCACGTAGTCGCCGATGCTGAGCTCCTCGTGCACGGCGAGCTCGAATGCGCGTTCGTCGATCCCTTCGTAGTGGCCGCAGAGCAGCACGAGGTGGGGGAGCGCGGCGAGTTCGCGCGCCTTGTTCTGGGTGAAGCGCGGGCCTTGCGGCGACAGGTAAATCACGCGCGCGTCAGGGCTATCCTTGGTCACGGATTCGACAGCCTCGACGACCGGTTCGACCTTCATCACCATGCCGCATCCGCCGCCGTATGGCGTGTCGTCGGCGGTGTTATGCTTGTCGTGCGTGAAGTCGCGGATGTCCACGATCTCGATTTCGCACACCTCGGCGTCCACGGCGCGTTTGATGATGCTCTCGGTGAACGGCCCGTCGAACATGGATGGGAATAATGTAAGGATGGATATTTTCATTTTACCGATTATAAATCACACAAAGGCACGAAGGCACAAAGGAAAAATTATAACAACGCTTTGTGCCTTCGTGCCTTGGTGTGAAAATAACTTTTTGATGATCGTTCAGGAATCTCATAGATCAATCAATCCTTCGGGCAGATCGAGCCGGACGATCTGTTTTTCAAGGTTCACTTCGGGAACCATGGCATCGACAAAGGGGACGAGAAACGTTTTGCCGCCGGGTTTACGGATGAGCAGAAGGTCGTGTGCAGCGCCGTCTTTGAGTCCGGTCACTTCGCCGAGCGACTCGCCGGTTTTGGCGTCAATGGCTTTCAGTCCGATCAGGTCGAGTTCGAAGTATTCGTCCTCGTCAGGCGGCCAGAGGTCGGCGCGGCGCACAGCAAGGATCGCGCCATTGAGCGATTCGGCGGCGGTGCGGTCCTCCATGCCTTCGAGGCTGATGAGCCAGAACTGCTGGTGAAAGCGAGACCCCGTGAGGCGCACCTCACGGGGCTCAGGATTTCTGCGTTCGATCAGCAGGAGGCGATCCGTTTCGAGCCGCTGGATTTCGTCCTGCGTAATGCGGATCAGGTTCACGCGCACCTCGCCGCGAAGTCCATGAGGTTTGCCGCAGACGCCGAGATGTATCGGCTCGTTCGGATCCGGCGTGGGCTGTGCGGCGGTCATGGCGCGTCTCGAATGCTATTCGATGATCTGCAGGAGCGATTTCTTTTTCAGCTTGTTGCCCACGGCGCTGAGAATCTTGCGCATCGCCTTGGCCGTTTGGCCGCCTTTGCCGATCACCTTGCCGATGTCTTCGCGGGCGACTTTGAGTTCCAGGATGATGCTGTTTTCGCCCTCCACGACTTTGACTTCCACCTGGTCGGGATAATCCACGAGCGCTTCGGCCATGTACTGCACCAATTCTTTCATCGAATCCACGGTAGTCACCTCATCTTGAATAAGTGTTTGCACCATTCGTAAGCGCGCGGGTTTTGGCTTCCGCGCGGCGTTTATTCGCTTGTATGGGAACAGTCTCGTGCCGCAATGCCGGGCATGCGGCGTATTTACCGGTGAACGGTCGCTCCGCCGGTAAACGAAATCAGCCTATCCAGCGCATGATTTTGTGTCAATTGAATTTATTCCGCCGTCTTTGCAGCCCTGTTTTCCTTGCGTGCCTTGGCCTGTTCCACCTTGAGGTCATGATACTTCTGCATCAGACCGGACTGGCGCAGCAAGGACCGGACGGTGTCGGACGGGGCGGCGCCGGCTTTGAGCCAGTACAGCGCACGATCTTCGTCCAGTTTGTAATTCTTTTCCTCATGGTCGTTCAGCGGCTGATACCAGCCGATTTGCTCGATGCAGCGTCCGTCGCGCGCGCGGCGTGAATCGGCGACCACGATGCGATAGGACACGTGTTTTTTACGGCCTGTGCGGGTCAGGCGAATCTTGATCATTTTTCGTTCTCCTTCTGTGCGACGATGAGATCGTCGCTTTTCGTTTTGGTTTTATTATGTGTGATTCTTTATTTTCGTTTTTTGCGTTGATCGCGCTGTTGTTTCTTTTTCTTCTTTTTTCTATCACGCGATTCTTTGGTCGCTTTGGTGAATTTCGAGCCGCCGCCGCCGCCAAAGGCCTCCTTGGCTTGCGGAGTATTCATCATCATGCTCATCTGCTTGCGCATCGTGTTGAACTGTTTGATCAGGTCGTTGATCTCGCTGACCTCCACGCTGGCGCCCTTGGCGATGCGCAGTTTGCGGCTTCCCGCGAGCAGCTGCGGATTGCGGCGCTCCTTCGGCGTCATGGAGTTGATGATTCGCTTGACGCGTTTGAGCTCGCCCTCGCCCTGATGCAGGTCTTCATCGCTGAGCGCGCCGCTGAGACCGGGGATCATTTTCATGATTTTGCTCAGCGAACCCATGCGGCCGATCATCGACATCTGCTGCAGGAAGTCCTCGAAGTCGAACTCGCCGCGCATCAGCCGGTTTTTCATCTTCATCGCATCGGCAGCCTGCTTCTCATCAAAGGCCTTCTGCGCCGTCTCCACCAGCGTCAGCACGTCACCCATGCCCAGGATGCGGCTGGCCATGCGGTCTGGGTGGAACAGTTCCAGTTCGTCGAGTTTTTCGCCCGTGCTGGCGAAAACGATCGGCTTGCCCGTGACGTTCTTGATCGAGAGCGCCGCGCCGCCGCGGGCGTCGCCGTCAAGTTTGGACAGGCACACGCCGTCGATGCCGACCTGGCTGTTGAAGGCCTCGGCGGAGTTCACCGCGTCCTGGCCGGTCATCGCGTCCGCGACGAGGAAGGTGTACGACGGTTTGATGAAATCGCGCAGCGCGATCAGCTCGTCCATCTTGACTTCGTCGATATGCAGCCGGCCGGCGGTGTCGAAGATGATCAGGTTGCGATTTTCGCGCCGGGCGAAATCCATGGCCTGGCGGCCGATTTCCACCACGTCCTGCGAGCCGGGGATGCTGAAAACCGGCACATCCACCTGGCCGCCGACGACCTTGAGCTGTTCGATGGCCGCGGGGCGGTACACGTCGCAGGCCACGAGCATTGGGCGCAGTTCGCGTTCTTTCCAGTACTTCGAGAGTTTCGCGGAGAAGGTGGTCTTGCCCGATCCCTGAAGACCGAGCAGCAGGATCACATTGCGCCGTTCTTCGGGCAGATCGAACGTGGCCGTCTCGCCGCCGAGGATTTCCTGCAGGTTGTCATGGACGATCTTGACGAACTGCTCGCCGGGCCGGACGGACAGCAGGACTTCCTCACCCAGCGCCTTTTCCTGCGTTTTCGCCACGAACTCGCGCACGACGTTGAAGTTGACGTCCGCTTCCAACAGGGCGCGTTTCACCTCGCGCACCGAGTCTTTGATGTTATCCTCGGTGATCTGCGCCTCGCCGCGCAGTTTTTTGAACGTCCCTTGCAGCCGGTCTGTCAGATTGGAAAAAGCCATAATCGCAATGATGCCGTTTTATTTTCTACCGCAGCAACTCGCCCCAGTCGATGTAGTATAACGCCGCCGCCGCCATCACGATGTAGGGCGCGAACAGCGCGAAGAGATAACGCCGGATCCGCCTCTGGTGTTCCAAGTACATGAAGCAGACCGACGGAGCGTTCAGCGTGAAGTTCAGCAACAGCACCGCCAAGCCCCACTTGACTGACACCGCAAAAGCTTTCCAGACGATGCGGACCCAGGCGGTTAGATGCGCGACAAGCGCGACGATCAGTAAAATGGCGAAGAGCAGATGCATACGCCGTTTCCTTGCGCGGAATTACGCTTCGGTCACATCAGTGTCACGCGCGTCGGCCAGCAGCATGATCACTTTGTCCATCTGCCGCTTGAGCGCCTCGTGATCCCATTCCTGCGCATCGAGCGATTCGCGCGCCTCACGGAGCAGCTCGAGCGCCTGCATGCGCTGGATGTGACGCTCCCGGCGCTGGGAGAAATCTTCGAGCAGACCGAGCTGCGCATCCATCTCGCGCATGGCCGCAAGCCCATGCCGCACAGCGTCGTGTACGGCTTGACGGCTGACGGAGAAGGCCTCGCCGATTTCGCCGAACGACATGTCCTCGCAATAATGGAGCGTCATGAATTCACGCTGCCGTCCGGTCAGCATCGCACCATAAAAGTCCAGCAATCTCGCCGCTTCCACGGTTTCATCGACCGGATCAGCTTGTTCCCGGGCCATGATCAATATTCCGTCAAGAAATAATACTTTACAGGCGAATTGCGTTGATTCAAGGCGAAGGCTGGGCGCCTGTCAAGCAGAAAAACAGGACAACACATCTTCGATTGCTCTCACAGAATGCCTCCTCTGATGTCGTTGGAGGACCGGAGGGATTGCGCCGGGTTTTCGAAGGAAATGGAAGTCGACGCCAAATGATCTTCGGTGGCATAGTCTGTGAAATTTCTGCTTGACAATCAACTGATGCTCTTGAGATAAATGCTTCATTCTGGTAATAGCGCTATGTTTTTCTTGTGTTATGATTCGAGGATATTTTGAGAACATCAGCACACTCGGCGAATACATTGAGCACGTGCTGATGTTTATGAATGACTCGGAATTGATGTGTGAGCGTCTTTCTGCTTAAAGAAGGCGACACCAAAATATTTGTTTGATCGATGCGCCAGGTCTCAGTGTCTGCTGAAACTCACTTCAATTTTGTGGCTTAATTTTAACATTGAAGAAAGGAGGTCGAAACGCAGGATTGTCTTTGAATGGGTTTATATATAGACTCATCATGTGATATGTTGTGCATTTATCTGTCATGTTTTGCGATTTGGAGAATTAAATAGTTCAACAATGAAAACGTTAGAGGAGGAAGCACAATGAGTTCTCAGATGATGTCGTTGAAGGGGAAGGGAATGGTTATCGCCATTCTATTAAGTCTTGGTCTTTTTAATCAAGCGCAAGCCGCACTTACCTACACGCTGAATTTGGACGGCGTCGATTCCACGATTGCCGCTCAAATCACGAGTGCGATGCAGGAAGCCGCGTCGTATTACAATACATATGGCACTTTCAACAAACACGTGTGGGCCAATTATAATTCCGGCGTGCCGACGGCTCAGGCGAACTATGACGGCTGGATCGAATTCGGCGGCTCGCGGAATACTCGCGTCGCCATGCATGAGATCGCTCATACCATGGGCGTGGGAACCTACTCGGCCTATTGGAATCTGATGTACAGCGGCTCCTGGCACGGCTCCTATGCGACCGCCAAACTGCGAACATTCGACGGTTCGAGCGCGACGCTGTATGGCGACTCGCAGCATTTCTGGCCTTATGGTCTGAACTATGACAGCGAGGACAGCACCACCAATCGTCAGCGTCACGTGCAAATTGTGCAATGCATGCAGTGTGACATGGGGCTCAACAGCAATTGCAGCTCGAGCAGTTCCTCGAGCAGCAGCAGCGGTTTCACCGGAACCAACAAACGGATCATCAACCGCGCCAGCAGCAAGGTGATGGACGCAGTCGGCAACACCAACGGCTCCAACGTGATCATTTACACGGATTACAGCAACACCAACCAGCGCTGGAATATTGCCTTGATCAGCGGCAGCGACTACAGCATTCGCAGCGCCCAGAGCGGCAACCGTTCCGCCGATGTTTGGAACTGGGGCACGAGCAACGGCACGAACATCGCGCTGTATTCCTATTGGGGCGGCACACCGCAGCGCTTCCGGTTCTCGTCCGTCGCCACCGGCTACTATCGCATCACGCCGGCAATTTCGACGGGCCAGTGCCTTGACGCCTATGGCACGTCCAGCGGCTCGAATGTCGGCACATGGTCTTACTGGGGCGGCTCGAATCAGCAGTGGTCGGTTCAGTGACCATCTTTTTGCATTGAATAAAAAAAATATCTAAGCCTGCGCGTCATGAAGACGCGCAGGTTTTTTTGTATGCGGTAATCGATCGACCTGAGAGTGCGATGCAGAAGTCTGCGTTGTCGTCTTTGCTTACAGAAGGCGGTCATTTTCAAGCCTGCGGCATCTCTTTAATAGTACACCCATAACTGAATTGATAACAATACTATGTGTTTCCTTGAGAATCCTGTGGCTCTAACGGATATTATTTGCCTTGACTCTGGCTTAATATTTTGAGACTATACCGTCTGGTCGGTCTGAAATTCACGTGCCGGCCAATTTTTGTACACTTCATTTATACCGTCCGGCCGGTTCATATTTGCGGCTGAAAAGGAGTCGTCAATGTCGCGAACCAACTCTAAAAAGGCCATTCTCGCCGCCGCCGAGGAGATCGTCATCGAATCGGGAGCGTTGCACATGACGCTCGACGCCGTGGCTGAGCGGGCTGGAATCAGCAAGGGCGGCTTGATCTACAACTTTCCGTCAAAGGAAGCCCTGCTGGAGGCGATGATCGGCCGGATGATGGAGCATTTTGATGAGTTGCGCGAGCAGGCCAGGAAGCAGCTTTCGGATGCGCCGTATAACGATCTGATGGTTGAAATCAAAGCCTTCCAGGGAAAGTCGAAGATGGATCGTCTCGGCGCCGCGCTGCTGGCCGTTGTGGCGAACCAGCCGGAGCTGATGCGCGTGATGCGGGAAGACTTGCAGCATCGTTTGTTCGAAAAAATCGCCAGGACGGAAGATGATGTGCGCTCCCTGGTGTTGTTTTTTGCGCTGATGGGGCTGCATTTTCACAACCTGCTGAATATATCATTGCTTAATCAAGGGCAGATGAAAGCGGTGCTTGACGAGTTGATTCGTCTGGCAAGTTGCGATGAGAACATCTGAGCAATGCGCAAGCAGGCTACAGGGAATTGAAAACATTATGAAGCGAGGTCTTCAAGATGAATAACCGAGCGGAGAACAATACCGGCAAGCAGATCAACATGAAAGCCACGCTGGGCGCCGCGGGCATCTTAACAGCGGCGATCCTGACTCTTTTTATCGTGCGTCACGGATCGGCGCGGAGCGGAGGCGGCAGTCCGGCGTCAGGCGCGCCCGCGCAGCCAGTGGCCGTGATTACCGTGCAGCCGGAACGTGTGACTCTCACCACGGAATTGCCTGGAAGGACATCGGCGTATCTTGTCGCTGAAGTCCGGCCCCAGGTGAATGGATTAATTCAGCAGCGCCTTTTCACGGAAGGCGCCGATGTCGAGGCGGGGCAAACGCTTTATCAAATCGACCCGGCTCATCTTCGGGCGGCTTACTCCAACGCCGAAGCGAATCTGACCGGCGCGCAGAAGGCTGTTGATCGGGCGCAGGCCGCGCTGGAGACCAGCCGCGCCCGCGTCGCGCAACAGGAGGCCGTGCTGACTCTGGCGCGGACGAACCGCAAGCGTCTTGAAGAACTGGCCGGCGAGGGCGCCGTTTCGATTAGTGAACGCGATAAAGCTGTCACGGAGGCCGAAGTGGCCGCAGCGACGTTGCAGGCCGCTAAGGCGCAAATCGAGAGTGACAAGGCTGCGATCGCCTTGGCCAAGGCGGCCATTCAGCAAGCCGAAGCAGCGCTGGAGAGCGCCCGCATCAATCTGGAATACACGAAAATCACCGCTCCCATTTCCGGTTGTATCGGCAAGTCCAATGTGACCGTGGGCGCGTTGGCGACGGCGTATCAGCCCCTGGCGCTGACCACGATCCAGCAACTGGATCCAATCTACGTGGACGTGACTCAATCGACCAACGATATGCTGCGTCTGCGGCGCCGCCTGGCGGAAGGGCAGCTCACCCGTGAAAAGACGAACGTGGATCAGGTCCGGCTGTTTCTGGATGACGGTTCCGAGTATCCCCTCGAAGGCGCGCTGCAATTTTACGATGTGACGGTGGATCCCTCGACCGGATCTGTTATCGTGCGGATTGTCTTTCCCAATCCGGACAGGCTGCTTTTGCCGGGCATGTTCGTGCGGGCGATTTTGAATGAAGGCGTCAATGAAAAGGCCATTTTGATTCCTCAGCAGGCCGTTTCCCGGAACGCCAAGGGCGATCCGATGGCGATGATTGTGAATACCGAGGGCAAAGTCGAACTGCGGATGCTCGAGCTTGATCGAGCCATCAATGACAAATGGCTGGTTGCATCCGGTTTGAAGGCTGGCGACCAGGTAATTGTGGAAGGCCTGCAGAAAGTGCGCCCCGGCAGCCCGGTGACGGCGACGCCGTTTGCGAGCGGCGCGACTCCATCAACAGCGACCGCGCAATAACGGAGGAGATTCATCATGCTATCAAGATTCTTTCTGGATCGGCCGGTTTTCGCCTGGGTGATCGCCATCGTGATGATGGTCGCGGGCGGTCTGGCGATCTATAAACTGCCCGTGTCGCAGTATCCGCCCATCGCGCCGCCATCCATCGCCATCACCGCATTTTATCCCGGCGCGTCCGCGGAGACCGTGGAAAACAGCGTGACGCAGATCATCGAACAGAAGATGACCGGCTTCGATAAGATGCTCTATCTCTCCTCGACCAGCGACTCGTCCGGCGCCTCGCGCGTTGAATTGACCTTCGCGCCGGGAACCGATCCGGATCTGGCCTGGGCGCAGGTGCAAAACAAACTGCAACTCGCCATGGCCAGCCTGCCAGACGTGGTTCAGCGCTCGGGCGTCAAAGTGGCCAAGTCCACACGCAACTATCTTTTGATCGTGGGATTCGTCTCGGAAGACGGCAGCATGGACACTACCGACTTGCAGGATTACGCTGGATCGACGATTGAAAAGGTGCTTTCTCGCGTGCCCGGAGTGGGCGAAGTGGAGATTTTCGGCGGCCAGTACGCCATGCGCATCTGGCTCAATCCCGAAAAGCTGAATAAATACCAATTGACGGTTCAGGATGTGATCGCCGGATTGCGGGCTTACAACGTGGAGGTGTCGGCCGGGCAGTTCGGCGGCATGCCCGCTGAGGAAGGGCAGCGCCTCAACGCCGCCATCGTCGTGCAAAGCATGCTGAAAACGCCGGAAGAATTCGCATCAATTCCTCTGCGCACGAATCCGGATGGCTCGACCGTTTGCATTCGAGATATCGGACGTGCGGAACTCGGCGCCGAAACTTACGACATGGATCTCAAGCATAACGGCATGCCGTCCGCCGCGCTGGCGGTTCGGCAGGCGGCCGGCGCCAACGCCCTTCAGACGGCGGACAACGTCAAAGCGAAGATGGAGGAGATGAGCCGCTTCTTTCCGCCCGGCATGAAAGTCGTTTATCCTTTCGATACGACCCCCTTCGTCAAAGTCGCCATTAAAGAAGTCGTGAAGACCCTGTTTGAGGCGGTGCTGTTGGTCTTCCTGGTGATGTACCTGTTCATGGGAAACATGCGGGCGACCTTGATTCCGACCATCGCGGTGCCCGTGGTGATTCTGGGCACGTTTGCGGTGCTGGGATTGTTCGGTTTCTCGATCAACATGCTCACCATGTTCGCCATGGTGCTGGCCATCGGCCTCTTGGTGGATGACGCTATTGTCGTCGTGGAGAACGTCGAGCGAATCATGAGCGAGGAAGGCATTCCGCCGCGCGAGGCCACCGCAAAGTCCATGGATGAAATCACCAGCGCCCTGATCGGCATCGGCCTGGTGCTTTCGGCGGTGTTCGGACCGATGGCGTTTTTTGCCGGTTCGACCGGCGTGATCTATCGTCAGTTCTCCGTCACCATCATCGCTGCGATGCTGCTTTCGGTCGTCGTGGCGCTGGTGCTGACGCCGGTGCTCTGCGCCTCGCTGCTGAAACCGGTGGAAAAGGGCCACGAGCCGGCCGAAGAGGGCATTTGGTTTCTGCGTCCGTTTTTCCGCTGGTTCGATCATTTCTTTTTCTACTCCCGCGACAAGTATGTCGCGGTCGTCGGTCATTCGCTCGCGCACAAACTCCGCTACCTCATCCTGTTTCTGCTGATCGTAGGCGCTTTGGGGTATCTGTTCAAACGCATGCCCACGGCGTATCTGCCCGACGAAGATCAGGGGATCATGATGGTTCAGGCGATGCTGCCGGCGAACTCCACACTGGAGCAGACCAAGCAAGTCATGGTTCAAATCAAGGAGCACTTTCTGCAGCATGAGCCGGAAGCGGTGGAATCCGTGATGACGATCGCCGGCATGAGCTTCTCCGGGCGCGGGCAGAATTCAGGCATGGCGTTCGTCAAACTCAAAGACTGGGAACTCCGCGACCGGCCGGACCTGCGGGTGGGCGCCGTGGCGGGCAGAGCGATGGGGCGTTTCATGCAGATTCGCAATGCATTGGTCTTCGCCTTCGCGCCGCCTGCGGTTGTGGAGTTGGGCATGGCCAAGGGTTTTGATTTTCAATTGCTGGATCGCGGCGGTCTGGGGCACGCGCAGCTGATGGCTGCGCGCAATCAGCTGCTCGGTATGGCGTCGCAGAATCCAACATTGACGAAAGTCCGGCCCAATGGCCTGGAAGACGTGCCTGAATATCGAGTCGATGTGGATTGGGAAAAGGCCGGCGCCCTCGGCGCGCCCATCGCCTCGATCCACAATACCGTCTCGACAGCCTTCGGCAGCGCGTATGTCAACAACTTCATCCAGGGCGGACGCGTGAAGCGGGTTTATGTTCAGGCCGACTCACCCTATCGTATGCTGCCCAAGGATCTGGATCAACTCTTTGTGCGGAACACCATGGGCAAGATGGTTCCCTTTTCCTCTTTCGCCACCGGCCATTGGACTTCAGGATCGCCTAAGCTTGAGCGTTTCAACGGCTTTCCCTCGATCAATATCATCGGCGAGGCGGCGCAGGGCAGGAGCTCCGGCGATGCCATGCAAGTCATGGAGGATTTCGTGAAACAGCTGCCCCAGGGCGTCGGATTCGACTGGACCGGATTATCTTATCAGGAACGGCAGGCCGGCGCTCAGACCGCGCCGCTCTACGCCTTTTCCGTTCTGGTCATCTTTCTTTGCCTTGCGGCGCTCTACGAGAGCTGGCCGATTCCTATTTCGATCCTGATGGCCCTGCCTCTCGGAGTGATCGGCGGCGTGATCTGCTCCTCGCTGCGGGGATTGCCCAATGACGTCTATTTCCAGATCGGGCTGTTGACCACGTTGGGTCTGACTACGAAAAACGCCATTCTAATTGTGCAATTCGCCAAGCAGCGAGTGGAACTCGAGGGCATGGGATTGATCGAGGCGACATTGGAAGGAGCCAAGCTTCGGCTGCGCCCCATCGTCATGACCTCGCTGGCCTTTGGTTTCGGAGTCCTGCCATTGGCGCTGGCTCACGGCGCCGGCGCCGGCGCGCAAAAGGCCATCGGCACCGCCGTCCTCGGCGGCGTGGTGACATCGACCTTCCTGGTCACCATTTTCGCTCCTTTGTTTTACGTGCTGATCGAAAAAACATTCGGCAAGAACAACAAAGGGCGATCAGACGACAAGGCTCAATCCAATTTATCCGAGAATCATTGATATGAAAACTTCCGAGAAAAAGACGATGTACGTTTTTCATCAATTAGCGGCCTTGCTCATGCTTCTGACGTTGCTTGGCGGGTGCGTGATGGGGCCGGATTATCAACGGTCTGCGGAATTGGCGCCAGAGGCCTATCGCAACACCATTGTGGAAGCGCCTGAAGCCGCCACGTCCGGCACGCTGCTCGCCGATATGCCCTGGTGGGAGATGTTTCAGGACCCGCAATTACAGGTATTGATCCAGACGGCGCTGGAGCACAATCAAGACCTGAAGATCGCCGCCACGCGCATCGAGGAAGCGCGCATGATGCTTGGAGTCGCCGCTGCGGATCAATATCCGGTGATGGGCGCGAAAGGTCTGGCCTCGCGCGAACGAACGCCGGATTCGTTTCAATCGTTGTATTTAATCCCCGGCGGAGGCGATGAGGGAGGCTTGGGTTATGGTGTCGCGCCTGCGCGTTCCAATTACTATTCAGCGCTGCTCGAACTTTCCTATGAAGTCGATTTATGGGGGCGAGTGCGCCGTTCAAAGGAAGCGGCGCGAGCCAATCTGCTGGCCAGCGAAGAGACGCGCAATACGATTATCTCCTCGCTGGTCACCGAGGTCGCCCGTTCCTATTTCGCGTTGCTGGAACTGGACCGCGAAACGGAAATCACTTCGAATACGCTCAGCGCCCGCGATAAAACTCTCGCGCTGATGGAGTCGCGCCGGGATCAGGGCGTCGCCTCTGAACTTGAAATCAGCCGTTTTCGCGCTGAAGTCGCCGGCGCCAAGGCCGCGCTGGCTGTGTTGCAAAAACAGACCTGGCAAGGCGAGAATGCGCTCAGCATCCTGCTGGGTCAAGCGCCGCAAGATATTGCGCGCAGCGCTGGCCTGCATGAGCAAACGCTGATTCCCTCCGCTCCTGCCGGATTGCCCTCTGATCTGTTGGAACGGCGTCCTGATGTGCAGGCCGCGGAGCAGCAGCTCATTGCCGCCACGGCCAATATCGGCGCGGCCAAGGCCGCCTTGTTTCCGCGCATCGCCCTGACCGCCGATTATGGCTTTCAGAGCGTGGAACTGCAAGACTTGCTGCAAAACGATAATCTGGGCTGGAGCATCGCCGGCGCGGCGGCTCAGCCGATCTTCACCGGGAAGCGCAGCTGGCTATATTACAAGCTCGTCCAAGCCCGCCGTGAACAGGCGCTGCAGAACTACCACAAAACCGTGCTGCAAGCGCTGCACGAAGTTTCGGACGCCCTGATCGCGAAAAAGCAAAGCGCCCTTGAACGGGAGCAGCGCGAAGTGCAGGTCGAGGCGATACAGAATGCGGTGCGTCTGTCGGGATTGCGTTACCGCGCAGGCCATGCCGGATATCTGGAACTGCTCGACGCCGAGCAGCAACTCTACGCCGCGGAATTATTGCTGGAGCGCGCCTGCCTCGAAGAGTTGCTCTCCTCAATCCGCCTCTATAAAGCCCTGGGCGGCGGCGTGGAGACGCCCCCAGCGTCTGAAATCGCGGCGGATTAGTTTATTCCGCAAAACCGCCGTGTTTTTCGAAGGGCATATCAATCCGCGCCGCGACTGTCAGGAGCGGTCCAAAGCAGCATGTCGTAACAACTTGCGGGCTGCTTCCTGACAGTCGCGGCGCGGATTGGAATTAGAAAACACCTGACTCAATTCTTGACCTGTAAACCTATTTATGCAACATGTCAGATAGGATTTTGGGTCGCTCAATTTTATAGTCCTTCAAAAGATGCTATAATTGAGTAGGGTGAGTAGGATGTCCGCATAATAATAATATAATTACTTTTATTTTGACATGAACTAGCCGGAACGATTATCTTTGTTCCGCATCAAGCCTACGTGACGACTGTAGGAATCCGATGCAGAATAAAGGCTTTTGGCCGATATGCCCATGAGATTTATCATCTAAACGGGAGAATAACGGGACCCATGCCAGACCCTCTATCGTCGGCGGGAAGTCGGGCAGGATATCATCAATTATATCTGCAACTGGACTTGCGGAAGTATTTTTATCCTTATCCGAAAATAGATCATGAAATTCCAAAAACCACTTAATGAATTGTTTCGTTATTTATCGCGCAGGGATGCAGGGGCGCAGAGGAGGATGTATTAAATGACTCGTGGCAAAACGGTCGGTTTGTTAATCGCAACACCGATATCCTTTCTTCTGTGCGCGAGCGGTGTATCATTAACATTGTATGGGGTTTTCGTTGAATATGAAATCCAGCCAATCATCGCCGGTTTTATCCTTATGGGGTTGGGAGTCATTGGACTCCTGCTTGTTTTCTTCCTGTCCAATTGGATAAGTCGTCGATTCAAATACATCGCGGCTGGCACGATCTGCCTTGGTATTTTTGCTGCGATAGGAACTCTCCTCATCTTTCTGCCTCAAGAGAATCATGCTTCACCGTACACATCGTTGACACACTCGCGCCCGAAATCCGTTGTTATTGCCATAAACCAGAAACAGCAGTCGGCAATCTCATCTTTACCACATGATTTGGTCTGCTTCACACCAAGGGATAAGCCAATTCAATCACTGGAGGGTTTAAGTGACGAACAGTTTGCTTCTTATGTTCGTGATCCAGGCATTTCTCAAAAACTGATGGCAGCATTCGGCCGGCAGGACACTGTAGTCGGTTTGCGCACGATGGGCACTGGCGGCTTTCATTTCGACGACAACCCAAACTTGCGGTTGTTCATCACACACTCATCTTATACCGATGATATTGTGCGGGGGGGCGGCATCCCGATTGAATTCACATTTCACGACACTCCTGAATCAAGCCATGCCAGAAGTGTGGGAGTCAATTCAAACTCCCACGAGAATCAATTTGTAGTAGATCTCCCCATCGAATTAACCCGAATTGGATTTCCATCCGGGAACATTCTGAGCATTGAACTGGCAGATATATCTGTTTCGGACAATGGTTGGATCAATGTTCAGTTGGATTGCTCAGAACCACTCACAAATCAGATGAAGGGGGACATCAGTGGGGCGGCGGTTTTGTATGTAACCAAGCATGCCGACCTTCAAGCCGCGGCAGGTGATACTTCCGGGGTGGATTTTTCGGGACCGGCAGGCATTGTACTGTTCTGGTTCAAGACTATTGCCAACGGCATGACATCGCAGATTTCCTTTGAGGGGTATAACGGGAATAAACAAATAACTGGCGGGATCACACAGTTCAATATCACTCAATCAAACGATCGGCAACATATAGTCGCCAACGGTGAACTTCCCCCTTCGCTGCAAGACCTGTGGCCACAAGCAATCGGGCTTGTACTTGTCAATGGCAGTCAACCAATCAGCAACTTTATCTGGGCGCCTGTGTCTCCCAGCGATACTCAGCGAATAGTCCGGGCGCCAGAGAACACAATATAATTGTCCCCAAAAACTGGACAGCCATTAAGGTGGATTTTTCTCCGGTTTTCGTTCGAAAATTCAGAGGAACGAAAAGGAG
>JAFGJS010000031.1 GCA_016928995.1 Candidatus Sumerlaeota bacterium | reverse complement strand
GGAGAGCTGGGCCATGAGGCTGTCCACGTTGGTGATGGCCGTGCTGATGCTGCCCGCCAGCGCGACGACGTCGGCCTGGGTGGGCGCAGTGGCTGGCCAGTTGGCCTCGCCGCCGATGGCCGCGATGGCCTGCAACATCTGGTCGCGCAGTTCCGGCGGTTTGGTTGGGATTCTGCGTTTCGCCATGATTCACGTCTCCTTTTTCAATTACGGAATTGGGATTGCAGTACGGATTTTAAGAAACGAACTTATCGGTTCTTTTCTAAAGATCATCAGCATCCTTTGTCAATTGTGGATTGCGGTTTTTTCCTCTCTCCATCTGCACGAGCAGACCGTCAATGATGAAAAACACATTGCCATCTCGCTGGGGCAGTGAGAGGAATATATGCTAAGATATGGCAACGCCAAATACTCTACAAAGAAGAAACAATGGACTCTAAACATTTATTCGTCTCGCTTCAAGGACTTGAGCGGCAAGAGAAAATGCTGGCGATTCTTCTGCGCTGCATCGCGGCGATGCTGTTGCTGGCGGTGTTTCCGGTGTTTTTTCCTTATGCCTGGATGGATGCGATTCATCGGGCGATGGGGATGGGGGCGTTGCCGGGCGAGCCGATCGTGGGGTATCTGTCGCGGTCGCTGTCGGCGTTTTATGCGATGCACGGCGCGTTGTACTGGTTTCTCTCGAACGATGTGCGGCGCTACCGGGCGGCGATCCGGTTTCTGGCAATCCTCGGCCTGATTTTCGGCGTTTGGATCGCTGCGATGGACTGGGCCGAAGGAATGCCGTTGATGTGGACCTGCTGCGAAGGTCCGATCGTGCTGGCGCTCAGCGCGCTGGTGTTCGTTTATTCGCGCGAGGATTGAAGACTAAAACGTTGAGATTGGATACCCCTCAATGTCGCGCCCTTACAGGGCTTAAAGGGTCAACCGATCCAAACCCAAGGCTGCGCCCTGGACTGGTATGTCAAGCGCCGTTGGCGCTGATAAGGTTGAATTGAAGAGAAGTGAAACCTATATAGCATCTTATCCCAATGGGCAGAGAACACAGCCGGGGGCGGCTGTGCCACAGACAATGGATGCGGCAAGAGCTTTTGAGAACTGTTATAATTGGGAAAAATCAGCGCGTTTTACTGCTTGATCTTGCGATCAATCGTGATTGCGGAGCCAGTCGATCGTGCGGCTGAGGCCTTCTTCGAAAGAGATGCCGACCTCATAGCCAAAGGTGTCGCGGGCGAGGGCGATGCCGGCTTTGGAGTGCTTGACGTCGCCCGCGCGCGGATGGGTGAATTCCGGCTCGAGTTTGATGTCCAGTATCTTTTCAATCGCAGCGAGCAGATCGAGCAGCGAGTAGGAGCGGCCGCAAGCGATATTGATGGCTTGGCCGCGCGCTTCGAAATCGGCCGTGGCGGCCAGGATATTGGCCTGCACGTTGTTGGCGATAAAGGTGAAGTCGCGCGATTGAAGGCCGTCGCCGTAGACTACTGGGCGTTGGCCATTGAGCGCGGCGCGGATGAATTTTGGAATCACCGCGCTGTATTGCGAGTTGGGATCCTGACGCGGGCCGAACACGTTGAAGTAGCGCAGGCAGACGGTCTCCATGCCGTAGCAGACGGCGAAGGCTTGCATGTAGTGCTCTGCGGCGAGCTTGGCCACGGCATACGGCGAGCGCGGGCGCGGCGCCATGCTTTCCACTTTGAATTCCGCCGGTTGATCGCCATAAGCAGAGCTGCTCGCGGCATACACCACGCGGCGGACCTCGGCCTCGCGGCAGGCTTGCAGCAGGTTCAACGTGCCTTCGACGTTGACGGCGTTGCAATCGAGCGGATCTTCCACGGAACGCGCGACAGACGGCAGCGCGGCCTGGTGCAGCACGTAGTCCATGTCGTCGCAGGCCCTGGTGCAATCTTCGGGATTGCGCAGATCGCCTTCGATCAGCTCGATTTGATCCAGAAACGGCGCGATGTTCTCACGCCGTCCAGTCGCGAAGTTGTCCAGCACGCGCACGACATCGCCGCGCTCCAGCAAGTGTTCCACTAGATTCGAGCCGATGAATCCCGCGCCGCCGGTGACCAGGTAATTCGCCATTGAGCATCCTTTAGTGAGCCTTTTATTATTACCACAGAGATCACAGAGGACATAGAGGATGAATGAAATGCGTTGTTAATACAATGAATTGAATCTCTGTGTGCTTCGCGGCTCTGCGAGTAAAAAAAAATTCAAGAGGCAGCCTTTTAGTACAAACGTAACGCATAAGGTTTATATATAGGAACTCGAGCTGCCGATGTAAACCATGTTTTTGCCAAAGACGTCCGGCGGCTTATCGTTCCACGGACCAGCGCAGGTAGCTTTCGATGAATTCGTCGATGTCGCCGTCCATCACAGCCTGCAGGTTGCCGGTCTGGCAGCTGGTGCGCACGTCCTTCACCATCTGGTATGGCTGGAATACGTATGAGCGGATCTGGCTGCCCCAGCCGATCTCTTTCTTTTCCGGCTCGCGGGCTTCCGCGGCCTCGCGGCGTTTTTGCACTTCCAGAGCATAGAGCCGCGAGCGCAGGATGCGAAACGCCACGTCCTTGTTCTGATGTTGCGAGCGCTCATTCTGGCACGCCACGACGACGCCGCTGGGGTGATGCGTGATACGCACGGCGGAACTGGTCTTGTTGACATGCTGGCCGCCCGCGCCGCTGGCGCGGTAATAGTCGATGCGCAAGTCCTTCTCGTCGATTTCCACTTCGATCGTGTCGTCGAGCTCGGGCGTGACATGCACCGAGGCGAAGGAAGTATGCCGCCGTTTGTTGGCGTCGAAAGGGGAGATGCGCACCAACCGGTGCACGCCGCTTTCGGCCTTCAGGTAGCCGTAGGCGAAATCGCCTTCGAAGAAGAGCTGGCACGATTTGATGCCGGCCTCGTCTCCGGGTTGGATGTCGAGCGCCTTCACGGCGTAGCCGCTGCGTTCGCCGAAGCGGACGTACATGCGCATCAGCATGCTGGCCCAGTCGCAGGACTCGGTTCCGCCCGCGCCGGCGTTGATATAGAGATAGCAATTGCTCAGGTCGGTTTCGCCGGAAAGCAGGCTGGCCGTTTCCAGTTTTTCGATCTGCCGGTCGAGCTGCTCAGCTCCGGCCGCCGCCTCGGCCAGCATTTCGGAATCCTCGCCCTCTTCGTCGAGCAATTCAATCATGGCCAGGGTGTCTTCGGCGTGATGTTCGCATTTGCGCCAAGGCTCGGTCACGGCTTTAAGCTGTTTGATTTTTTTCAGCGTCTGTTGCGCCTCTTCCATATCGTTCCAGAATCCGTCGCCGGCGGTTTTTTCCTCGAGTTCCTTCAACTCAGCTTCCTTGGCGGCCAAGTTAAAGATAGTCTCCGGCTTGGGCGATGCGAGCCTTGAGCTCCGATAGTTTTTGCGAGGTTTCCTGCAGAGTCATTTGTTTTGCGCTCCATTTATACAGTCATAATGAATCCGCCCCGGGACGCTATTGTCGCGAGGCAAGCTTGATTTTGCGGGCGGAATTCATGGTTTGCAAGGGGCGATTGGCCTTCATGCGCGAAAAATGCGATGGCTGGCGCGGAGCGTCACATGTTTTCCTCGCGCACGATCTCCATGTCCAGTTTCGGAGGCTCCGCAGTGAAACGGCCGTTGAGAAGCACAAAGTCGTCGGTAGTATTGTAGGATTTGTCGGCCCCAGCGGAAATAATACGACGATCCGAACGTCTGTAGTCGAGCAGCGTGCCCCACCCATCCTTGATTTGGTCTTCCGCGATGTTTTCTTTTTCGATCAAATCCTGAAGCGAGTTGGGATACTTTTTATATTTGATAAAATAATTCTCTACTGCGGTAAAGACGTACTGCATGCGCTCGCGCGTGATGGCGCGCAATTCCATTTCCACTTCCAGCTCGGATTTTTCTCCGGCGAACCATCCCGGCACGGTTTCCGTCAGAAAACGGTTCACCAGTCCCTTTTTCGCCTCTCCGCCCTCTTCCGGATTGGGTCTGTTCAGCACGAACATGATCATCATGGCGACGAAAAGGAATGCGAAGCCGAAAATGAACAGCGTTCCGGCAAGGGTGCCCCTGCGCGACGCCGTCGCCACATCGTCCATATTGACTTGCAGAGCCCGTTGCGGATTATAGCCGGCTTCCTCCGCCGCGGAGTATAGCGGATTGTTCGCGTTGACATAGCCTGGATTGTATTCCGTTTGGATGCTCGAGCCAAGATCCGGCCGATTATCCATGTCCAGCGCAATTTCCGCAAAGGATTCGTTCATGGAAGGAATCGCTGGACTGGATTTTTGCTGGGCGTAGTATGGCGAATCCTGCGGCAAGGCGTTGTCGATGTTGCTCGATGTCGATGGTGCGCGAAAATCCTCCGCCCCAACATCCGGCGCCGTGTCTACGGAAGGCGCAGACGGCGGCCGGCTTGTCGGATCGTCGAATTGATAGAATCCTTCCCGCGACATTGCCAGCAGCCGCGCGGCGTCCAGTTCCGCCAGCAGCCGTTGATAGCTCTGATAGCGCTGATCCGGATCGCGCTGGGTCATGCGCTGCAGGGTGCGTGTCAATTTATCCGGCAGAGGGGCCGTATGTTGCTGGAAGTCCATCATCGTCCCGGTCGGTTCGCGTCCTGTGCAGAGATGAAGGAACGTGATCCCCAGGGAGTAAATATCGCTGCGAAGATCAAGATGGCCGTGTCTGAATTCCGGCGGTGAATATATGCTTAATTCCACGTCTTTACGAGCGGCTGTGGGCAACGCTTGAGTCAGCAGTTGGCTGAAGCCGAAATCGACCATTTTGATCAGTCCGTTCGGCGCGATCATCATGTGCGCCGGACAGATGTTGCCATGCACCAGGTTATGCTGTGTGGCGTATTCCAATCCCTGGCAGGCCTGGATCATGAATTCGATCAATGAAGTGAGTGGTGGATGCGCCGCTCCCTGCGTCAGTTCCCGCAGCGTTGGACCGTCCACGTATTCCTGGACGATATAGGGTTTCTCCACGCCCAGCTGTCCCGGCGAGATTTCCAGAATGCGCACGAAGCATTCATGTTGCAGCGCGTTAATCAGGCGGAAATATTCTTTTAATCGCGGTCCGATGTCGGGCTGTCGCGAGAGCTCTTCGGAAAGAACCTTGATTACGACATAGCGGTTCAGCTGCGGATCGAGAGCTTGGTACATTTCGCCCGTTTGATTGGCGGAGAGGCGCGAAATCACAACGTACGGTCCGATGTGTTCTTCGTTGGGATTCATGATGTTAGTCATGATTCGGATCACCGTCCAATGAGCGGCATATCGTATAAGCCGCCATGCTTATGGCAAGCATCTGCCTCTATTTATCAATGCCTGCAATTTTATATCCAACACCGGCCGCGTGGTTTGATGCAAGCGAGAAATGAAAAAACAGGACTCCGCTTGTCGGGGCGGTGTTATTCAAGTGACATGAGCGCTTTACGCGCTTCTTTCAAGTATTCTTCCTGGCCAGCCTGCCCCTGAGCGCGCTGAATAAAATTCTCGAGTTGCTTGCGGGCGGCGGCCGAGTCGATCTCTACCAAGGCCAGACCAAGGTAGAAATTCGCGTTCAGATTGTCCGGCGCGAGGCGCAGCACTTCCTGAAGATTCTCCCGGGCGGCTTCGTATTCGGAGGCATGATACTGCGCATAGCCTGTCATCAACCGCACAAATTCATCGTCGTGTTTTTTAATCTGGCGCTGTCCAGCGGCGATGGCCTCTTCATATTTTTCCATGGAGCAAAGCGCGTGCATCAGAAGCTGGAACGACTCAAGATTGTCCGGATCAAGCGTATACGCTTCGCGGATCAATTCCAGACGCTTAGGATCCGTATACTCCAGCGTGTTGGCCTGCTGGATCAATTTTCGTGCAGCCGCAGAATCGCCGCGAGGCGATGATTCCGCTTGATCTGTCGCGCTGTCCGATGCGGCAGAGCCATTTTCTGCCGTTGAGGAGGGGGGCGAGAGTTTTACGGTTGATTGTTCCGCATCAGCGCCTTCGGCGGAAGCCTGAGCGTTCGAGTCATCCGTGGCGTCTGGCGCCGCTTCCCCTTGTTGTTCCGATGCGCCGTCACCGTTCGTTTTTTCTTCGGTTGTGGTTTGCACAGCGGCGTCCGATGTCGTGCGGTCGTCCGCGGATGCTGTTGTTTGCGCTTTCAGGTTCAATTCCTGCTGAATCGCGGCGATTTGTTTACGCAATTCCTCATTGGCTTGCTGCAAGGCTTTTTGTTCGCTTTCCAGAGCCGACAATCTTTTCAGCATTTCCTTATTTGCATTCGCATCTTGCGCCGGTTTCACTGACGCGATGCGGCTTTCCAGGCGCGCGATTTTTTCGGCTTGCACAGCCAACTGCCGCTTAAGGTCGGCGTTCGCCGCGCCATCGCTCATCGCCGTGGATGCTGATTCTGAAGCGGCGTCCGCAGTGGCCGGATGGCGAGTTGGAGCAGGACCGGTAACTTTCGCCCGGTAATCGTCGACTTTGCTCAACATGCCTTCCAGCGCGTTAGGCAGTTCTTGAGTGATCTTGCCTAAGTCGTCGTACAGCAAAGACCGGCTATCCAATACTTTGTTGGCTCGCGCGGACCAGACATGCAAAGATAGCGCGTAGGTGTTGTCGATTTTGTTGATGTTGCCGACAAACAGGAAGTCCGCGTTCAGCGCCTCGGCCACGGCGGCTGGCTGCAATTTGGGCGCATAGGGATCCGAGGGCAGCATGTTTTTTTCCGTGAGAATTTTAATTACGTTGTCTCGCGTCACGAGCCGGTAGCGATGGGTGTTGAAGACCAGATCCCAGGTCACCTGGCTGATCGAATTCAAATCGCGGTTGCGTAGCGTGTCGGAGTAGAAATCGATGACGGCGATGGTGTTGTGCATATCGCGCCCGGCAGGCTTGGCCGCGGCCGGTTGCTCTTCCTTGGGCGGCTCTTCCGATTGCGGAGTTTGGCTCTCCTGTGCTTCGGAGGCATCGAGCGTCGCATTTTCATCGGTGTTGAATTGCCGGTAGCCCGAAAACGCCGGATCGTTTTCCAAATCGATCCATTGCGAACGGTTTTCCTGAGCCGCAACGGGCAAAGCAAGCACCAGCGCTCCGCAAAGCGCCGGAATCAGGCGCGTTCGGAACGCAGATGAAGATATGCTGAGATGGCTTGTTCGATCGCGAAAGAGCATGAGCCGGAACCTCGCTGAGAGAGAGTTGAAGAGCGTTTAAATTTGCTTTTTATCATCTCTGGAATGTGTGTGTATGTCAACCGCTATCCCCATCTGCAAGAATGCCATCAGGATTAGATTGAATTCATTGGCGGACGTTTGTGATTCTCCAAATCGTGTATTTGTCGAACTTAACGAGCCGTTCAAACGGCAAATCAACAGGCTGACTGGTCACAAGCCACTCAATGCCGTATATGCGGGAGAGCTCCCGCCAGCGCTCCGGCGTGATGCGATGATAAGTGTCTGGATTCATGTCAGGCGGCCAGCCGGTCAGTTCGCGCATGTGCTCGCGCCAGATCAAGGCGTATTCCGGATCGAACAGGCTTTGCGAGCCGTCCTTGAGTTCGCAGAAGGTGTTGCGTTCCGAGAAATTCCGGAAGCCTTGCAGGTGGGGCGGGGTGAAGAACGTTGCGTCTGGCGGTGTGTTTTCCTTGGCCCAGAGCTGAATCCGATTCCAGGGGTGATCGAATGTTTTGCCCGGCAGATCGACGCCTTCATACCATTTCTCAAAGGGCTGTTTCCATAATACGGATGGATTGGCCGCCCAATATGCCAAGACCAGGCCGGCCAGCACGATCCCCGCAGCAGTGATGAACGCGCGCCATCGAGCGGAGGATATGCGATCCGCATAAAACACGATCAATAACGGCGGAATCAGAGCGAAGGCCAGTCCGATCTCATACAGCCTTTGAATCGGCGCGGTCATCGGCCGCCAGGGGTGCTGCGGCAACGGCAGGAATATCAACGCCAGCAAGACGAGCGCACTGAACGACGTAAGCCCCAGCAAGCGCCGTTCACCATTGGAAGCTGCGGCCAGAAACAGCAGGGCGGCGCCAATGTATGACAGTGGATTTCCCTCGGCCCAGAACATGCCCGCCATCGCTACGGCGCCGCAGATTGCTATGGTCCAAGGATGCGGCTTGCGCGATTCTTCCGACAATAAACGCGCCACGCCAATCAGCGTGAAAATGATCCAGAGCTTCCAGCCTCGCGAAAGCTGCATGTTGATCAACCCTGGATTGCGCAGCACATCCGCAATCAGGTATTGCATCAGGAGAGCGAGCAGCGCCACCGCCAGCGCAGGGACGATGAAACGCAACGCGCCGTCTTTTTGCAGCAGCCGATAGGCCGCCGCAAAAAACATCACCCAGGCCAGCATACCTATCCATGTGCTGAAATTCCATACCGAGGGGAATACGTATGACGTGCGCCAATAGATGATTTCCAGCCAATCGTCGAGCATGAAGCCCGGCGGGAAGTCCGGGAGCGGAGTTTTCGCTTTCCAGATCAGGATCGGCAGACAGAGCAACGCAAACACTCCGGCGGCCAAACCCATACGCTTCAGCACGGCGCGCAGTTCGGGCGTGTCCTTCTCATCGCGGAAGAAATAATAACGCGGATCCGATGCCAGGCAGATGACAACGATCAGCCCCTCGAACAGCGTCGTTAGACCGTGGATATGGAACGAAAGGCCCGCCAGGATGCCGGCCGCCAGATAACGGCGTTCCCAGAACCAGCGTATTGAAAACAGGAACATGGGAAGCACGACCATGCGATTCGATGCGATGTGCGTATGCAGGGCGACCGATGTGTTGACAGGGTGATTGAACAAAAAAAACATCATCGCGAGCCAGCCTGCGCGCCGGTCCCTGGTCAGGAACACCGTCAGCGACCATACGCCCCAGAAGGTGAAGAATTTCGCAACGAGATAGAGCATGAACACCGGCCATTCCCAGCCGAAGCAGCGGATCAACGGCGCCATTGCGATCCACAACGTGGTGTATACATGTTCGCCGAATGGAAAGTAATAATCGTAATCGAAAGCGGGGGCGTCGCCGAAATAGCGCGGCACGTAAGGCAGATACAACGGATGATCGGATGCGCCGAGCTGATAGCCTATGATCAGGAAGTGCAACGCCGTCATCACTCCCGTCATCCATAGCGAGGGGCGCGGCGTCTTGGCACTGTCAGGCGGCGATTCCGGTGATTTCAGCATCGCTTGAATAGGCTGCTCCAGCATTAGTCACGTGGGCTATTCATGTTGAAAACGGGATTCCAGTCAACTATATTCCCGCTAAATACAGCAGGAGATTGAAAATGCCCCTGACCGCCCGTCAACGCAAGTGGGCCATCGGAGCGGTGATTACGCTGGGAGCGGCGCTGATGCTGAACGGTTGCGCGGATCGGCTTTTTTATGTTCCCTCGCGCGCGATATACGCCCATCCGCGCGAGATGGGCCTTAAGTATGAGGATGTCTATTTCTCCAATGCGGATGGGAACCGGTTGCACGGCTTTTTGCTGATGCCATCCGGAAATGAGCAGCCCATCGCCACGGTCGTGCATGCGCATGGCAACGCCGCCAATGTGACGAATCACTTTCCGTTGACTTTGTTTCTCGTCGAGAACGGCTATCAGGTGTTTTGCTTTGACTACCGCGGATATGGCCAGTCGCAAGGCCGGATCACGCGCAAAGGCGCACAGAGCGACGTCAAGGCGGCGATTGATTATGTCAAGTCGCGGGACGATGTTGATCCGCAGCGCTTGCTTTTATTCGGGCAATCGCTGGGCGGAGCGATGACGATTGTCGAAGCGGCGAACCGCGACGACATTCGCGGCATTGTGATCGAATCGACATTCACGTCTTACTATGCGATTGCGCGCAGCGTGATGCTGCGTTCGATCATCCTTGCTCCGCTGGCGCCGGTTTTGCCATACCTGTTGCTGTCGCCGGGATTGCATCCGATCGACTATGTAGACGAGCTGCGTGCGCCAGTGCTCTTCATTCACGGCACGGCGGACAACGTGATTCCCTGTCGCATGTCGCCGGAACTTTTTGACAAGGCCCCGAAGCCGAAGGAATTGATCCTGATCGATGGGATGAATCACCTCGAAGGGCTGCGGATGCCGCTTCGGGAATACCGCGCGCCGATTCTCGATTTCTTCCAGCGCTGCCTGGAGGATGAATTCAACAAGGAAAACACGCCTGATTAATGCCTGCATTCAGCGGAGCGCCCGTCAGCAAACACAATTGATAGATGGCGATTTAACTTTCAAAACTTCTCGCGAATTTGACTGGGCGCATCTTGACGAAGCTACGGGAGTTATGGGAGATTATGTTTTGGAGATGAGAAATGACTCCCATTCCTTTTCAAGCGAGGCCT
>JAFGJS010000030.1 GCA_016928995.1 Candidatus Sumerlaeota bacterium | reverse complement strand
GCAATACGTCGCGTACGACTCCGCCACGCCATACGTCTATCATTTCGAAGCCGAAGACGCCGGCAAGCCCGCCTGGTGGGCCGCCCGCTGGGTCAACACCCGGCAAGAACCCGGCCCCTGGTCCGAAACTGTGATGGCCACTATTGCAGCATAATTTGAAGTGAATAAGGTGCAGTAATAAATTTATCGTCTTGTACGGTAATCTAACATTATTATAATGACCAAGGAGGTCAAACATGAAATTGAAAAAAAAGGTACAGCTAGCATGTTTTATTGCAATTGGCGGTATATTCTTATATGCCACTCAAGCAATGATTACCTCGAATGCAGTTTCTGATTCAGAACTTGATACTATTGTCGCAGAAGCTACGTGCGGCCCAACATGTGTCTTCAAGATGAATGTGTGCGGGCATACAATTGTTGGAGGTTCAACAGAGGGTGCTTCTTGTAGTTCACAGGATGATTGTCTTTCTGGAGTATGGTCGATCACAAAATGCGAGAAAGATTTTACAGCGCAAAAGCGTTGTATAGGCCCCAATCAAAGCCCAGATCCGAATTGTGAGGCGATTACGACAATCTGGTGTGGGAAATGGTATGCATGCCAACATGCAGATGTGGATTGTGAAAATGGAAAATGCGCCGTTACGGGCTTTTGGGGCTGCATTCATATCCCATATATGGATTGTGAAAACCACTTAACATGCTAACGACGATGAATTGATCCTTTGATGCATTAAAAGAAAAACACGGCGCGCGCATAGATTGCAGTCTATGCGCACGCCGTGTAACAAATATAATGGTGGTTATGATCTATGAGATTCATATGTGTTTTTTTTATTACTGTTTCAATTATCACTAATGCGTGGACTGATGCTGAACATTCACCGGACCTTATCGAGCAAATAGTTTTCCGCTTAAAACAACGACAAGAATCAATTCCTGCGCTTGAATATAGCATTGAGCAAATACAGACAAGAACTGAATATGCGACACGATATTTACGTGAAACATATCCATCAAAACTTGGCTACGCCGATCAAGACCGAATCGATCAAAAAGTGCATCTTAAAATGATATATCACCATGAGAAACAGTATATCGAGGAGGTTGATTATTTGCCCGAGGGAGAAGATGTGGCAGGAAAGAGTTTGCGGCGATGGAATGGCAGCGTTGAATCTGTTTTTTATCCTGATAAAAAGCATGGCACGGTCTCTCAATCAAAGAGCAATTTGATTCAAGAAACATTGGATCCATTTTATACGACATTAATGAATAAGGAACTGTATAAATGGCTTGAAGATAACGCACAAACCGCCATCATATCATTTTCTGAAGATCAGGTCATAATTGAATTTACTGCATGGAAAAACTATATTGCAAAGTATATATTTGACGCCCGATACGAATACCTTCCAGTTTCATATAATATCTCAGATAAGCATGGGAATGTAATAAATAAAGGCTCAGTTGATAAGGTAGATGCGATCGAGGGGTTATATGGAGCGGTTTATATGCCGATGGAGTATTCATCAATTTCATATATTCCTATACATGAGGGTGCCTCTACTGAATTTATCCCCGCCGTTGAGACGCGTTCGATCATCACGGGTGTTAAGGTTCTAAAAGAAGTTGATGACAGCATATTTGATCCACATTTTCCGCCTGACACTGATGTATATGATTACATTATAGGCGAAAGCGTAAGCAAACTCAAATTTCCAGCAACGCTTAAATTGGACGATGATGTAAACTTGGATCGCAAAGAGAATGAATATCAGAAAGCAGAGACGTCACATATACCGCATGATGAAAACGTTGACGCAATTGCAAATCTTGCAAATCAGATCAGGGGAATGAATAAAATTAAAGACAATAATCCTGAAATAAAGAAAAAACATAGAGTAAAATATATTTTGTTTATAGTCACTTTCATTTCACTTGTAATTGTTGGCGTTATCTCATTTCTTATTTATGGAAGAAAGCGAGCAGCTGATGTTAAATAGAAACAGTATATTGGTTATATTTTATTCATTGAGCTGGGCGTTTGCCTGGGGCAATGATCCGGCTGTTGTTAGTATTGCCGATTTACCGTGTGGCGTTCGATGTTCATATTTTCTTTTGAAATTATATGATGTAGATGTATCGCTAAACAGTCTTGCAAAACAGATTCAGAATCAACGAAGAAAATCGAACTCCCTGTTGGATCTCAAGCGCTTAATTGAAAATTATGGCATTGAGTGTGAGGGAATAAAAATCAAGAGTTCTCATTTGAGAGATGGCGGCCGTCCCTGCATTGTTTCGTTGCATACTCAGCAACGTGATCATTTTGTGGTCACATTAGGATTTAACAATCCAAAGCAGTGCTTAATCATTGATCCGCCAACATATCAATTAGAAGATATTGAGTATCTCTTGGAAAGCAGTAATTCTGTGGCGCTTCGCTTGCCTCCTATCACTTATGACTTGGATAGAATAATCCTCAAGAATTTTCCAATAAGTGCATCGGTTGAGAAATCTTCGGATGAAACGTATGAAAGACCACACCTAATAGAAATAACGCCAAACCAGATAGACTTAGGAAACGTTGCAATTAATGGTCATCATCAGATAATAAAACAATTTAAGATAAAAAACATTTCAACACATACGGTTACAATCGAATCTATAGAGAGTTCCTGTGGTTGTATCGCTTCTCAAGGCGAGGGAACAATCCTCCTTCCAGATGAGGTATCCTCCATTACATTATCAATAACACCTCCTATTGATGAATATGGAGAACGAAATTATTATTCCAGTGTTTCTGCCAAAAATGAAATAATTCAATCGACAGAACTGATTGAAATCCATGTTAACTACATTTCGCCAATTGGTTTGACAATGAATAAGGTTTATTTTGGTCGATTCGGTTCATGGGAAATACCCAAACCTATTAGCATTGGCATCCTTAAAGATCGCATTGACTCCGTATGTATTAAAGAAGTAGAAACTTTGGAGGATTGGGTCGAGTGTGATTTCGAGAACGATATAATAAAAATTGCAATAAATGATGATAAACTTTCAGTGGGCAAAAAATTTGGAACCATAAATGTCGTCACCAATATGGGCTCTCAGCATCTGCCAGTTTTTGCAGATATAATAGGCCGAGTAAGCTTTATTCCAAAACCGTTAATGATTGAAAATATCGTGGACGCTCATACGGAGTTTTATATAAAACAAAATATGCCGGGGATTCCATTGCGCTTCAATATTATAGGACTTCCAGAAGATCGGTGGGGTCTTAATGCTATAGAGAAGATCAATGATTATGAAAAGCTACAACTTGAATTAAAAAAAGCATATACTAGCAAGGAAAATCAGATATTGCATTTGCAACTCTGTGACGAGAAAGGCGATATACAGGATTTAACGCCTCTCATGGTGTTTAATGAATTTGACAATCAAGTGGTTTCGCAAACGATCTGGCGGGGAATGTTGCATAATATGGATAGAACTCTTTCTGTTCGTGAGATAAAATATGAAGGCAGATATGCAGACAACCATCACATGTTTTCGATCATCTTGGATAATAGCATACAAGAACCACTGTTTCTTGGCATAGAGTTATCTGGCAATGCGGAAGATGCGGGCACTCATCAAGTGCGAATAGTTAAAGTTCATCCGAGCTATTCTGGAAAAATGATAATCGAAGGCATTCGGTTGCCAAAATCGCCAAAATTTAATTACACATTTTCATTTTCGATAGCTGCAAATCAAGAGATCTATATGGAAAATGGAGTGCAGTTTATTGATCCGGCTGGAGAGGGATTGGGTAAAATCTCTTTTTCCGGTGAGATGACGAACTCGGAATCACCGATCTTTCATGTTCTAAATATAAAATAAATGATAGAAGGTTGCAAGCAACTTCTGTTGCGATCGTTTGATGCTGCCACTTATCCTCGTAATCCAGATTTTTCACTCAATGTCATGTTGCGCTTTAATCCTCATCGCTTACGTAGCGATTGGTTGACTTGCGTTTGAGCGCGAGCCAGAGGGGGACGTTGGTCAGGCCGAAGGATTCGCGCAACTTGTTGACCAGATAGCGACGATAGGAAAAGTGGATCAGGCCAGGATCGTTGACGAAGAGCGAAAAGATCGGCGGTTTGGAGCCGGTCTGGCAGGCGTACTTGATCTTCAACCGCAGGCCGCGGCGCATCGGCGGCGAATGATCGATCAGCGCCTGCTGAATCGCGTCGTTCACCTGCGACGTGGGGATCTGGCAGTCGTACTGCGGCATGAGCTCGTCGATGATCTTGAAGATGCGCCCCACCCGGTCGCCGGTTTTGGCGCTGATGAACTGGATCGGAACCCACTGGAGAAATTTGAATTCCTGACGGATTTTTTTGACGAAGTCGCCGGCGCTTGAATTGTCCTTGTCCGGCACAGCGTCCCATTTGTTCACGATGAAGATCAGCAGTTTGCCGCTTTCTTCGGCGTAGCCCGCGATGTGCGTGTCCTGGTCGGTGATGCCGCGTTCGGCGTCGAGCAGGATCAGCGCTACGTCGCAGCGCTTGAGGCTGATCAGCGCGCTCATCACGCTGAGTTTCTCGATTCCGCGCTCGACCTTGCCGCGCCGCCGGATGCCCGCCGTGTCGATCAGGACGTAATTGCGCCCGTCGCGTGTGAAGGGCATGTCGATGGCGTCACGCGTGGTGCCAGGCGTGGAATCGGCGATCACCCGTTCCGCGCCCAGAATGCGGTTCACCAGCGTGCTCTTGCCCACGTTCGGCCGGCCGACCACGGCGATCTTCAGCGCGTCCTCATCTTTCGGCGGCGCCTCCACATGCGGCAGCGACTCCAGCGCGTTTTCCAGCAACTCGGCCACGCCCGCGCCATTCAGCGCGGACACCGGATGAACCTCGCCCACGCCCAACTCGGTGAAACCCCACGCCTCCTGTTCCTGCTGCACGTTGTCGCACTTGTTCACCGCGAGCAGGCACGTCTTGCCGCTGCGGCGCAGTTTCTCCGCCATTTCGCGGTCGATCGGATTGTCCGGCTGCATGCGGTCCACAATCAGGATGATAGCGTCCGCCTCCTCTACAGCCATTGCGATCTGCTCGCGCATATGGAACGCAAGCGATGAATCCTCGTCCGGGTCATAGCCGCCGGTGTCGATCAGGATAAATCCGCGTCCGCCGATCTCGCATTCCTCGTAATTGCGGTCGCGCGTGACGCCAGGCGTATCGAGCACGGCGGCCTTGCGCGAGCCGCAAATGCGGTTGAACAGCGTGGATTTCCCCACGTTCGGGCGGCCGACAATGGCGATGACAGGAAGTGCGTTCATCAGTATCTTTCATGGAAAAATTAAAAACCGGCAAAATCACGCCGGCATCCAGCGTTTCGAGCGCTATCATGGACGTAGTTTCGGCGGAATCAATCAAAAAGACAAGGCATTCCGCACTTTACAGCGGGGCTGCGCTCATGTTGAATTTTTCTGGCAAGCGCCGAAGGCCCTGACGGCGTTTAATCTTTTTAAAGACGGTAAACCAGCGAGGCGATGTACAACAAATTTTTCGGCTTGGAAGAGGCGCCCTTCAACCTGACGCCCGATTCGCGTTTCCTGTACCTCAGCCGGCAGCACCGCGAGGCGATCGGGGCGCTGCTTTACGGCATTCAGGAACGCAAGGGCTTCATCATGCTCACCGGCGACGTCGGCGCGGGCAAGACGACCGTGTGCCGCGCGCTGCTGCGCGACCTGGGCGAATCGGAAATCGAATTCGCCGTGATTTTCAATTCGTACCTCACGGACATCGAACTGCTGCGCGCGATCAACGACGACTTCGGCATCGACAGCACGGCGGAGACAAAGAAGGGGTTGATCGATGCGCTCAATATCTACTTGCTCGAGCGCTTCAACCAGGGCCGCACATGCGTGCTGATTATCGACGAGGCGCAGAATATGGCGCCCGAAACCCTCGAACAGGTGCGCATGATCAGCAACCTGGAGACCGAAAGCGAGAAACTGATCCAGATCGTGCTGATGGGTCAGCCGGAGCTCAACGACATCATGGCGCTGCCGGAGCTCGAGCAGCTCAATCAGCGCATCACCGTGCGCTACCACCTTAAACCGCTGCCGGAGGATGAAGTCCCGGCGTATATCCGGCACCGGCTGAACCGGGCGCAGGCGAAGATCGAAATCAATTGGACGCCCGGAGCGCTGCGGCGGATTTTCGAGCACAGCGCCGGCGTGCCGCGCAAGATCAACGTGGTCTGCGACAACGCGCTGATGGCGGCGTACGTGGCGAGTTCGTACATCGTGGACGAGCGCATGGTGCGCCAGGCCGTGTCGGAGATCACAGGCAAGCGGGCTGACGACTCGCGCGCGTCCAAAGGATCAAGGCGGCGCGCTCAGAGCGGCGCGCCAAAAAGCAAACGCCGCCGGTTCTGGCTGCCGCTGACCTTGGCGCTGCTGCTGATCGCCGCGGGAGGCGGGGCGTATTACGGACTGCAGGAGATGTCCCGCCGCGACATGGGCGTGAATGAACTGCTGGCAAAAATCGGCGGCGCGGCGGATGACTCCGGAATTGAAAGCGATGCGGCGGCGCGTCCGCCGGTGGTCATCGCCCTGCCGCCGGAGTTGGAAACGGGCGCGACGACGGCAACGGCGCAGGCGCAGAACGCGGCTTCGTCATACGTCCGCATCGCCATCGACCTGCCGGAGCCAGAACCGCCGAAACCGGAGCCGCGTAAAAATCCCGTGACACAGGACACCGCCTGGAAGTACGATGAGAACGGAATCCTGCGAGTCATGGAGCCGTACCAGACGCAGGCGGCCGCGGTTTTGAGCTTGCTCTCCGTATGGCGGGTGCGTCCGGCGAACATGGGCGATCTGCACGAACGCGATGCCGAGCAAATGGCGGAGCTTGATTTACTGGCCGCCAATTACGGCTTGGGCGTGGCGTGGTTCGACGCGGAGGAGGGGCTGGAGAAAGCCCTGGTTTACGACGTGCCGCTGCTGTTGAAAATCACGCCGGAAGGGCAGGATCAACTCTCGCCGTGGGTTGTGTTGCGCCGCATGGAAGGCGAAGCGATCACGATCCACGATCCGATCTGGGGCTGCAGCATCGTGCAGCGCAGCTGGCTTTCGCGCCGGGTGGCGACGGTGCGCGTCGTTTACTTCGACCAGTTGCGGCTCAATCAGGTCTTGCGCGGCGAAGAGGGCGAACGCGTGAAGAAACTGCAACAAGCGCTCAAGGAGCGCAAATTTTACGATTACGCGCTGGATGGCAACTATGGACGTTTCACCGAAGAGGCGCTGATCCGTTTTCAGCGTTATCACCAGCTCAAGGCCACGGGTGAAATCGACGCCAGGACCGCGTTGTATCTCTCGCTGCTCTTTCATGCCGATCATCCCCGCCTGACCGAAGGGGAGGAACTGCCATTATGAGCATCATTCTGAATGCATTGTCCAAGGCGAAACGCGAACGCGATCAGGAGCAAGCGACGGAGGATTCCCAGCTTTACAACGAGCTGGCCTACCAGCAAGGCGGCGACGACGAGACAGAAGCACCGGAGCGCGAAGAGCAGCAACATTCCGCCGCGCGAGGAAACACCGGCGCCCTGATTTTCGCAGGCGCGGTCCTTGTTTCGCTGGCCATCATCGCATTGGCGGGCGTCGGCGGCATGCTGCTGTATCAAATGACAATCAGCGCATCCCGCACAGCGCCGCAGCTCGCCGCTCCTGCCTTAGTTCAGCAGCCTCAAACCTTGAACAAAGAGCTCGCGCCTCATACGACGCCGGCAGACGCTCCGGCCATCACTGCAGAAGAGCCGCCGGATCAAGCTCCGATCGCGCACACTGAGGCGACGCCGAAATCGGCGGACGCAGACGCATCCGCGCCGGAAAATGAAGTCCCGATGCAAATCGTGGAGCTGAATTTCGAGATGACGCCCGAAGCGGAAGCAGTTCAGGAAAAAACACAAGCCGACGCCCAGGACGAAGCGCCGCAGGAAGAAACCGGGACGAGTCAGCGTCCGAAACGCAAAGTGATCTACAGCCGCGGCGCCAAGCCCATCGAGAGCATCGAAGAAGTGACGATCAACGGCATCATTTGGAGCAAAGAGGCGCCGAAGGCCATGGTCTGCGAGCAAGTGGTCTATATCGGCGACGAAATCCGCGGCCTTAAAATCATCGACATTCAAAGCGAATCCGTCGTCGTGGAATTCAAAGGCGAGGAATACACGCTGTTCTACTAGGCTGACGCGCCAAAGCGCATGAAAACCTTCACTGCCTTTTCATGCTAAGGAACTAACGCGCGGATAAACTCGTGACGCCCAGATCCCACCGTAAACTCCAGATAATCTTCATCCATACCGCCAGAAGCGAATTGGTGCTTCGCTTGATCCGTGACGATATAATTGGCGCCGCCGGGAGCAGGCATGCAGATTTTCGCCGATGCATTCGGCGGAACAGCGACATTCAAGCGCAACTCGCTGTCATCCGTCGCGCCCTGCAACTCCCATTGAATCACGATACGCCCATGAGCCGATTGATATTCGGTCCGCGCGCGAGTCAGGCCATGCTCCACGGACGGCCTGAATTTCACCATAAACTCTTTATACCCCTGAACATTGCGCGACTCGCCATTATCATTGATCAGTTCCTCGTCCGGATGCAATCCGCCGATATAACGGTAAATAAATTCGCCCACGCCGCAAAACATCGGATGACTGGCGGAATTCATCACCGGCCGCGCAAAGGGAACCGGATAGCCGGAATCGCTCGTTGTCCGGTCTTCCAGCATCGTATCCCAACGCTCCCAAACCGTTGTCGCGCCCTGATCGATCATATACAGCCACCCCGGACAACCGCGCTGAAACAACGCCGCATAAGCCGCGGCGAACTGGCCGGAATCCCCAAGGACGCGCATCGTCCGCCAGGCGCCGTGATTGCCCGTGGTCAGATGTTGATTCAACGCAGGGTCATATCGGCAGTTCATGATAATCTGCGCCAGCCGGAGTGCATAAATCCCGGAAACGTCGTCAAGCAGCCCCAAGAACACTGGCAGCGCATACGCCCCTTGCGTATGGACAAGGCTGTTATCCGTTTTGCTGTTGCGCACGTGGCCGCTGGCGATTGAATCGGGCGTGTACCATTGCTTAAAAACGGCCTTTATGCGCTCAAACAGCTCGCCATACGTCGCATGCAATCGAACGCTGCCTTCAAGGCTCTGCGACCCGTTTTTAATCAAATCCATCAGGTGCATTTTGCGGCAATCATCCGCGATGAACGCCATCCCGGTCAGTTCATAGTCAGTGGCGCTTTGGCTCGTGGGCGGCCCGAGATGATCGCCCCAGCCGTTTTTCACGGATGGCGTCGTATATATCGATGATTCATTCAACCAATCGCTGGCGAAAAAATGCCGGGAATAATAATACCCCGGGTCCCACAACGTATCTTCATTATAACTAATCAGCCCTGTATTCTCGCTTAATACATGATCCAGATAATCCCTGAATCCATCGAAAATACTATCACTTTGGATAGCTTCATCATCGCCATAATTAACATATAAATAATAGGGGATTTCAAACACGCCATCCGACCATCCGTGAAAATTCCACATGAAATGATTGCGCGACACCGTTGGCGCGAACAATGAAAACTCGGTCCCTCTGCGAGTGTCGAAAAAGTCGCCCAACACTTTCCGGTAAAGCGGCGCCATGTTCATATTATACATCGACGTCTGCATGAAATTGTTATTCGCATAACTCAGCGCCTCCTGCCGATTGCTGCAATCGGCGACCATCCCCATCAGCGCGTTTCGTTGCGTCCACATGATATTGCGCATCAATTGATTAAGATCCCGCGAGGAGCACTCGAAATCAATCGTCCGTTCAAGGGCGTTATGCAACGCATAGGCTTCAATAATAAAGTTTGGATCGGCGGCAGGCGTCTCTTCCAAGCCATACACCGCCATGTATCGAAACGGATGCCGGGAAAACCGCGGCTGAAAATCGACGATATAAGGTTCAGCGCCTTGCGAATTATCTTTCTTGCATAGATCCATCGCGTAATTGCCTTTGTTGCATGCAAGATAGATCTTATTCTTCTCGCCCTCCTGACTCAGGAAATCCGCGAAAACGATGCCAACTTCGGAAAACGTGTTTGCCGGAACAGTGTATCTCATTCTGGGCCGTCCCACGATATTTTGCCCAAAGTCAAACACCCAGGCGCCGTCATCCTGCCGCCAGGCGGGACGGACCGGCGTCATGAGTTGCGTGAATTTCATCGGCGGATACGATTGTGGTTGCAACGATATAGAGTGATGCAAATCTTCCTCAGCGAAATAATTAATATCATATGGATTTGATTCCAAGCCATCGCGATGGCGATACTCCTGCTGCATTTTCACGATCGGCTTCGCACGTGAATTGACATCCGTAACCGGCCAGGATTCGATCCCGTTTGTCGTAAAGATCAAGTTATTGAAGTCAGCCTTGTCCTCGTCCCAAACCTCGCCGCGATAATGACAAAACGCGCGAATCGGCCCGTTATACGCGACCTCCCAGGCGCCCCTTGACTCGTCGCCCAGCTTGCGAGAACCGCTATGCGATATACACCACGGTGCGCCTGGCGCCAGATCTTTGTTCTCATCATAATTACGAATCTGCATAATAAACTTCGGCGACTCGCCGTAACTACGGCGCCATTCCATCGGGCCTTGCAGCCCCGCATACCAGCCATCCACAAGCGTCACATAAATATAATCGTTCTCTCCGGACAACATGCCGGTTATATCGTATTTCTGATATTGAACGCGCGATTTATAATCAGTCCATTCCGGAGCCAATTGATTATCGCCGATCCGAACGATGTGATCAATTCCGCCCGCCTCATTCATCTGCACAATAAAGGCCTCGTACAATCCTAAGGCAGAGATATATAAATACTGTCTGCCGGGATCGACCGGTGGCGGCAACTTTCTTCTAAACACAACCGATCCGCCGGGATATGCAGTGGTAATACGCGTTCCATCATTGGCGTTTCGCGGATCCCATTGGGCCGGATAGGGAAACTGCGTCCGGGAAATATCGTATTGCGCCGCCTCTGATGGCGTAGCCGGATCAAGGTTATAAAATCCGGAATAACAAATAACAATCGGTCCGGATGGATCATCATTCTCATTCAATAATATATTATTGTTCTTGGCATATGCTGCAGGATTTGTCGCCGTAGCGCCCTGCTTATACGCCTCAATCTCAGCGAATGCGACTCCGTAAGCTCCGTCTCCGGCTTTGGCAAGTTTACAGAAGGACAATTTAATGTATCGCACGCCGTCCAGGGCGTCTTGAAATACAATCTTGGCATAAGGCTGATTTTCGTTCGGCGCGATGACCTGATAATCGCCGACCACCCTAAAGGACGATGTCTCATCGCGCGCCGATTGTATCTTTAAATGGCCCGATTGATCCATGTCATGCGTTATGGGAAACAGGAAATACTGATTGAGAAAATCCTTGTGACGCCGGCCGTTTTCGAGTTGGAGTTTATTGGCTTTGTATCGAAACCACTGCGCAGGATAGAGATGTATTTCTTTTATACTGTCCTGCCGCCGGGCCATGTCCAGAATGAAATAATGCGGATAACCTTTATTCTCCGGATCATCGGCATCCTTATCCGCATTGAACGCATAATATTCCGACTTCACGCCCAAGCGATCAATGCGCTTGAATTCGTCGCTGGGCTTGGCGGCGCCAAGCCATTCAATCGGATCATTGTCGCCGATGCACCAGTCATTATCAGCCGTCAGCGTTGATGTTGTACTATGCTGCAATCCCGTTTCGAACCAGGATTCCCGGCTTTCGCGTGCAGTATAATACAGATTGCTTTGATAACTATCTAATTGAAACTTAACTGGCGCGCCATTGATTTTGGCGGAATATGAAATAATCGCCTTCCAATAGTATCTTTTTCCTGGAATCAACTCGTTGATGTTCAATGGTATATTAACAGATTGAAACGTATCGTCGTTCCGCTGCTGATAAAGATATGTATTTAATTTGAAGCCCAACGCTCCAAGGCCGTCCATCGCCATCAATATCGCATTGTGATAGACTCGTATTTCATATCCGGTTTGAACGATGTCGCTCAAGCCAGGCTGCACGAGGTGATTGTAGTCCACCGTCCATGACAAGCGCGGTAGAGTATTTGGATCTACACAGTCTGGATTGATTTGATTCTCGCAGCGAAGCCGCACGGATAGGGATCGTTGAGCGAACAGCACATCGGGAGATAACGAGCTGTCCTGATATTCATTGTCACATAATACATGCCCCCGTAAGTACAGATCGCCCTGTTCGGAGAACGCCGCGACAATCTCATTGTCCCGATTATAGTATTTTAACTTCAACGACTGGTTATCGACAATATAGGGTTGATGAATCACCTTGCCCCGCAACGATAAATCGCCCGTGGCGGCATTGATGACGGCGAGCGGAGATGAATCAAAAAAAACGAAACAATCATCCGGCGGGGTATCCGGCACGTCCGAAAACTCACGCAGTTTTCCTTTAAGGAAAAAATCCCCGTACTGCGTGACGTATGCATAAAGCTCGCCATTCGCCTCGAACGTGCGAACGCTGGCGCTGGTCCAATCCAGCGCCAGCGTATGAGCCGCCAGCAATGGCAGAAAGAGCGCGATAGCAAGCCGCGTAAAAAGCGCTCTTTTATGTTTCGCTTTATTGAAATGTGTCCGCAGCATCTCGCTCCATAGCGACGCGTCAGTCCAGTAGGTCCTTGTTGCGCAGATAAGCCGGGATGTCCGGATCCTCATTGTCCGAGGCCTGCTTGGATTCTTGCGGGCTCTCTTCATCCTCATCCGTGAAATCCATCTCGATCTCCGCCGTGCCGATTTTCACATCGGAAGGCGTCGGAGTTGGAACGGAGGATGTATCGGTTTCCTTTGTTTTGGGAGCTTCCGGACGAGCCTTGGCGTTCGGTTGCGGCGAAGCCTCTTTGCCGATCATCGACTCCAGTTTCGATTTCAGCGAGACAGGAGAGGTGGGGGACTTCAGCGGCTGTCGCGGCGCTTCGTCCTGAACCTCGGAGGATTTCGCTTGCGCTTGAGGCGCGGCGTATTTCGATTTTCCGGGCAAGGCGTCGGCTTCGTCATCCAGGAAACCCGTGGCGATGATCGTCACGCGCACCTCGTCCTTCATTTTCTCATCGATCACGGCGCCGAAGATGATGTTCGCCTCGGGATCGGCCTTTTCGTAGACCAGCGTCATGGCCTCGTTGACTTCGAGCAGTTTGAGTTCCGGTCCGCCGCAGATGCTGATCAGCACGCCGCGCGCGCCGTCGATCACAATCTTGTCGAGCAGCGGACTGGCGCAGGCTTTGTTTACAGCCTCCACGGCGCGATCGTCTCCGCGGCCGACGCCGATGCCCATCACGGCGCCATGCGTGCCGCCCATGATCGTGCGCACGTCGGCGAAATCCACGTTGATCAATCCCGGCTCGCTGATCAGGTCGCTGATGCTCTGCACGCCCTGGCAGAGCACGCCGTTGGCGATGTTGAACGCGTCCACCAGCGTGGCCGAGCGGTCGATCACTTCCAGCAGCCGGTCGTTGCTGATCAGGATCAGCGTGTCGACGAACTCCCGTAGCTGCTCCACGCCTTGCATCGCCCTGCGCATGCGCTGCGGACCTTCAAAGCGAAACGGCTTCGTCATGATCGCAACGGTCAGCGCGCCGATCTCCTTGGCGATGCGCGCGATGACCGGACTCGCGCCCGTGCCCGTGCCGCCGCCCAACCCGGCCGTGAGGAAAACCATGTCGGCGCCGGCCAGCGCTTCGCGCAGCTGATTCTCGGCCGCCTCGGCGGAAGTCTTGCCCACGGCCGGATCGCCGCCGGAGCCAAGACCGTTGGTGATCTCCACGCCGATCTGAATCTTGTTCTGACACATCGAACGGCTCAGCGCCTTCGCATCCGTGTTCACCACGAAATACTCGACGGAGTCGATGCCGTGCTTGATCATGCTGTCCACGGCGTTGGAGCCGCCGCCGCCGGAGCCGATGACCTTGATCACCGCCGCGCGCGGTTCGTCGCTGACCACTTCAAACGGGACGTCCGTCATGACACTGTCTCCCTCTCGCAACCGGATCGCCGGATGGAGGTCTTTTTAGAATAATGGCCGTTAATCGTACCAATTGATCAAACGCCGGAAAAACAGCTTTATTTTGTCCACCAACTGCAGTCCTGTCAACTCCCGGTTTGGCGGGTTTTTCAATCCATAGGCCAGCAAGCCGATTCCCGTGGAGTAAATCGGGCTGGAAACGATGCTGCTCATGCCTTTAATATTCTGCGGCTGGCCGATTTTCACGGTCAATCCGCACATCCGCTCGGTCAGTTCCGGCAGGCGTCCCAGCAGCGACGAGCCGCCCGTCAGCACCACGCCGCTGATTTCCGTGAAAGGCGTCTCCGATGCGCGCACGTCGTCGAGGCAGCGCTGCAGAATCTCCTGGCAGCGGGCCTGGATCACCTGCGCCAGAAAACGCCGCTGGACCTTGCAGCGCTTTTCCTTGAAGATTTCATTGACCTCCACCTCCTCATCATCCTGCACCATCCGCGCATAGGAACAGCCGGATTTCTTCTTCAGGTTCTCCGCGTCAAAACGCGAAATCTTCAGCGCCTTGCGGATGTCGTTGGTGATGTCGTCGCCGCCGTACGGGATGCAGCTGGAATGGCGGATTTTGCCCTCCTGATACACCGCCAGGTCGCTCGTGCCGCCGCCGATGTCAATCAACAGCACGCCGAGTTCTTTCTCGTTTTCGTTCAGCGCGCTATACGCCGAGGCTACGCTCTCCACCAGCAAATCGGCCACGCGCAGCCCGGCCAGTTGCACGCAGTGCGCGATGTTCTGGGCTGAAGTCACGGCGGCGGTGACGATATGGCAGCGTACCCGGAGAGTGTGGCATTTGCGATCTTCGGGATTGGCGATAGGCACGCCGTCGCAGAAGTATTCCTCGCGGAAGCATTGGATGATCTCGTGATTTTTCGGCAGATCGATCGATCGCCGGGCCAGTTCCACGACAGCCTCGATGTCTTTCTCGTCCACTCCGCGCATGGCGTTGTCGATCTGAATTTCCGCCGCGGCGTTGAAACTGGCCATATGCCCGCCGGCGATGCCGACATAGACGTCCTCTACAACGCAGCCGGCCATCTGCTCGGCGTGGCTGACCGCCTTCTCGATGCTCTCGACGGCCTCGTCGAAATCAACGACCATGCCCCGCGCCAGCCCCTTCGAGGGATGCGCGCCAATGCCCAGCACGCGAATCGAACCGTCATCGTCTCTCGATCCGATAATGGCGCAAATCTTCGTCGTGCCGATATCCAGCGCGGCGACGATCGGGGCGGAATGTGCGGAACTCGGACTCATGCGTGTCGCTCAGGATCCAGCGCGCCGGTTCGTTTAGCGTCTTCCGGCGCAGATCCGGCGCCCAAAAAATTGGACGCCGCAGTTTATTTCATCATCGTCTTCAGGAATATCGTCAGGGCTGCGCGGACTTGGGCAAATAGACGATCTGATTGTCGAAGCGCAAATCCACGTAGCTGCTATCCTTCGCTTCCGCCTGATATTTCTCCAGGAAGAGCTCCAGCGCGACGATTTTTTCCAACGGCGGCTGATGGCCGAAGAGCACCTTCAACCCGCCTTTCAACCGCGCGGTGATCACGCCGCCGCGCTCGAATGAAAACTCGGAAAACCGCTTCAACAACGCAGGATTGACGCGCGAGAGCTGATCGATCGCCGCCAGCGTCCAATTCAACGATTCATGCTGGATCGTCTCACCAAGCGCCACCTGGCTGTGATGCAGACCAGTGATGTATGGCAGATCGTAATACCGCGACTCGTCCGGCAGCAGCAGTCCGATCACCATCGCCTCACGATCCAGCAAATACAATGCATCGCCCATCACCACGGCCACGGGTTGACGCAGCTGCACTTTCACATGCAAGGAGTCGGGCAGGCTCTTGTGCAGTTCCACCGACTTGACGCGGGGATGTTGCAGCAACAGCCGAGAGAGCTCGGATTTACGCAATAAAATCAGGTTGGGCGGCGCCTGCGCCAGATCCAACTCGCTCAGACGTATCAGCTCGCGCTCAATGCGGAGATTCACACCGGAAAACTCCACCTTGCGCAGCAGAAATCGCTCCGAGCGGAACAAATAAGCGTAAAGCTGAGCGCCAAAAACTCCCGCCACGCCCAACACGGCGCAGATCACAGCGGCTTTGAATAGAAAGCGAAAACAGGCGAAAATACGCTCGTGCAAGCGCATTCCTGACCGGCGCAGACGGGAAGGCCGCCTGCGTTTTCTCCGTTTGGGAGGCGTGCGATCATTCAACGTCATCAACGGCACCGTGAGCATTCGCTAGAACGAAATCAACAGGATCTGTCGCTCGTATAAGGCCGCCAACGCAGCCATTAATATTAAAATATGCCGCCACAAACCTTGAATGTCAATGGCTATTAACAACCAAAGGGCAATTCGGCCGTACGGCGGTTTTGCCCCGAAATCGGTCATCAATGAAGAAGACGGGCTGGAACGAAGACGCTCAGGGCTGGGATTCAAAATTGAAATTTTGAAATATGCGCTGCAACTCGGCGTAGTATGGGGCGTATTCCGAACGGTCGCCATCGGCGTTTTTCTCGTAGTAATATCGGTCAAAAGCGATGGTCATCTCCAGCGGCTTGCCCATTACGCTCCGCGAAAGCGGGCAATCTAAAGTGCGCCATCCGCCGCCGCTTAATTCCTCCTTCCATTCCTGATCGCCGATGCGAACTGTGACGTTCAGCGGCTCTTCGGGGCTGGCCAGTTTCGGCAAGATTTCCAGACGAACCAACGGCGTGGTCTTATAGCCGCGGATATGCACCTCGCGGTCCATGGGCCAAGCGCGGAGAATGTGCTGATCATAATCCGCATAGCACGAAGCGCCGTAAAGTTGAGCGCTGAAATCCGTATAACGCGACGCATCGACCGACAGGGGAATCAGCAGCAGCAGCAACGCAACCCAGGCGGGCAGCCAGGGATCGATCTTGCGAAAGGCCGATTCCCGCGCCGCGCCCGTGTCCGCTTCGATGGGTAAATACAACAACGCCGTGGCCGCCGCGAAAACATACAACATTTCGCGGACAATCAGCGGATGACCGGTGGTCATCGTCAGACAGCATCCAAGCCACCCGCCGCCCAGCGCGATGAATCCCATGCGCCGCGGCCCTGATTCGGCGCTCATGAGTTGAATCAAGCGCCAGAACGGCAACACGAAAAGCAGCAAAGCGCCCAGGCCGCCCAGCGGACCGAGTTCAGTGCAGTATTGCAGAAATTGATTGTGCGCATTTTCGGAGATGGGATTCCACTCGCTCGCCACCGGCGCCCACATCGCGGAAATCGCCATGTACAACCTTCCCGTCTGCACGCCCCAAAACGGATGCAGATCGATCAGCATCAGACAACGCCGCCAAATGGCGAATCGTCCGCGGAACAGCCGCGTGATGAAATTGTCCTGATACATCCAGTCCAGCACAGTGTAAAAATTGTCGCCAGTCACATTGATCTGCATGATCAGCGCCCAGCACGCGAAAAACGCCAGAATCACGCCGGCCAGCAGCGGAATCCGGCGGCGGCGCAACCAAACGGTCAGCCCGGCGGCGCTGACAAAGCTCCAAAGCACGATCCAACCGATAAGCAGCAGCATCCCCAGCCAGGCGATGTCGCTGCGTGTCAGGATCACAGCGATTGCGGAGACGATGAACACGGCGCCGCCCAGCTTGCGCGGACCAAGCGCGCCGCGCCCGAACCAGCTCGCCGCGCCAATCCCCGCTGTCAGTGTCAAGTAAGTGCCCAGTGTATTCGGATCGGTAAACGTGCCGTTCACTCGTGTCGTTTGATCCGACACGCTGTAAAATTCAACCAGTCCCACGGGAAAAAAATATTGCAGGATCGCGAAACCGCTGGCCCCGAGCGCGCCAATGAGCAAAGCGGCGATCATCCGGCGCAAGCCCCCCTCCTGCGCGCGAAACAGCGCCAAATGAAACACGGCTGTGGCGTTGATCATGGCAAACACCGTCGTGAAACCGTTCTCCGTGCAATCCTGCATCAGTTCCACGCTGCAGCCCGAGCAATGCGCGATCATGCGCCAAAGATATCCGTTGAAGAAACCGCTGGTTTGAATCAGGTTAAAAACTAGAGAAAACAGCGTCACGCCGCACATGAAAAGCAACGCGGGCGTCAGCGCACAGGAAGACTTTAGCATGCGCGGACGCCATGCCGCGCGCAGCAACAGACCGGCCAGCCCCGCGCGCAAACCCAACTCAGTCATCGAATACAACGGCATAACCGCCAGCGGCGCGATCAAGAGCAGCGCGTCGGTCAACAACCGCCGGGAAGCCAAACCGAGAAAAAAGCATCCTGTGAATATAATCAGACTGTATGGCGCCGGGAGATGCAAATGCAGCGGAACGGCGCTTCGCGGATTCAACGCGTAAGACAAACTGGTCGCCAGCAGCCCAAAGGCGGCAAGCGCCAAAGCGATTCGCCACGCCGTCCGGCTCCAGGACGATCGAAACTCTTCGAATTCCAATGGAACGAAATCGAAATCAGGATTCATGGATGAGAGCGCCATCTTTCTCCGGCTGCGCGCCAGGGTCTTGCTCCCGGCGCGCATGTAAAATCTCATTCAACTCCTCTTTGAGCTTTTCCGGCGTCCGTTCGCCAACAATGACGCCCCAGCGTTGATGATCCGGACCGAAAACAATCAGCGCAGGATAAGCAAGCCGTCCCATTTCAGACATCAGCCGCAGCGCGCCCGGATCCGTAGCCTCCATCGACGCCTTGGGCAGCTCCGCGATCAAGGGCTTGAGCATGGCGTCCTGAATGGCCAGGGAGAGCTGATAGCAATGACCGCAGCGCTGGTCGTATACCAGCAACAGACACGGCGTCCCCTCGCTCTCCGCCCGGCTGAACACCGCGTCCTTGTCCGGCAAGAAGCCGGCCTTGTAAAAATTCTCCTTCGAAAGCAGCATCGTGTTCGGCAACATCTTGCGTGTGCTGCATACTCCGATAGTGCAAACCAGCAGCAATACGATCGTCAGTTTGACGTTGGCGCCGTAAAAATCGCCTGGCAGAAACGTCACGTCTTGCCGTTTCAAACTGGCGCCGCATTCAAACCAGACGCAGATCGTGGCGCCCAGAAAGCATAAAAACATGCCCAGGCACCAGGGACAAACTCCGCCGCTGACAAAAAATTCCAATGCGCGCAACAGCAACGCATACCCCAATCCGGCGTTGCAGAGCCAAAGCAGCCCGCGGCGAGGCTTGACGGCGTCCAGGGGCATCTTCGGCAAACGCAACGCAATGAGGCCCAGCGCGATGAAAACGAGCAGCCCCAAAGCGGCGTTGAAGGACTGAAGCCAGGGGACGCCGAGCAACGCTTCCGTGGCGCCGCAGGCAAACCAGCGCGATCCGTGGCACACTGGATCGCGATAGGGCAGATAGTCCTCCGCCAGCAGATAAAGCGAAATCAACGCGCCCGATACGCAACATAACAATAATATTCGATGTCGTATGAAAAATTTCATGGAAACTCAAAACAATCGCGGAATGCCTCAGGGCAATTCCGTCATCGACCAGTATTGATTGATCATCAGAATGGAATCAGCGAATTTATCGAAATCGACCGGCTTGATGATATAGCTGTTCACGCCCAGTTTGTAGCTCTCGATCTTGTCCCATTCCCGCTTCGAGCTGGTTAAAATCACCACGGGAATCGATTTGAATTTATCGTCGCGTTTGATGATGTTTAGAAATTCGATGCCGTTCATGCGCGGCATGTTGATGTCCAGCAGGATCAAATCCGGTTTGGGATGCGCTTTCTCGTCCTCGTACTCCCCCCGGTTATGCAGGAAGTCAAGGGCGTCCTCGCCGTTCTCAACCACAAACAACGGATTGGAAATGCTGTGTTTTTTGAACGCACGCCGAATCGCCAGAATGTCGTTCTCGTCATCTTCAACCAGCAGGATGTTCACTTCCTGAATCATAAAGATCACCTCATCTCAACGGCGTTGTTCCCAGAAGTTCTTCAGCCCTGGGCTTGCTCATGGAAAAATAAAACGTCGTTCCCTTCTCCGGCTCGGAATCCACCCATATGCGTCCGCCATGCTCCTGCACAACCTTCTTCACGATGGACAGCCCAATCCCCGTGCCTTCATATTCATGAGCTTTATGCAGTCGCTGGAATGGCTCAAAGATGCGCTGCTGATATTTTTTATCAATGCCGATTCCATTGTCGCGCACATAAAAGCGGTATTCATTATCTTTTTCTTCGTATCCGATTTCAATCACGATTTTTTCATTTTGGTTATATTTAATGCCATTCCCAATTAAGTTCATGAACACTTGTTCCATCTTCGTCTCGGCGCACATCACCAAAGGCAGATCGCGTTGCACCTCGATTGATACGTTGACGCCGGGTTTGAGCACGTCGATCACCTTGTCGATCAGCGTATCCAGTTTGACCAGCGAGCGGCGCTTGTTGACGCGGCTGATTTGCGATAGATCAAGCAGGTTGTCGATCAATTCGCTCATCCGCTGCGTGGAATCCTGGATGCGGCGCAGGTAATCCTTGCCGGTGTCATCCAGACTCTCCCCGCAATCCTCGGCCAGAAACTGGCTCATGTTCTTCACCGCTCGCAACGGCGCCTTCAGGTCGTGCGAAACGACATAGGAGAACTGCTCCATTTCCCGGTTGGCGTGCTGCAAATCGTGGATCATGCGATCCATACGCAGTTCCATCCGTTTGCGCTCCGCGATGTCGCGCATGATCGCCGTGAAGTAGGTATGCCCGCCGCGTGAATAAACGGACAGCGAAATCTCCAGCGGAAACAGGTCGCCGTTTTTGCGCCGCCCCTGGATTTCGCGGGTGATCCCCACGCGCGAGGTCTGACCCGATTGCAGGAACGGCGTGATGCCCGATCCGGCGCCCTCGCCTTTCTCCAGAATCGTCCAAATCGGCTGGCCAATGATCTCCGCCGCCGCATAGCCGAAAGCGCGCTCGGCGGCGAAATTAAACAGCGTGATATTCTGCTGCTCGTCGATGCTCACGATGGAATCGCGCGCATTGCTCAACAGCTCGCGATAGCGCGCCTCGGACTCGGCCAACTCGCCCGATCGCTCATGCACCATTTGCTCCAGATGCTGGGCGTGTTTTTCCAGCTCCGCCTCGAGCTGGCGGCGCTCCGTGATGTCGTCGCAGATCAACAGGGCGAAACGCTCGCTGTCCGTCTCATGCGAGACGGTGGTGAACGAGCCGCCGCAAACGATCATCTTGCCGTTCTTGCGGCGCGTCTCCCACGTCAGATTTTGACTGGTCAGGTCGTCGAAAATTCCCTCGCGCAGAATCTCGCGAATCGGATCTTCATTCTCCGTAGCCACCAGGCTCAGCACCTGACGCCCCTCGGCCTCCGCCGCGCCATAGCCGAAAATCGCCTCGCATTTCGGATTCCAGAGAATCACGCTGAGCGACTCGTCATAGCCAAGGATCGCTACGGGCGCGCCTTCGATGATGGCGCGCAGCTCCTCCTGGGAAGTCTGCACGTCGCGCACGCGCTCAGCCACCTCCTGCTCGAGTTTGTCGTTGCGCGAGAGAATCAGGAACGTGAATGTCCCCGAGATCAGCGACACCAGCAAGCCCAGAAGAAAAATCGGCGAGGCTTTGGCTGGATGCGGCGTGAGCGGAGGCGAAGCCTCCAGGTTGACGGCGAACGTCGCCGCCCAGTTGATCATCCAATCGCCGCCGAACGGCCCTTCCGGCGAAGGCGGCAGATGTCCGATCTGCAGATATAACGTGCGGCGCCGGTCGTCGCTGAATTTCAACTGCTGCTCATTGCCGAACAATGTCAAACCGGATGGATCGGCGCCGCGTCCGGACTCGAAGTTGTAATCCCGGTATTTGCGGATTACGAGGATAAAGGGCGCCGGTTCGATATTATGCACGGAACGAATCAGGTTCGCAATGTCGCACACTCCCGTCAGCCAACCCAGGAACACGCCGTCGCGCGTCAACGGCTGAATCATCACCAGCTTGCGGGCGCCGTCCGCGCCGGAACAATTATCATAATAAAACAGTTCCTGAAGCCCGCGAGAGTGCTTCAGGGCTCTCGACATTTCCTCATCCTGGCTGGCGTGCAGCAACGCATCAGGCACGTCGCCCACGCTCCAGACGGTTGAGCCGTCCGGCTTCAGGAGCGCTGCGCCGTTAAATTTTTTCAACTCCGCGTCCTCCGGACGCAAAGCGCCAGGATCGGCGTCCGAAGGCTGACGTTGAACGAGCAAGCCCCAAAAGCGCAGCTGGTCGCCGCGGCTGGTGATCTCCAGACGCAGTTTGTCGATCATGTTCTGCGCGGCGAACGTCAATCGCGCCACGTCCTTGTTGTTCAGCGCCGATTGCGAATCGCTGAAGTCGAGCTGCTGACTTTGTCCAATCAACAGCGACAACGTCAGGATGCCGGAGAAGATGATGAAGCTGTAAAAAAAGTTGCGCCAGATATTCATTGATCCTCGGCCGCGCCTTTCATATTCATTCCGCCGGATTTGATCTTTCCTGTTGCACGTGTCATCAACATTCTATTATTAAATATCGCTGGGCGTCAATCACTCTTGCAGTTCAACTGGCGAAAGAGACGCGTCCTCGCTCCGCGATGAATTCAGCGCCATTATTTTTCCGCGGCGGAGCCAAAGACGCGTCCGCGCAAAAGAAGCGAATGATGAAATCGGCGGACTCCCAACATCCAGCGCCGCGGTCATGGCCGGGCAAATCGGACCTGCGCAAAGAGCGCACCCGGCTGCGGCTGATCATTATCATTCCGGTGCTGATGGTCTGCCTGCCGATCTTTTCCGGCGTGATCCAATTCAACGTATTCGATTATTACACCAGAAAAACCGAAAGCTTGCAACAGGCGCTGGATGATTCCTTCATCGTCCTGATGTTGACCTCCGGACTGCTGGTGCTTGTCGCGGCGGTGTTCGGCGCCCTGCTGGCTTATTACATCACAAAACAAATCAACCGTATGATCAATCTAATCGACATGATCGCGCAAGGTAATTTGGACACATCAATCGATATCCGCACTCAGGATGAATTTTCCAATCTGGGACGCTCGTTCAACCATATGATCCAAGCCTTGAACCACACCATCGCAGAGCGCAACCAGCTGATTCTGGAATGCTACACCGGCGGTCTGATCACCATGGGCGCGGATAGCCGGATATCTGCGATGAATAAAGCCGCCGAACAAATCCTCGAACTTTCCGCCGCAGACGTAATGGGCAAAAAAATCAAGGAACTGGAAAAAATGCGCAGGGGCATCGAGCCCTTGATCGAATTCTCGCGCATGGGGCTGGACGACGGGCAGATGGTCCATTCCGTGGAAACTTCGATCCTGCGCGCTGATGGATCGCCGTTCCCGCTGGTGGCCACGACCTCGATCCTGCGCGGGCAAAACGATGAGATTCGCGGCCTGAGCCTCAACATCCGCGATCTAACCAAGTATAAATCCTTCCATCATCGCCTGAATCGCACGGACCGCCTGGCCACGGCCGGCACTCTGGCGATGGGCGTGGCGCATGAGATCCGCAATCCGCTCGCTTCCATCCGCGGCATGGCGCAGCTCCTGCAGCAGGACATCCCGGAAGGCAGCGAGAGCCGCAAGTTCGCCGACATCATCGCCAAGGAATCCCTGCGGCTGGATCACGTGGTCCGCGAACTGCTCGATTTTTCCCAACCCGATGAAAGCAACCTGGAGATCGTCTCGCTGGACGAATTAGCCGCGCGAGCGTTGCACAATCTCAAAATGCGCGACTCCGGCGGAAAGAAAAACATCCAGCTCCGCGAGACCTATGGCGGCTTGCCGCAAAAAAATTACTTCGCGGAAAAATTGCTTCAGGCCTTCAACAACATCCTGGAAAACGCGTATGAATTCGCCCCCGAGGAAAACGGCTTCATTGAAGTGAAAACGCAGCTTGCCGAGGAGGAAGATGAACGCGGAGCGAAACGCGAAGTGCAATGCGTGGCGATCAGCAACAACGGTCCGCCGATTCCGCATGAAGATCGCGACCACATCTTCGAGCCGTTCTATTCGCATCGCGAGGGAGGCAGCGGACTCGGCCTCTCCATCACCTATCAAATCGTCAATTTCAACGGCGGCTCCATCGACGTCCTCAGCGATGAGGAACGCACCACTTTCCGCCTAAGCTTTCCGCTTTAACCGCAAAGCTCAGTGCAAGACGACTTGCCCCAAACGCCAGACCCGGTTCGTATTGTCCGGAGAAAAGCCGTCGCTCTCGCTCAAACGCAGATAAAGCGCATAGCGCCCCGGCGGCCAATAACCGCCGATCCAAGTGTCCGCATCCAGCTCGCCGCCGTGATGCTCCGGCGCAAATGTGATGAAATACGGCTCCATGCCGCGCTCGCGATGAAAAGCGCGATTGAAGCTCAACCGCTTCGCCGCGCCGATCCGGTTCAACTCCAGGCAATACGCCCGCGGATGGAAATCATCCGTTGCGATGTTGCGAAAACGGAAACACAGGCGGCTGCCGCGCATCCATTCCCATGCCGGCTCATCCGGCGCGTCCGGCATCACGCCGTTGCGAAAATCAAACCGGTCCCAGAACAGATACTTCTCATATTGCGTCCAGTATGGCAGCGCGCCGCCGGAAAAATCACGATGCTGGGGCAATCGCGCCAAATCCAACTCGATGGGATGACGCAATGCCCGACGCAAAGGATGTTGGGTCGTGTTCACGCGATATCCGGCGCCAAAGCACTCCACGAAGCAATGCTGCGCCAACGGCGGTTCGATGCTGGTGATGAGAAATTCCTCCGGCCAATATCCATCCAGCCGCAGGCTGAGGTATCGCCGCCAATCCTCAATCCCGCCCATCGAGGGATACTCCACGTTCACCGTCCGCGCGTCCGTACAAAACCGCTCGATGCGCTGCAAGTACAGCGCGGTGTGATAAAAATTCCAGTCCGTGATGATCGCCTCGCCCGGACGGGCGGCACGCAGCCAGTGCCGCATCGCATCCTCCGCGAAGGTGTAACGCAGCTTCCACGGCTGCAAGTAATAGACATTGCCTTTGTCCTGACTGAGATTGCGCAGACGCTCCGAGCCGTGCCGTTCGATCCAGCCGGGCAGATAGAAATACGTGGCCGGAGGAATGATGATCAGGCTTAGCAGCGTCGTGATAGATAAGGCTGATTTGCACATCGGGCTCCAGCGGCGCTGCGTCTGCCATCCGTCAGCTCCGCTCAACCCATACGCCAGCAACACGGCGCCGACCCAATAGGCCGGGATGTAGAAGACATACACGTCGCTGCTGTCGAAGAACGTGGCATACCCCACCGTGACGCCCCAGATATAAATCAGCAGCGCCAGCAGCGCCCGGTCGCGCTTCAGGGCAACCGCGAACCCGATCAGGATGACCAATCCCGCTAATCCCGGAACCTGCAGACCGTGGTATCCGATATACGTTGCCACACGCTTGACCAGACGGGGCCAGTCGAAGCCGATAAACAGCCCCCGGCTGGGACCGCCGCTAATTAAATTCAGCGCCTCGGTCCAAGGCGTGCGCCCCTCCGCGATCGCTCCGGGAATCGCGGCAAAACGTAATGGCAATACGAGGAACACCGTCAATCCCAGCAGATAAAACGCGGCGGCGGCGGCGAAGTCCTTCCCGTTCAAACCGCCCGCACGGGCGTAACAGACGCCCCACAACAACAAGGCAGGCGTCAGGAAAACCTGCGTCTGATGATTGCCGGCGGCCAGCGCAGAGGTCAGCGCTCCGGCCCATAGCCAGCGCCGCGCCATCGGTCCGCCCTCGCGCACGCCAAGCGCCATGTGCGCCAGCGCGCCGAGGAAAACCACATTCAGCGCATAGGCCTCCGGCATGACGCACTGCATCCAAAAGGTGTGCGACACGGCGAACGCCGCCGCGCTGAAAAAGGCGATCCAGCCGCGCAGACCCAGGCGGATCAGCAAACGATACAGCAGCCATACGCCCGCCGCGCCGGACGCCACGGAAAGCAGCGTCATGCGCCAGGCCTGCGCGCCCAGCGGCAGCGCGGCGAAGGCGCGTCCCGCCAGCAAGAGCAAGGCATAGCCCGGCGGATGCGTCTTGCCCAGCGTGCGGCACAGATGCTGAAACTCCGCCGAATCGTCCGTCATCACGCCCGGCGCCATCGTCAGCCAATACAATAAAAACACCAGTCCGGCCAGCAGCGCGCCCAGCCAGCGTTCCCGTTCCCAGCGTTGAAAAGCATTGCCCGATGGTGAAAGCATCATAAAATTCTTCGCGCCTGAATCCTCATCTCGCGACACAAGAATACCAAGAGCAGGATGGAACGCAAGAGCAAGAGAAATTTTCCGCATGCGGCGGCTACAGCGCCTAATTTCTGAATTGAAGCTTCGTTCTGCAAAAAGCGCTTGCAAGTCCCAGTTTGTTCAACGAAAAGAACAATCGCCTTGGATTGCCACAGGCAGCCGGGAAAAAAGACCACAAACCGAGAGGTGTGCAAGGAATCAAAATGCTACGACTCGCCGTGATGGGCGCCACGGGCGCCGTGGGACAGGAAATGCTGAATATTCTGGAACAGCGTAAGTTCCAGTACGACTCGTTGAAACTGCTCGCTTCAGCGCGCAGCGCGGGTAAAAAAATCACCGTCAGCGGACGGGAATACGCCGTGGAAGAACTGACCGACGCATCCTTCGATGACGTGGACATTGTGCTGGCCTCGGCCGGCGCCAGCGTCTCGAAGCGCTTCGTTCCTGCCATCCTCAAGGCCGGCGCCACGATCGTCGACAACACCAGCGCCTTCCGTATGGAGCCGCACATCCCGCTGGTCGTGCCCGAAGTCAATCCCGACGCCTGCCAGGGGCATCCCGGCATCATCGCCAATCCCAACTGCTCGACGATCCAGATGGTCGTCGCGCTGGCGCCGATCCACCGCAAGGCCGGCATCAAACGGCTGGTGATCTCCACCTATCAATCGACCTCCGGCAAAGGCATGAAGGCGATGGAGGAATTGACAATCCAATCCCGGCAGCAACTGACCACCGGCGGCGAGCTGAAATGCGAACAGTTCCCGCATCCGATCGCGTTCAACTGCCTGCCGCACATCGATAGCTTCCTTGAGAACGGATACACCAAGGAAGAAATGAAGATGGTCAACGAAACCCGCAAGATCCTTGGCGACCAATCGATCATGGCCACCGCGACGACCGTGCGCGTGCCGGTGTATCGCGGCCATGCCGAGTGCGTGAACGTCGAAATGATCAATCCCATCTCCGCGGATGAAGTCCGCGAAATGCTCCGCCATGCGCCCGGCGTGGAGGTGCAGGACGATCCGGCCAACTGCGTCTATCCGCTGCAACGCGACTGCGAAGGCCGCGACGAGACGTTCGTCGGACGCATCCGTCAGGACATCTCCAATCCCAACGCCATCGACATGTGGATCGTGAGCGACAACCTCCGTAAAGGCGCGGCGCTTAATGCGGTTCAAATCGCGGAACTGCTGATAGCGAAAAACTGGGTCAAAGCCACCCCGGCGGCGACGGTTTAAGCGAAATAAAAAACAAACCAAAACCTGCGGTCATGATGAAATTGTTGGACAAACCGGCGTTTTTTGTGGTTTATTGAAATTTAGGATTTAACTCGCTGGTTTCAACAGCCGATACGGAATGACGAAGCGGATGCATGCAGAGGCCATGCATCCGCTTCCAACTCGCCATAACCACAGGGGTTCAGCTATGCTGCCAAGACGTTCTGGACCGTCCTTGTCTCCGCGCTCTCGCCGCGCGGGTCTTAGTTTTCTCGAAATTCTCTTTGCCATGCTGGTGCTGACGTTCGGCATCTACGGCTCAATGAATATCCTGCGCACCAACTTCGCGGCGAACCAGCGCGCCGTCAATCGCGCCATCGCCGTGGAACTGGCCCGCATGAAAGCCGCCGAATTTGAAGCCGCCGGCTATGACGCCTTGCTCGCCGCCATGCAGGGCCAGCAAGCGGCTCAACTGCCCGCGGCCTCCGCCACCAAGCCGTTTCAAGCCGATCCCAACTACTCCTGGCGCGCGGAACTGAATCATTCCGGCAGCGTCGTGGAATATCACATCCGGGTGTTTTTCCGCAAAAACCGGCTGAAACCCGATGAAGCCGGGGATCTGTGGGATTCCATGGAAATCGCCGGGCAGGTCGGCGCGAAGGGAGGGGCATGATGCGACGCCATTCCCGCAGACTCGGTATGACGATGATTGAAACCACGATCTGCGCGGCCGTCGGCGCGGCCGTGCTGGGCATGATCTGGACTTGCTACGATCAAACGGACAAAGTCGCCCGCCGCCAGATATTGCAAGCTCACGCCCTGGATGAAGCGCTGATGATCTCCAACACGATCAGCGCCGCGCTGAGCCAATCCCTGAACCCGGCCGCGTATGGCGTGGAAAAGCCCGCCGGAACCGAAGAAAAATTCCGCAACCGGCGCATCGCCCTTTATTCTCGCGCAGGAGCCTCGGCGGACGCACCCTGGCAACTCGTCGTGATTGAAAACAAGCCTACCTCGGACGACGGCGAGTCGCGCGCCGTCGCCGCAAAATACGGATCCCGCGAGCAAATGGCCGGAGGGCAATCCGACCTGTATAACTCCGACGTCGAGTTCTTTTTCGCCGATGCGTTCGATGAAAACATCGAACCGCAGATTCAAGAGCAGTATCCGGAAAACCAGCGGCCGCGCTTCGTGCGCTATCGCGTCACGGTCCAGGACCGCGCCAAGGTCATGACGCGGCCGGTGATCCTCAACTCGGGGGTTGCGCTGCCATGATATGCAAACACACCATCCAACGACGCCGCTCCGGCTTTATCCTGATGGTTGCGCTGGGCGTGCTGGCGATCCTGGTGATCGTGGCCACTTCGGCCAGCGCGGCGTGGCAAATGAGCTATCGCAACACAGCCAACGTGGAGCGCCGGATCCAGGAGCGCATGCTGATGCAAGCGGCGCTGTTGCCGGCCAACCTGAAAAATCTGGAAGCCGCTCAATGGCTGATTGTCCAGATGGACCTGAGCAACACCGCGCTGGGCGCCTCCTTCATCGTGGTCATTAAGGAAGAAATCGAGACCGGCGACGCGCGCTACGCGGCAAATGGCGTGCAGCCCAGCGAAGGAGACTGGTTGGTTGAATTGCGTCTTTTCCGGGGCAAGCCCGAAGCGCAGATGAAGACTTTGGATGAATTGCCGCCGTCGGACAAAATCACACAGTGGCTGTGGAATCCCAACAATCCGGACCGGGCGCCGTTGCCCCTGATAGGAAGCTAAGCCCATGAAAGTGCAACCTTACCGCCTGATCAACCTGTGTCGCGAGATGGGCATCCTGACCGACGCTCTCCATGAGCGGCTGCAATCATCGATGCGCGCCTATGATGGCAAATCGCTGATCGATATCATGAAAAGCGACGTCTCCACCTCGGCGTTCAAGGAACTGGCCCAGGTTTCGCGCGACACGCTGCTCGAAATCGCCAATCAGGACATTAATCCCTTCCGCAGCCGCAAGGACAAAAAAACCGGCGCCAACCGGACTGACGGTTTGCAGCCGGTCAACCTGCAGGATGACGAGATGCTGTATATCCTGCGGCTCAATCAGACGCCGGCCGAGACGTTTCTGGGCGTCCTGATCGAGCTGAAGCCGGCATTGAAGGATGAGCTGAAAGCTGCGTTGAAAAAATTCAAAAACGAAGATCAGGACGACCTGTATTGCGATCTGTTCGAGCGCCGCCGTCTCGATGCTAACATAATCAGCGCGGCCGCGCGAAACTCGGAGCATCCGTATTACGACGACAATCGGATGAATCAGATCCGGCGCATCTTCAGTCTCAATGAGATCGTGGAAGAGGCGCTGTTCGACGAGATTCTGCAGGAGGCCATCGACGCGCACCAGTACTTCTGCGAAGCGCTGTTTCAGCGGGGCAAAATAACGGAAGGCAAGTTCGTCGAACTGCTGAGCGAGCCGCTTGAACTGCCCACCTTGTCGCTGAAACCAGAGATGGTCTCGGACGACGCGTCCGCGCTGTTCCCCACTGGCTGCGTCCGGCGGGAAACTTTCCTGCCGTTGGAATACCGCCCTGAGTATCTGCATATCGCCGTGGCCGATCCGTTGAATTTCAGCCTGGCGGACACGCTCTCGCTGCTTACCTGCCGCCCCGTGCGCATGTCCGGCGCGCCGCAGAATAAAATCATCGACTGCATCAACCAAGTCTATAGCGTGCGCGAAGCAAGCCTGCGCGCCAATACAGCCGCAAAGGAAAAGGCGGAGATAGCGAGTGGAAAAATGAGCGCGGGACAGGGATTCCATGCGGCGGCTGACGCCGATGAAGAGAGCGCAGTGGACAGCATGACCACTGTGCAGCTGGTTTCGAAGATCATCGAAGACGCCATGAGGGCCAACGCGACGGACATTCACATGGAGCCGACGCAGGAAGCCTTGCGCGTGCGCTATCGCATCGACGGCGTGCTGCATAAGATCAGCGATCTCCCGCGCAGCATCATGGCCGAGATCATCTCGCGCGTCAAGGTGATGGCGAACATGGACGTGACGGAACGGCGGCGTCCGCAGGATGGAAACTTCAGCCTGCAGGGCGAACGCAGCAAATACGACTTCCGCGTCTCCACGCTCCCCTGCATGCTGGGCGAGAAAATCGTCATCCGCGCCCTGCGCAATCAGACCGTCGTCGCCGGCCTCACGGACCTGGGGCTTGAGCAGAATCAACAGGACGCCCTGCGCAAGCTCCTGCAGCGCACTTACGGCTGCATCCTGACCGTCGGTCCGACCGGCTCGGGCAAAACAACCACGCTCTACACCGCGCTGAATTTGATCAACAACGAGAACCGCAATCTGGTCACGATCGAGGATCCCGTGGAGTACCAGCTTCCCGGCGTGAACCAGGTGCCGGTGAACTTCAGGGCGAACGTGTCGTTCGCCAGCGGACTGCGTTCAATCCTGCGGCAAGATCCGGACGTAATCATGGTCGGAGAGATTCGCGATCCTGAAACGGCGCAAGTGGCCATGCGCGCCGCGCTCACCGGCCACCTGGTTTTCAGCACGTTGCATTCCAACACCGGACCCAGCGCCATTTCATCGCTGGGCCACATGGGCGTGCCGCATTTCCTGATTTCCACCTCGGTGGCGGGAATCATCTCCCAACGGCTCGTGCGCCTGATCTGCCAGGAGTGCAAGACGCCGCAACGCGTCACCAAGACCATGCTGGCGGAACTGGGCCTGCCGCCCGAATCCAAGCCAAAATTTTACGAGGGCAAGGGCTGCGACGCTTGCTGGGGCACGGGCAAACACGGCCGTGTGGGCATCTATGAAGTGATGGTGATCAACGCGAAACTGCGCAATCTGATCAGCGATAACGCCCCCGAGTCGGCGATTTTGGAAGCCGCCGTGGCGGACGGCATGATGACCTTGCGCGAAAATGCGATCTTGAAGATCAAGGCCGGGCTGACCACAGCGGAGGAAATCATCAGCAGTGTGCTGATGAACGAATAGCGAAATGTGCGTTCAGAGCTGAGTGTTCAGTGTTCAGGATGACCGAGCTCGTTTGGATTTTCCAAACATCAATTCTGAACACTCAACTCTGAACACTGAATACTATCAAATGCTGCCATAAGGAGTGGATCCATGTCTCCAGACACCCATGAGAAACGCTCGCTGCGGGACGCCATCCGCGAGCGCCAAGCCGCCAAGACCGAAGGCGAGACCCAGGAGCCGGCCGCAGCCGCGGCTCCTGCTCCCGCCCCGGCGTCCCGCGCGGCGGCGCCGGGCAAAGGCATCGTCATCGGCGGACCGGGCCTGAAGCAAACGTCGATCTTCTGCCGGCAACTTTCGACGCTGCTCAACGTGGGCATACCGTTGCAACGCTCGCTGCAGATCCTGGCCGAGCGCACACAACATCCCAAATTGCGCGAAATCGTCAAAGAGATCGCCGTCGCCATCGACTCCGGCAGCAACCTCGCCGACTCGCTGGAGAAGCACCCGAAGGTGTTCAACAATCTCTTCGTCAACATCGTGCGCATCGGCGAAAAAGGCGGGATTCTGGAGAGCGCCCTGGCGCGTCTGACCGAAGTGCTGGAGAGCAAATTGAACATGCGTCGCAAGGTCATGGCAATCTCGATCTATCCCGTTTTCGTCTTCACCATGATGGCCATCGTCATCGCGGTGCTGCTGGGCAAGGCCGTTCCCGCGTTCACCGCTGAGCTGCCCGCTGAAGCTCACGTCAGCACAGCCACGGCTGCGCTGATGACCATTAGCGCATTCTTCGAGCAATATTGGCTAGGCGTCATCGGCGCCATCGCCGCGGTTCTGCTCGGCGGATTCTTCTATCTTCGCAGCAACATGGGCCGCCGCACACTGGAATCGGCCCTGCTCACTATCCCGCGGCTTCGTAATCTATCCGTCAACATCGCCCTCTCCCGCACCATGCGTTCGCTGGGCAGCCTGCTGGCCGCCGGCATTCCGCTCATGGAGGCGCTGCGAGTCACGGCGGATTCCTCCGAGAGCCCGCGCATGAGCAAAGCCCTTCGCCGCGTGGGACAGAGCCTGGAAAGCGGCGGGAAATTCGAAACGCCGCTGCGCGACGAGACAGTGATGTTTCCTCCGGTGATCACGGACATGATCTCTGTCGGCGAGGAATCCGGCACGCTGGATACGATGCTGCTGAACATCGCGGACAACTGCGACGACGAGGTGGAAGCCGCCATTCCCATCATTCAAAGCTTGATCGAAGTGGCTCTGATCCTGATCATGGGAGTCGTTGTGCTGTTCATCGCATTCGCGCTGTTCATGCCCTATTTCAGCATGCTGGACTATATCTCTGAATAAGGGATCGGCCGGAAAAAAGCAGGCGCAGCGCGCGGCCGCCGCGGAAAAGCGGCCCGCGCGCTCCGATTTTACTGGCAAGGACGGATCAAAACCCTGAATATTCGCCCTGAAAAAAACCATGTGCGCAACACACGGAATGCGACAATTTTCTTTGACCAACGGATGTTCAATCCGATAAGTTGCATTCAGCCAAGCTTCGCGAATGTATCCTGCGGTTCGGTCGAAGGGCGAATTAGCCGCCGGGAGAACATGCGACACACATGCGATGAGGGTGGGTAATGGTATGGCGCCAATTGCATTGATCTGCGAAAGCGACCACAAGGAATACGTCCTGGAACAGGATGTCATTACGATCGGCCGCTCCCGCGATAACGATATCGTCATTGAAAACCTGAACGTCTCACGTAGCCATGCGCGCATCCGCGTCGAGGGCGGCAAGTATATTCTGACCGACCTGAACAGTTCCAACGGCACGCTCGTCAACGGCGAGCGCGTGACCAAAACGGAGCTCAGCGAAGGCGACGTGATCTCCGTGGGGCGCGTGGAGTTCAGATTCACCGTCCCGGAACTCATGGAAGACGACACGATCACGTCGTCCGTGGAAATACTGGACGACGCGACGGCGCCGAAATCGAGCGCCATGGATTCCGCCCCAGAGGCCGAGGCTGAGGCCGAGGCGCCGGAAGAGCCGGAAGGCTCCGGGGAAATTCCGCCGCCGCCGCAAGCGAAACTCGATTACTCCGACATCCAGCCCGCCCCGCCCGTCGAACCAGGCAAACCGTTCGTCCCCGTGCTGCGCATCAGCAAAGGCAAAAACAACTGGCAATATCAGATCAGCAAAGCGGAGACCGCCATCGGCAAGGCCAAATCGAACGACATCGTGCTGCCGGATATCTTCGCCTCCAAGCAGCATGCGATGATCGGACGCACGGACGATCAGTTTATCATTAAGGATCTGGGCAGCTGGCGCGGAACGCTGGTCAACGGCGAACCGCTGAAGGAAGAGGACGGCGAGCGCGAGTTGCTGCATAACGATGTGATCCAGATCGGATCATGCCGGCTTCACTTCGTGCACGAACCCGTGCTGGACCGGGAGATCCCATCTGGAGCCAAAGAGACCCTGGCCTATGACGGCGACGATGAAGCCGAACTGGTCTCGATGGAAGATGCGACGCCCAGCGAAGGCGTCGTTGAATTCCGGGAAGAGCCGGACGCCTTTATCGATGCGGAATCGCCCGCCGAAGCGGAGGCCGCGCCCGAGGAGCCCGAACCGGAAGCGGAGCCAGCGCCGCAAGCCGTTGAATTGCCTAACAGTGAAGATCAATTCATCGCCGTTTTCGTGGAAAACGCGGATTACGTCTACACCACAGCCAATATGCTTTCGATTCCGCGCGAGGCCGCGGCCGAAGTCGAAGCGGCCCCGGAAGAAGAGCAAAAGGACCAGCCGGAACCCGAAGCCGCGCAACCGGGCAAAACCGCGCCGCCGGATGGAGTTGAAGTCTTCTCGCATTCCTCCAACAGCGACTTGAACGTTCTCGAACTCGACTCGGAACTCGACGTCGCCGATGTCGTCAAGCAAATCGTCAAGGAAAGCGCCGACGACGAGGAAGAAGAAGCCCTACCGGAGGCGGAAGCCGCGGAAGCGGAAGCCGAACTCGACGAAGCTGTTGAAGAAATCGAAGCCGCGCCGCCCGAAGAAGAGGCCGAGGAAGAACTGGAAGCCGCCGAAGACGAAGCCAGCAGCGAGCCAGAGGAAGCCGCGCCTGTGGAAGAAGAAGCCGATGAAGAGCCGGCTGAAGAAGCCCCGGCCGCGGATGACGCCGATGCACAAAAGGAGATCAAACTCTGGGAACGCGCGCTGAAAAACGCCAGTCCGGCCATCCGTAAAGAGGCCCTCAAGCGGCTCAAGCAATTGACAGGCAAAGATTATGACAAATAAAATCGATGTAACCATGCGCTATGAAACGAGGCCGGACAGGCCTCCGCGCATCGCGGTCATCTCGGATATACACGCCAACCTGCCCGCGCTGCAAGCCGTGCTGCAGCGCATCGAAGAGCTCAAAGTCGATCAAGTCTACTGCCTGGGCGACATCGTCGGCTACGGCGGTCATCCCAATGAATGCGTCACCATCCTGCGCGAAAAAAAGGTTCCCTGCGTGCTGGGCAACCACGACCAGGCCGCGCTGGGCGAGCTGGACATCACAAACTTCAACGCCGTCGCCAAGCAGGCCATCCGCTGGACGCAAAACGAGCTCTCCAAAGAAAATCAGGACTTCCTGCGCAGCCGGCCGATGGAAATCTCGCTGGAGGACGTCTTCCTCGTCCACGCCTCGCCGCGCAATCCAGAAGAGTGGAATTACATCCTCAGCATCCCGGACGCGCACCTGAACTTCGAACATTTCAAGGAGCGCATCTGCTGCATCGGGCATTCCCATCAGCCGTTCATCATCGAGAACCGCGACGGCAAACTGATGTGCCCCGAAGAGCCGCAGATCGAGATCCAAGAGCAATACCGCTACCTGGTGAACGTCGGCAGCGTAGGCCAGCCGCGCGACCATAATCCGGAGTCCTGCTTCGCGCTATACGACCGCAACACGAAACGGCTGGAACTGGTCCGCGTGCCGTACGACATCGACGCCGCCCAGAGCCGAATCCTCGAACAGGGATTGCCCGAGGTGCTGGCCACCCGCCTCACCTACGGCAGCTGACGATCCACCAAGAAATAGCCACATTGCGAATTGTCAATTGCGCCTTGCGCATTGAAAACGCAGAACACAACGCATGCAATTCTGAACCGGCGACGATCCAATCATGACCGACGACATGCTTTCTCCCTCTCAAGAAGTCATCCGGCGCATCGAGGAACTGCGCCTCGCGCTCGAACGGCATAACCGGCTGTATTACGTCGAGGCGCGCCCGGAAATCTCCGACCGCGAATACGACGCGCTGATGCACGAACTGGAGCGGCTGGAACAGGAATATCCCGAGCTCGACGATCCCAACTCGCCCACGCACCGCGTCGGCGGCGAACCGCTTGAAGGCTTTCAAACCATCGTCCACGCCGTGCCGATGCTCAGCATCGGCAACACCTACGACGCCGATGAACTGCGCGATTTCGACAAACGCATCAAGCGCCTGCTGGAAACCGAACGCGACCTCGCATACGTGGTCGAACTCAAGATCGACGGCGTGGCGATCAGCCTGCGCTATGAAAACGGCGCGCTGCAATACGCCGCCACTCGCGGCGACGGCGTGCAGGGCGACGACGTAACCGCGAACGCGCGCACGATCCAGACGCTGCCACTGCGCATTGATGCGCCGCCGGAAATCGCGGGCCGCGTGCTCGAAGTGCGCGGCGAAATCTACTACGACGACGAAGCCTTCCGCCGCCTGAATGAAGAGCGCGAAAAAGCCGGACAGCAACTCTTCGCCAATCCGCGCAATGCCACGGCCGGCACACTGAAACTGCTCGATTCCCGCGAAGTGGCCAGGCGCCCATTGAACATCTTCCTGTATTCCATTGGCGATACGGATTTCAATCTGCCTGCCACGCATTTCGAAACCTTACAGGCGCTGGACACGCTCGGTTTCCGCACCAATCCGGAACGCTGCCTCTGCCGCTCCATCGACGAGGTGATCGCCAAGACCGAAGAATGGGAGACGAAGCGCCGCGAACTCGATTACGCCGTGGACGGGCTGGTGATCAAACTCAACGACCGGCGTCTGCACGGCGAGCTCGGCGCAACCTCCAAAGCGCCGCGCTGGCTTTGCGCCTACAAGTTTTCCGCCGAACAGGCCGAGACCACCTTGGAAAGTATCGACATCCAAATCGGTCGCACCGGCAACGCCACGCCAGTGGCAAATATGACTTCAGTCTTTCTCGAAGGCACGCAAGTCAGCCGCGCCACACTGCACAACTTCGAGGAAATCCAGCGCCTTGACGTGCGCGAGGGCGACCGCGTGGTGATCGAAAAAGGCGGCGGCATCATCCCGAAGATCGTCAAGGCGTTGCCCAGTTATCGCACGGCGGAGAGCAAGCCGTATGCGTTTCCCGAAACTTGCCCCTCCTGTGGCGGTCCGCTCACGCCGTCCGAAGACGAAGTGGCGATCCGCTGCCTGAACGTCTCCTGTCCCGCGCAATTGCAGGAGCGGCTGCAACACTTCGCCGGGCGCGACGCGATGGACATCGAAGGCTTGGGCGACGTGCTTGTGCGGCAACTCACGGACGCCGGTCTGGTCAAGGACTTCGCCGATTTATATCATTTAAAAGTCGAAGACGTCGCCGGCCTCGAACGCATGGGTGAAAAATCCGCGCAGAACCTGATCAACGGACTGGAACTCAGCAAGACGCGGCCCTATCCCGCGTTCATCTTCGCCCTCGGCATCCGCTTCGTCGGAATCACGTCGGCCAAACTGCTTTGCCGGCGGTTTCGCACAATCGACGATTTCCGCCAGGCATCGCTCGACGATTTCCAATCCGTGGAAGGCGTCGGCGACATCATGGCGCAAAGCCTGGTCAATTTCTTCAGCAATCTGGAGAACAACGCGCTGATCGACCGTTTGTTCGCCGCCGGAGTGGATCCCAAGCCGGAAGCCGCGCCGGATGAATCGCAGCACGTGGAAGCCGTCGCCGGAAAGACCTTCGTTCTCACCGGCACGCTCCCCACGCTCAAACGCGACGACGCCAAGAAACTGATCGAAGCCGCTGGCGGCAAAGTCACGGGCAGCGTATCGAAAAAGACCGATTACGTCGTCGCCGGAGAAGAATCCGGCTCCAAACTCGACAAGGCCAAAAAACTCGATGTCCAAATTCTGGATGAACCCCAACTCCTGCACCTTCTCGGCAAGGCATAATCCATGATGCGATCAGGTACATTTCTTCATTCTGACAGCATGCGCGAAGATCATATCTCTTCTAATCATGGCTCCTTATTAGCGCTGAAAGCGCTCAAGATCGTAGTCCAGGGCAGAGCAGCGAAAGGCTCCTGCGGAGCGTTTCGCAATGCAGTTGTCGGTTTGGTTTTCCGCTTGCGGCCGTGAGCGCCGCCCTGGGTAGACGGACAAAACAACTCAAGCTGGCGGGATTTTTGCCCCGCAAAAATCATGACAGCCGTCAACGATCAGCGGAATATACAATAACCACTGCCTGGATGAAGACATGCACCCACGCGATAAAGCGGGATTGATTCCGCTTGATTCTAGCTCAGCCCTGCCGGAGCATGCTCTTGACCATGAATGCAGGAGCCAGCGCTGTTGAAAAAAATTTCATTCATCTTCGGCACGCGTCCCGAAGCGATCAAACTCGCGCCCATCATCCTGGCGTTGAAAAACCATCCTACGATTCAGCCTCAAATCTGCGTCACGGGCCAGCATCGCGAGATGCTGGATCAGGTGCTGCAAGTCTTCGGCATCCAGCCCGATTGCGATCTGGAACTGATGCAGCCCGATCAGACGCTGGCCGGATTCGCTTCCCGGGCCATCGAGGCGATCGACGCCTATCTGGACCGCGAATACCCTGACCTGGCGCTGGTGCAAGGCGACACCACGACCGTGCTGTGCGGCGCGCTAGCCGCGTTTTACCGCAACGTTCCCGTCGGTCATGTCGAGGCCGGACTGCGCACCGGCAATCTGCGCTCCCCTTATCCAGAAGAGATGAATCGCGTGCTCTGCAGCAGACTCACTAACCTGCATTTTGCGCCGACGGAAACCGCGAAGCGCAATCTGCTGCGTGAAGGCGTGGCGGAAAATCAGATTTGGGTCACCGGCAACACCGTAATCGACGCCCTTTACCTCACGGTGGACAAAATCCGCTCCGCTCCGCCCGCCATCGCCGCACTACCTCAGGCGCTGCAACCCGCGTCAACCGACGATCAAGACCCGCGCGTCGTGCTCATCACCGGCCACCGGCGCGAAAACTTCGGTGAAGGCTTCGAGAACATCTGCCGCGCCATCGCCGAATTATCGAACCGTTTTGCCGATGTGCATTTCGTCTATCCGGTGCACCTCAATCCGAATGTGCGCGAACCCGTGGAGCGCATCCTGCATACAGCGGAATCCACCAACATCCACCTGATCGAACCGCTCCCCTATCTCGAGTTCATCGCCATGATGAATCGCGCCACGGTGATCCTGACCGACTCCGGCGGCGTGCAGGAAGAGGCGCCCAGCCTCGGCAAACCCGTGCTCGTCATGCGCGACACCACCGAGCGCCCCGAAGCCGTGGAAATGGGCACGGTGCGGCTGACCGGCACGGACAAACAGGCGATCATGGACGCCGTCTCCACGCTGCTCACGGACGAAGCGGCGTATCAAACCATGGCCAACGCGGTCAATCCCTACGGCGACGGCAAAGCCACCGGGCGCATCCTGGCCGCATGCGAACACTTTTTTTCAGACCATACGTAAACATCGACGACGCAAAAAAACTTTGAACCGCCCTTGTGCAAATCCGGCGGACTATGGATCACATCAAAAGAAGTAGATTCTAAGCAACGGATACCATAAAGTCTTCTCAGTTGATTTGATTGTAAGCCAGCTCTTTGTGAATCTCAAAGTTTCCTCTTCGAGCAAACCGGCTTGACAAGCGTTCAATCATCATTGAAGACTGAAATGATCGATTCAGAGTCGAATTCTGGAGCCATGGACGATGAAAAAGATTCAAATAAATATAGGATTCTATTCCCGACTGGCGCAGTGCTTGGCTTTGGGATGCACGCTCACTGCATTAGCGTGCAAGGACACACTTCCCCAACGTTCGAAGACAACAGCTCTACCTCCTGAAACCAAACCAGCGATAAGCCATGAGGCCGAAAAAAAAGACGATTCCAACTCGGTGAAGAAGGACGAAGATTCCGGCCTTTTAACGGATGTCAAAGCATGCGAAGATATATTCGAGCTCTATGCATTGAGAGAGGCCAATCAACAGCGCGAACACCCATCGGATGCCGTTGCGCAGGCGATCCATGAGAAATGGAGCACCTTGCTCGCGAATTACAAGCCGCAGGAAATCATCACCGGCAAAGTGGATTTTCTGACTTTTGAGATGAGGAAATCAAACGAGGATGGGAAGTGTTATGGATGGTGGTTGTTTGACGTCAAACAGCCCATGAATAGCGATTATACCTTGCAGCTGCTGGGATCTGTCGATGCGACGAATTTGGATAAAATCCCTCAGCGCTTTCGGGATTGGGGTTATAAATACCAACCGTGGAATATCAATCCCCAACCGCCGACGTCGCAGTGGCAAACGAGTTTGCATGTTGTGCGGGCGGAATTGGAAGAAACGCAGGATATCCCCTATAATTGCACCCTGAGATTCTTTTATAACGAAAAAGATTCGCAAGGGAAGCCCATCAAACAAGCCAGCTGCGGCCCGACGCTTAGACTTGGATGGAATGCCTATCTGGTTGAGTAGAAAGCAGCTCTATTGTCAAACGCCCAACATAATCATAATGTTTTTCAAACGGATGATCTAAAAAAGGACCTTGGCCGCCGTTCCGCTCGTGGCGGCGCCATCACCTTCTTAGGCCAGGGGGCGAAATTATTCCTGCAACTTGGTTCGACAATGATTCTGGCCCGGCTGCTGACGCCGCAGGACTTTGGCTTGGTTGCGATGGTGGCGGCGATCACCGGCTTCATTATGATATTCAAAGACCTTGGCCTTTCCATGGCCACGGTGCAAAAGGCCGAAATCAACCACGGCCAGATCAGCACGCTGTTTTGGATCAATGTGACCATCAGTTCCACTTTGATGCTGATTACGATCGCCCTTGCTCCGCTTGTCGTTTGGTTTTATGGCGAGCCGAGACTGCTTAATCTGACGATCGCGCTGTCGCTGGCTTTCATCTTCGGCGGACTTACGGTGCAGCATCAGGCGCTGCTCCGGCGGCAGATGCGTTTTACGGCGCTGGCGGTGATTGACACACTCAGCCTGAGTGCTGGCGTACTGACGGGCATCGCCTGTGCATGGGCAGGATTAGGTTATTGGTCGCTGGTGCTGATGCAGCTCGCCACGCCATTCACGATGGCGGCCGGAGTCTGGCTCGCCTGTAATTGGCGTCCGGGACTTCCCATACGACGCTCGGGTGTGCGTGAGATGTTAGCGTTCGGTGGCTATTTGACGAGTTTCAATATTATCAATTACTTCGCTCGAAACCTTGATAAAATCCTCCTGGGACGTTATTGCGGGGCGCAAGCCACAGGCTATTATTCGAAAGCCTATTCTTTGCTTCTTCTACCGATCAACCAAATCACCGGACCCCTGAGCGCTGTGGCCATCCCAGCGCTCAGTCGAATGCAAAATGAGCCAGAACATTTTCGCAGTTTTTATCTCAAGGCCATCAAGCTTATCGCCTACTTAACCATGCCGTTTGTGGTTGCAATGACCGTGCTATCCACAGAAATTGTCGATCTGGTCTTGGGTCGAAAATGGTATTACGCCGGTTCTATTTTCATGGTTCTCGCCTGCGCTGCGATATGGGCGCCTGTGACCAACACGGCTATCGCTTGGATTTATACTACGCTGGGCCAAACACGAAGGATGTTCGCCTGGGCATGCATTTCAACGACGGTGCGAATCGTTTGCTTTATCATCGGCTTGCGATGGGGCGCATTGGGAGTCGCCGCCGGTTATACCATCGGCACTTATATATTAATCTATCCTGTTTTTTCATTCGCGTTGAAGCGCTCGCCTATCCGTGTCGGAGATGTATTCTCGAATGTCTGTCATCCCTTCGCGCTCAGCATACTCATGGGATTGACAATGTGGATCACGCGCGGTTATCTCATCGAGTTCGGAATGATATGGATTATTGTGGCTTCTCTTGCCGTTGGAGGAATCGTATTCGCGCTTTTCGCGCGCGGTTTGCCCTCGGTATGGAAGGATATCAATGAGATTTTCTCAGTCGCGGCATTAGTTTTCACGAAAAAATAACGGTTCGCATCATCAAGGAGAGCCCGTCATGTCGTCTGTTCCCGTGCGCCCCAAGGATCGTTTTCTCGTCTTCGGATCACCAATCATCGAACAAGATGAGATCGACGAGTTGGTTGCCAGCATGAAAACCGGATGGCTTGGCACAGGTCCCAAGGTCGCTCGATTCGAAGCGGATTTCAAGGCCTATAAAAATGTCGCGCACGCAGTGGCAGTCAACTCCTGCACGGCGGCGTTGCACCTGGCGATGATCGTGGCTGGAGTCGGCCGCGGGGACGAGGTCATCACCACGCCATTGACATTTTGCGCCACGATCAACGCGATCATCCACACAGGCGCGACGCCGGTGCTGGCAGACGTGGATCCTCGCACGATGAACATTGATCCGGCGGCGATTGAGGCAAAAATTACGCCGCAGACTCGCGCGATTCTGCCTGTTCATTTCGCCGGACGCCCGTGCGATATGGATCGTCTCTGCGCCATTGCTCGCAAGAACAATTTGAAATTGATCGAGGATTGCGCGCATGCCATTGAAGCAGAATATAAAGGATATACGACAGGCACGTTTGGCGATCTGGGTTGCTTCAGTTTCTACGTGACCAAAAACATCGTCACCGGCGAAGGAGGGATGATCCTGACGGAAAACGAAGCCTACGCCGCCCGCGCGAAGACGCTGGCGCTGCATGGAATGAGCGCCGACGCCTGGAGCCGTTTCTCCGATCAAGGATACAAACACTATTGGGTGACAGAACCCGGCTTCAAATATAACATGATGGATCTTCAGGCCGCCATCGGTGTGCATCAGCTGCGACGGATCGACTCCTATTGGCTGCGGCGGAAAGAAATATGGAATCAATATAACGAAGCGTTCGCGGATTTGCCGGTTGAGCGCCCTGCGGAGCCGGAGCCGGACACTCGCCACGCTCATCATCTTTACACGCTGTTGATCAATAAGGAAAAAACAGGCCGCGACCGCGATGAATTCCTTTGCGCCATGCATGAACAAAACATTGGAAGCGGCGTGCATTACCTAAGTATTCCAGAACATCCATATTACCAGGAGACATTCGGCTGGAAGCCTGAGGACTATCCCCATGCCATGCGCATCGGAAGGCAAACGCTCAGCCTTCCGCTCTCGGCGAAGCTGACGGACGAGGATGTTGACGATGTGATCCAGGCAGTGCGAATCTGCCTCAAGTCGAACGCTTCCCATGAGTCAACCAAACGCATTCTCAAGGAACGGAAATGACCCAGGATCCAAAAAAAATCTTCGTCACGGGAATGACCTCCCTGCATCCATACGCGATGGAATTTGAAAATCTCGGTAATTTTGTCATTGTCGAACCTTTCTTTCGCACGTTGAAGGAGGAATTCCTAACCTCATCCATCACGACTTCACTCCAATTGACCGACGACTACAGTCAATACGTGGATATCAATGTGTTGCGTGATAAATCTCTTTGGACCTTTGGCTATAAAGGTCTGCTGCGTTGCTGCATAGACTTTCTTTGCGCGCTGGCATGGTTTATCGCCAAACGCATTTTTCGAATCGATTTGAAAATGCTGCGAATGTGCAGTCCTCGTCTCAAGGCGCTATCTGATGCGGAATTGGTGATTGATTTCAGCGGAGACATGTATGGTGATAATGCACAGAGCATTCGTCATTTCTTAATTTGGTCGATGGCGATCCTGATCGCACGATTGATGGAGAAAAAAATCTGCTTCGTCGCATCTTCTCCAGGTCCCTTTCGCTCTACCTTTCGCCTGCTTGTCGCGCGATTTGTTTTGAAACAATGCGATCTTGTCGCCGTGCGCGAACCGTTGAGTCATCACAATCTCAACCACATCGGACTCTCAGGTGCGAAATTCGTCTGGTTTCCATGCCCATCTGTCGGCTTTCGCCCTCTACAAACAATGTCCGTGAATGAAATTCGAACTCGAGAACCCAAAATCACGGCAGATGATAAGCCATTAGTCGGACTGATCTTATGTAATATCAATATGTCAGAACCTCCATTATATAAATGGCCTCGTGAAGATTGGGAATACGAACCTTTTATACGTATAGTTGAAGCTTTAGTGAAAAGACTAGAAGTTCGAGTTTGTGTGATGTCTCATCAAAATAGGACCGATAGCGACTGCAATTTCATCCCAAGTCCAGACCATAAACTAGTCGGACGGCTTGTGGAGCTTATCCCGCAGGAAATCGCCAATGATGTATTCACCATAAACGGCTTGTATAACGCGTCTGGAAATAATTTCATCATCAGTCACTTCTCGATGCTTATCAGCGGACGAATTCATGGCGCGATGCAAGGCATCTCACAATGCATACCCACAGCAATCATCGATTATGGCATGGAACCCAAAGCGCATAAATTGAAGGGCTTCGCGATGATGTGCGGACTAGATGATTATATTTGTGATCCTGCGGATACAGACATGATGATTGAACGAATCAAATCACTATGGAAGAATCGCCAATCCGTGCATGCTCAATTGAGCGAACGCATCCCAACGCTTGAGAAGCAATCGCGCGAATTATGGAAAAGAGTGCGCCGGGAATGGGAACGTCGATTATAAGCCGGTGCAACAACACTCACGAGGAAATGCAAGTGATCCAACAGATTCGTCCAGCGACCAACGATGAATGGGATGATTTTGTCAGCCGCAATTGCCACGCCACCTATTTTCATTCTCGCACTTGGTATGAAATGGTCGCCCATGCGCGAAAACTTCGATTGACGCCGAAACTGATTCTCCTCGACGAAAAACGGCGTGTGCTGCTGCCCCTGGCCTCAGCAGGCATCGCCGGAGGGTTATGGCGTCATTATATCTCATCGCCATTAGGCACGTATGGCGGTTATCTGGTCGAAGGAGCGATTTCCGAACAGGACCGAGCGGCTATGCTTGAGTTCATTGCCTCTTTACGCTGTTATTACGTGCGCGATAATCCTTTCCACCCGCTTCTCAAAGAGTGCGCAGGATCGATCAGAAACGATTTCACTCAGGCGCTTGATTTGGAACAACCCTTGGAACAATTGATTTCCGGCATGAATCGAAAGCAGATTCCTCGCAAGGTGCGCATCGCGGATAGGAACCAGTTGCAATTACGCAAAATCGGACGTGAATCTATAGAAGATTACTATAATATCTATAAAAGTTGTATCAATCGATGGGATAGGGCGAGTAGTTTATATAACCTGAATTTTCTTCGCGATGTCTGTCTATCGGAAGGATGCGATTTTTGGGGCGTATTCACGCCATCGGATCAATTAGTCTGCGCAGGGCCTTTTTTGAAAATGGGACGCCATGTCGTGTCATGGCTGGCCATAGCGGACACCGATGCATTAACGATGAAGCCCTACGAGTTTCTATATTTTAATCTCATTCAATATTACAAACAGGCAGGATACAAATGGTTTGATTTCAATCCTAGCGGAGGCCATGAAGGGGTTGTGAAGTTCAAGGAAAGTTTTGGCGCGCAACAACTGTCTTGCCCAGTGGTTACGATGATGCCGCCTATCGCAAAGGGCTATGTGACAGCGCAAGGCAAAATGAAGGGAGCATTAAGGAGAGCGAAAAAAGTCCTCTCGCAGAAATCACACAAGGAACACAAATCATGAATATCATCCGCTGCATGATCAGACAGTTCCGGCAAGACCTTCGAAGACAAATGATTCGATTGCATATCCAAAAGAAATTTCCATCGTGTTGCATTGAGGACAATGTCGATATTAAGGGAGATCTTGACAACCTCATGCTGGGAGATCATGTCATCATCCAATTTGGCTCTGTTCTGCACCTTGGCGGCATGGAGTGGTGTGATCATTCGGGCAGCCTCGCAATCGGCGATAATGGCGTCATCTCGCCCAATTGCGTGATTTACGCGTGCGGTCCTGGCGGAATCGAAATTGGGCGCAACTTTGACTGCGGCCCCGGAGTTGGAATATTCGCCAGCCGCACCGATTACACAGAACGCTTTGACCGGCACATCTTCGCTCCCGTTCGAATCGGTGATGATGTGACGATCTTTGCGAATGCTGTCATTAGCCCCGGAGTCGCCATCGGAAATGGCGCTGTCATTGCCGCAGGAGCAGTTGTCACAAAAGACGTTCCTGAAAACGTTTTAGTCGGCGGAACGCCAGCAAATGTACTCCGAAAAAATGTTAAAACTCATTTTGATAAACAATGACGAGGTATACGATCCAATGTTGGGAATAGTCAACGCTTCCTCATTAAATCTGCTCGTCCAAGGAATTCTGCAAAAAGAACTGCAATGCATGAGCCAAAAATATTTTAGCGGATCTTTGGTTGATATCGGTTGCGGAATAAAGCCATTCGAAAAGATGCTCTCACCCTTTATCACTCAGCATGTTGGCATTGATCATGAGGCGACCCTTCATAACAAATCAAATATCGATCGCTTCGGCACGGCTTATGACATTCCTGCTCATGACGGTGAGTTCGACTCCGCGCTTTGCACCGCTGTGCTGGAACATCTCGAAGAGCCTGAGCAGGCTTTGCGTGAATGCTGGCGTGTGCTCAAGCCAAGCGGCATCGCAATATACTCCGTTCCTTTCATCTGGCATCTGCATGAAGAGCCAAGGGATTTTTACCGCTATTCAAAGTATGGATTAAAATATCTTTTCGAAAAAGCTGGTTTCGAAATCATCGAAATCAAGCCGCTTTCCGGCTTCTGGGTCACGTTCGGACAGCTGTTTGCCTACAACATCAATCGCCTGAATCGCGGATTTTTGCATTGGATCCGGATCATTTCCATTCTTTCGCTGATGATCCAGGCGACAGCGTATGTCCTTGATAAAATCGACAGGACTGAGCAATGGACATGGATGTATATGGTCGTCGCGCGGAAAAAGAAAGAATAAAGCATGCCTAAATACATTGCACACATGATCCCGGAATATCTGGGCCATACGCTGAATTGGCTTTACACTCAACTCAAATACGTCAAGCGCTATGAACCATATATCATGACGCAGCGGACGAAAAATCTCGATGCCTATCCGCTTGATCGCATTTTTGTTTCTCGAAATCCCCAAAGCGCCGGTAAGCCGACATCATATTATGAGCGACTGGTGCGGCGCCTGGGCTTCCAGCCGCCAGTGGATTTTCGTTGTTATTCCGCGGCGATGCGCGAGTTGCCGCCGATATTCCTGCATGCACATTTCGGCTGGGATGGATTCTTCGCGTTGGGCTTAAAGCGCAAACATCATCTGCCGCTCGTCACACGATTTTATGGATACGACGTGGGCATCTTGCCTCGAATTCCCTTATGGCGCAGAAGGTATGCGCGCTTGTTCGAGGAGGGCGATCTGTTCATCGTCGAGGGAACGAACATGAAGGCGATCCTCACCGGCTTGGGATGCCCGGAAGATAAAATCGTCGTGCATCATTTGGGGACGGAACTGGATCGCATCGCTTACGCGCCGCGCGAACCGAAGCCGGGCATGTTGCGCGTGTTGATCGCCGGAACATTCAAGGAGAAAAAAGGAATCGAATATGCCTTGCGCGCTTTGTCGCAGACTCGCGAAAGACTGCCAAAGCTGCGCATCGCAACGACTGTAATCGGCGACGGCGTGCTGAAAGAGCCTTTGCATGCGCTGGCCGGCGAGCTTGGCATCGAGCAGGAGATCACATGGACGGGTTATCAGCCGCATGATTTTTTTCTCGATGCGCTGCACCAGGCGGATCTATTTCTTTCACCAAGCGTGACGGCCGCCAATGGCGACACGGAGGGCGGCGCGCCAGTGGCGATCATCGAGGCCGGCGCTTCGGGGCTGCCAGTGGTCTCCACCACGCATGCCGACATCCCCGAAGTGGTGCTGCACGACAAAACCGGATTGCTGGCGCCGGAGCGCAACAGCGATGCGTTGACAGAGTTCATCTGCCGCCTTGCGCTAGAGCCGGAGACACGCTTGAAATTCGGCGAGCAGGCCCGCAAGCACATTGAAAAAAACTATGAAGCCGCGCAACAAGGCCGGCGATTGGAAGAAATCTATTCCCGTTTCGAAAATTGAAAACTGTATAAGATTATTTCACAATTTTTCTTTAACTCTCATTCTATCCTCACTGTGCGAGAGGATTGTCGAACTCGGTTTCTGAAATCAAGCGCCGCGAACTGGAAATCCGGCATTTTCAGTTAAGAATACAGCATCTCCTATCAGAAACATAGCAACTCCCGTTTGAAATGCGGCATTCCCTGTTCGGAATATGGCATTTCCAGTTGAAAACGCGGCATTCCTAATCAAAAACATGGCATTTCCTGTTGGAAATATGGCATTCCCAATTGAAAATGTGGCATTTCCAGTTCGGAATGTGACATTTCCAACCGGGAATGTGGCATTTCCAGTTGAAAACGTGACATTTTCAGTATGATTTATGATGCCAACAATCTCCAATCAATCATATATGCTTGAAATTAAGTAGTTTATAAAACACAAATCAATAGCGGCAATATGAGCGGCGCCGTTCATTAATTATAATTGCTGGAGATAGGACAAAAAAGGTTGAAGCCCGTGTTTTGTTTGGTAAAGTCCTCTCGCGGCAAGATAAACTTCAAATGCCAAACCTAACCACAGGAGGATTGTATCATGGCACAATTTCCCGATCGGGAAGCGGAAATCCGGGCGCTGGCCCAGAACATCGTGACAGGCTTGACCGAAAGTGCGGCGGATTTTCCCGCGCCGCCGGTCTCCTCGACGGATTTGCAGGCGCTGCTCGCTTCTCTGATCACACTCAGCGATGAACAGGTTGCGGCGCAAGCGGCGGCGGAGCAAGCCACGGCAGTGAAGAGTGCTGCAATACATGAGCTTGCGACCGCGATGAAAGCGGTCCTGCGTTATGCGGAAGACGCGGTGAATCGTGACGATGCGAAACTGAGCGCATTGGGCTGGGGCGGCAAGGCCGCGCCGACGGATTTACAGGCGCCCGGGCAGCCGCGCGCGCTGGAAGCGCCGCGTCAGGGCGAAGGCTGGATCTTTCTGGATTGGAAAAAGCCGCTGGATGGCGGCGCCGTGGCGGCTTATAAAATTGAACGGCGGGAGCGGCCATCGGGCGATTGGACGCTTGTGAATATGGCCATCGAAACGGAAGCCACCTTGAATAATCAGGAGCGCGGCAAGGACTGGGAGTATCGCATCATCGCTCAAAACAAGGCGGGAGAAGGGACGCCGAGTAATACAGTGGCGGCGGTTTTGTAGAAAAGGCAACAAGGCATTTAGGCATCAAGGCAGTGAGGGATCGAGGCATCAGGGCAACGAGTAACCATCAAAATCGGAGGCTGGGAAAAGATGGCGGAGATTCGGTCGTTCAAGGATTTGATCGTCTGGCAGAAGGCTATGGAGTTGGTCACTGGGATTTATATGGAAACAGGCGCATTCCCATCCGATGAAAAATTCGGATTGGTCTCACAAATGCGACGATGCGCAGTGTCGATTCCCAGCAATATCGCGGAAGGTTATGGCCGCCGTTCCACCAACGATTATATCCGCTTTCTCCAGATTGCCATTGGTTCCGTTTATGAGTTGCAGACGCAATTGGAAATATGCCGCAATCTGCATTTTCTTGAAAGTGGCAACTTTGAAAAACTGGATGCCGATCTCGCTGAAATTGAACGGATGCTGGCGTCGTTAGCCAGGAAGGTAAGAAATGGGAAAAAGTGGTAAGGCATTAAGGCAACGAGGCATCGAGGCAAAACTGAAGGCAGTTCGGGAAGACTCAGTGCCTTATTGCCTTGATGCCTCGATGCCTCGTTGCCTTAATGCCTCTTTTACTTAAGGAACAAAAAAAATGAACATCCAACCGATCCATATCGAAACATCCGGTCCGGGAATCGATCTTTCCCATGCGCCGTCGGGATTGTCGATTGATATGTCCGATCCAGTGCAGGACTTCGAATATGCCCGCAATGCCGTGACCTTGACGTATGACTTGACCGCCTATGAACAACTGCGATTGACATTTGAGGCGAAGGAATATGGCGATGAACCCCATGCGCCGCCGCCGAACCCATTTGCCGGCGACGCCAATTTCGATGGCGTGGCAATCAGCGCCGATGGCGTGGACTGGTATGAGGTGCAGGACTTGCGGCATCTGCGCTCGGATCGCTTTACAAGCTACGAACTCGATTTGGATGCCGCCATTGCGCAATGGGGGCTGTCTTACAGCTCGGCATTCCGAATCCGTTTTTGTCAATATGACAATAATCCCGCGCTCATGGACGGCATTTTTATCCGCAACATTGAGTTGACCGGGGAATTCCCAGGATTGTATATTCATTTGCCAATGGATGACAATGCCGCTGATTCAACAGTGCATGACGCCTCGCCAGCCCTGCGGCATCAGACTTTTATCGATCCAGGAGGCAATCCGAACACCGCTGCGCACAGCGTTTCCGGCGTCATCGCTTCGGCCTTGCAGTTTGACGGCGTGGATGACCGGATTGATTTCGGGGCTGATTTTGCCATCGATCTTTTTGCCGAAGGCCATGATTTCACGATTGCCGTATGGATTCAGAATCCCACTGCGGTCAGCGATGTTGTGTATGCGCTCTCGAAACACACCATCGAAATAAAATATGAACCCAGCAATGGCGGACGGACGGTCATGCAACTTTACAACGGAACCGTCAACCGGTTTTTAATTATGCCCGGCACGCTGGATGGCAGCTTTCACCATTATACGATTATGCGGCAAGGAACGACGATCGAACATTGGTATGACGGAATCAAAAGGTACGCCAACACGAATCCAGACAATGACGGAGACTTTTCAAATCCCACGGAATCCATGCGGCTGGGCATGCGGCACAACGGCTGGGGGCCTTATCAAGGGGCTGTGGATGATTTCCGAGTATACGACCGGGCGTTGACTCCTGATGAAATTCAAACATTGTTTAATATGCGAGCTGACGGCTGATGACAGCAGAATTGGAAAATCCCCCCCACCTTCAAAGGCATAAAGCCAGAAGGTTGGAATTCTATTGGCTGTGTGGATTGATCTTGTCCTTTGCTTATGAACTTCCGCTTTGGCAACCGACTCCTTATGACCGAGTGAATCCTCGTTTGTTCGATGTGATGTTTCTCATCGGCGTCGTAGGCGTACTGCCTCATTTGCGTCACGGTATACGGGTATCCTGGCTCTTTCGAATTTGGGCTTCGATCGTGGGGGTTTTCTGTTTTTGCGCGACAGTGTGGACGATTGCTATTCTCCCTTGGGAATATGGACAATTTTCATTGTTCTTCGCCGCCAAGTATATCGAAGGTCTGATTGTCATTTATATCGGAACCCAAATTCCGTTGGATGCCCGTCAAAAAAAGATCATTCATCAACTGATAGTCTGCGGCGGCGTTTTTGTCGCGCTGTATGCCATTCCGCAGTATGGCAGCAAACCCACTGAATGGGCGATTTCCGGCGGAAAAACAGTAAAGTCATTTGAAGGCGCTATCTTTGGTCCGCTTTCACGGACCTATTTTCACATCGGCCTATTCAGTGTTTTATCATTCGCGATGACTCTTACCTTGGTTCCTTCCATCCGAAGTGTGCCGCGCAGTTGGCTTTGCCTCGGACTGGCCTTCTTTGTCGCATGGCCGGCCCTGGCGTGCGGGTCTCGCGCGGCGATCGCTGGAACGGCGATTGTCTTGCTTGTCAGTGTGTGGCTCAAACCGATGCTGATGCGCAAATCGCTGGTGTTCGCGATCATGGCGGCATGCTTTGTATACTTGGCAGGCTTCAATGTGCGCTCCTTCGACGCGAATCAAGCATCGCTTGGATTCAAACGCTTCGAGATCTATAGAAATACAGAAAACAGCATTATGAATCGTATCAGATTTGACTATTCCATTGATCGATACATGTTCGATGGCTTGCCAGTCCCGTTCATCGGCGCAGGTTTTTATGTCGCTCCAATATCGGAAGGATTGAACTCTTTACGTTACCGGGTTGGATATGGAATTCATAATTCGTATTTCTTTGCTTTCGAACAAGGAGGTACAGCCGCTTTTGTGTTGTTTCTTCTCTTTTTGGCCTGCGGCATTCACCGACTCAACAAAATGCGCAAATCCAGAATGTCCGTCGATGTGCAATTTGCTTTAGGGCTTTACGCTTATATGGTATTTGTATTGATCAATGGTTTTGCCGGACAGGGATTTTGGCGTGGATTTGGCACCGGCAATTTCAACACCTATGTCATTTTATTGTTAATCATTGCTACGCAAAAAATAAACGCATTAAATGTAATAACAAATGAACAACAGAATTACAGACAAAAACAGAATTCTATTTCCATGATGAATCGGTTAATAGATACAGGGACTTGATTTTTTTACGAAGTTGAAATGAACGATGCAGAACGATATTCTGAACGCCCATGTAGCGATCGTATCGCATGTACCATATACGCAACAAAATGATACTTGCTATGTGAATCCTGTAGAGTGTCGTATTCTTGAAATTTTCACACGTTGCTTCAAACGAGCGACGCTTGTGCGGCCTCGTGTGGAGTATCGTGAAGGGCAGAAGGATTGGGTTCGCCTTCCTGAGCATACTGATGCGCGCGAGTTGCGAGGCCCGCAGGATAAATATGGCGCCCTGTTGAATAATCTCGGTCTGGCTCCACGTCGCCTGGCAGATCTTCTTAGCGATGTTGACATTGTTTATGGCCGATTGCCATCGTACGAAGGATGGCATGCAGTCCGGATTGCAAAAAGAATGAATAAACACACTATCGTCTCATTGCACGGTGATTGGGCGGAGGCCTACTCCGCGGAATGGCGAATCGGCCTGAAGCGTATTCTGCGGCCATTTATTGTATGGCGTGCAGACAGGATCTTCAGGGAAACAACCGCCCAGTGCGACGCACTATTTGCCGTCGGTGAAAAGCTGCTTGAGCGCTATGCTCAAAATCGCACTGATTTCTGCGTCTTTGCAAATTTTCTCGTTGAACAGCGCGATATCGAGGAATTCCGCGATACTTGCCAATCAAAGCCCTGTCGACTGTTGTTTGTCGGGAACATTTCCCCTAGAAAAGGCGTAATTTTTCTCTTGGAAGCGGTGCGCCTGCTGCGACAAGGCGGGAGAGATATTTGCCTGACCTTAGTTGGAGAGGGCACATTGTTAGCAAAATTGAAAACAGAAGTCGCAAGAACTGAGATGAGCAATGCAGTGGAATTCGCGGGACGAGTTCCGTTTGGACCCAGATTATGGGAGTATTACAAATCTCATGATATATTTATCTTGCCGTCTGTCGCATCGGAAGGCCGCCCAAAGGTGATTATGGAAGCGATGGCAAAAAGCTGTCCGGTCATCGCCACACGAATCGGCAGCGTTTCCGGCATGATTGAACAAAATCATAATGGTCTGCTGATTCAGCCAGGATCCTCGCGGGAGATCGTCCAGGCTGTAGAGTTTCTCTTGGATAATCCGAAAAAACGCATCGCCATCATTCAAAACGGATTGCAGTCAGCATCGAATAACACTTACGAAAAACAAATGGGGATTGTAAGGGATGCTTTATTTTCAAAATTTGGACATTGCTTTGGAACGCAAATATCAGAGCAGTGAATCAGCCGGTTAGAAAAGTCATATGGTTAAGCCTGTAAGAATACTTCAAGTCGTTTACTCGATGAATCGCGGAGGAGTTGAGACGTGGTTAATGCATGTATTACGTAACATTGATCGCGATCAATATCGCATGGACTTTCTTATTCATGCAGACAAGCCTGGCGATTATGGCGAGGAATTGAAGGATATGGGGTGTAGTTTATATCATTGTTGCTCACCCTCCCGGCCGTTGAGATATATGCGCGAATTAAAAGCGATACTAATAAAATACGGGCCATATGATGTTGTCCATTCGCATTGCGTGAACTGGAACGGCCCTGTTATGTCCGCCGCCAAACAAGTTGGAACGCCCATCCGCATTGTCCATAGCCACAACGACATGTCCCAGGCGATGCCAAGTAATTTTTTCCAGCGGTTGTTTGCACTACAGAGTCAAAAAAACAGCAAAGTTCACGCCACACATGGATTCGCTTGTTCAGAAATAGCAGCCAACAGCTATTTCGGCCCGCATTGGCGCGAGGATTCACGCTGGAAACTTTTATATTACGGCGTGGATTTTTCTATATTTGGAGCAACGACGAAAAAGGATGTTTTGCGAGAATCGTTCGGATTGCCAAAAGGCGCTTATGTAGTAGGCCATGTGGGAAGCTTTCGAAATAGCCAAAAAAACCATGAATTCATTATTGAAATCGCTAGAGAAATTCAAAAAAAAGATCCCGGCATTGTTTTTTTATTTGTGGGTGATGGAAAGTTTAAGTCGAAGATTGAAGTCCAAGCCGCTCAATCTGGGCTTAAAGACAATGTTTTTTTTACAGGAGTTCGTACTGATGTGCCGCAAATCATGCTAGGCGCGATGGATCTATTCCTGTTTCCTTCACTATATGAAGGCTTAGGACTGGCGCTGGTGGAAGCGCAAGCCGCTGGTCTGCCTTGCATTTGTTCGGATACAATCCCCAAAGAAGCGGATGTCATCTCTCATCTCGTACAAAGAATCTCTCTATCGCAGTCGCCAGAGGAATGGGCGCAAGCGATATTCCACACGAAGATCACGAATCGAATCATGAAACAGAGCAAAGCCCTGAGCATCATTGAGAAAAGCCCATTCAATATAAAAAACAATATCAAAGCGCTTAAAGCCATCTACACTGAAAATAAATCTGCATAAGCGCCTGGGAATTGCATAATGAGCAAAGTGCTATACATCGCCGGCGGACGAAGCATATTCAGCGATAATCCGGGTCGAAAAATCTCTTCGTTTCTCGCTTGTTGGAAAAAGTTGGGCTTTGAAGTAAAAGCCATTTGCGGCGGCGACATTTTGCCGAATTCGAGTAACAGCCAGAGCCGGGAGTACGGGAAGCATTCTTTTCATCGGCAGTGGTATCGGCGCGTCGAAATACTCAATCCGCTGATCCGTAGCGTTTCAGAACGGCGGGATATCCACCATGACATGGAGATGCTGCGACATCTGGAACTTCAATGTAAAGCATTCAAACCCGACATTGTGTGGGAGCGATCTTGCCGGTTGCATTGCGCGGGTTTGAAGTTGGCGCGCCAATTTGGCGTTCCGTATGTTCTGGAGTGGAAGGATAACATCGCCGCATATTCGCTTTCATTGCACTTGCATCGAGCCCGAAGGATGGAACATTGGAAAAATGAAGAGGCTGATTTCATCGTCACAGAATCCGAGGTTTTGCGAGTAGATTTGATCCAACAAGGCATTAATAGCGACAAGATCATTGTCGCGCATAATGCTGTCGATCCCCAGCAATTCCGATGCGATGCGCAAGAGCGTGAAGAAACACGCAAACGACTGGGCATCTCCAAAGATACGGTGCTGATTGGATATCTAGGAAGTTATGCCTGGTACCATAGCACGTGCCTCCTTATTGAGGCGATGGCCAAAATTCAAGAGCGAGGGATAAACAATGTGTGCTGCCTCATGGTGGGTTCGGGCAAAGAATATGACAAGGCACATCGTTTAGCAGCAAGACGAAATTTGCTCCAATCATCGATGATGATGATTCCCGGCGTGCCCAAAGACGAAGTGCCTGGAATCTTGTCCGCGCTGGACATCGCCGTGCTGCCCGGATCAACGGACATCATCTGTCCCATAAAAATTCAGGAATATATGGCGTCGGAATTAGCGACAATAGCGCCGGATTACGCATGCAACCGTGAAGTGATTAACCACGAAGAAACAGGATTATTGTTCCAACCGGCGGATGAGAAAGCCTTGGCGGACGCGATCCTGCTGCTGGCGAATGACAGCGGAATGCGCGAACGTATGGGGCGTCTGGCGCGCGAGGACGTGAAACGCCGCTTCACCTGGGAATCAACCTGGGGCGCGGCGTTGGAGGAAATATTACGTAGAATTCGCACAACAGAAAAAAATTTACAGCCGTCAAACAATAATACGCATTACTGATCCGCCGCGCAAGGACGCCTCGATGAAAATTCTAATCAATTGCCTATCCTCGGTCAGCGGCGGGGCGGTGTCTTATCTATGTAATCTAGCTCCTTTGCTGGCGGCTCGATTTCAAAATGCGGCAGACGGACATGAATTGAAGTTCTTGGCGCATGAAAGCCAATCTGTATTATTGCCATCGACACAGAAAGAGCAGCTCGTTTTGATCCAGGGTGCGCGTCCGGCTGGATGGCGGCGGATTGTATGGGAACGGCGAAACATGGCGCGCATCGCGCGGGAATTAGAGTCGGATGTCCTCTTTACGCCATATCAGATCGGGCCGAAGGCGCCCGGCGTGAAGCAAGTGCTGATGCTGCGCAATATGGAGCCGTTCCGCTTCATGAATTATCGCTACAGTTTTCGCCAGGGATTGCGCAACCGCGCGCTGCGTAGGCAATCTGCGAAAGCGTTGCGTGAAGCGGATCGGATCATCGCCGTGTCGGACTATGCGCGGAATTGCCTGATCGAGGAATTGGGCGTCGATGCGAATCGCGTCCGGCGGATCTATCATGGGCGGGACGCAAGTTTCGCTCCGGATGACGCTGCGCAGGAGCATGATGGGAAAGCCTTGAAAGACATCGGCGTGAACCGTGAATTCATCTTGACCTGCGGTTCGTTGCTTCCCTACCGTCGTTGCGAAGATGTGATCGCAGCGTACGGGCGATTGACCGGTCCTTCGGACAGCGAGCTCCAACTTGTGATTGCAGGCGCGGGAATCGACCAGCGCTATGGACGCCTGATCGAGCAGACCATTCAAGCATCGCCTGCGCGCGAACGAATCCTGGCAGCCGGGCATGTTTCGCGGGAAATCATGGCCGCTCTATACCGCCGCTGTCGAGTTTGCGTGATCGCGACGGAGATCGAGGCATGCCCGAATATCGCGATTGAAGCGATGGCATCCGGTTGCGCGATTGTCTCCACGGACCGGCCGCCGTTGCCGGAAATTTTCCAGGATTGCACGCTGGAATGCCGCGCGCGAGACATTGACGGCTTGGCGGAGCGGATGCGGCGGTGCATTGAAAACGAGGCATTGAGCAACGATTTGCGAAAACGCGCGCGGGATCGCGCGGCCGCGTTCTCCTGGGAAAAGTGCGCCGATGAAACCTATTCGGCGCTCGTGGATTGGCGAGGAAATTAGAGGCGGGCATGCATGGATTACACGACGCAAAAATTGGGATTTAAAATAAAAAAGGCTCTGCGTTACATGCGGCTTTACGGCCCCAGCCGCACGCTGGTTAAAATCAAAGGGCAATACCACATGAAAAAGCGCTTCGATCCGCTGCCGGCCTTGCCGGAGCGCATCGAAGACGGCGGGCATGTGGGATTGATCGGCTGCGGAAATTTCGCCTTCAGCAACATCGCATACTATCTGCATAAAAAATACGACCGGGTGATGCGCGGCGCGATGGACATCGACCTGCACAAGGCGGCGTCGCTGTACGAAAAATACGGACTGCGCTACTACACGGATGACGCGGAAAAAATCATCAACGACCCCGCGATTGATCTGATTTACATCGCGTCGAACCACGCCTCGCATGCGGAGTATGCGATTCAGGCGCTGAAGGCAGGCAAGCATGTGCATATCGAAAAACCGCATGTGGTGCGTGAAGAGCAGCTCGAGCGGCTCTGCGCAGCGATGGCGGAAAGCAAAGGACGAGTGGGATTGGGATTCAACCGTCCGATGAGCCGCATGGGGCGCGCGATCATGGAATGTCTGGCCGCGCAGGACGGTCCGGCGATGTTCAACTGGTTCATCGCGGGGCATGAAATCGCGCCGGAGCATTGGTATTTCAAGCCGGAAGAAGGCGGACGCGTGCTGGGCAATCTGTGCCACTGGACGGACTTCGTGCTGCAAATGGTCGCGCCGGAGAATCGTTATCCGCTGACCATCACGCCGACGCGCGGTGAAAAATCGGATTGCGACATCGCGGTGACGTATGTGTTTGGCGACGAAAGCATCGCGGCGATCACATTCTCAGCGAAAGGCCACACCTTCGAAGGAGTGCGCGAACGGTTTGCGGCGCATCGCGGCAATGCGTTGATTTCCATGGATGACTTTAAAACGCTGACCATCGAAGTGGTGGAAAAAAAGCGCAGGATCGCGCCGCTGTTTCGCGATCACGGGCATCGGGAGAATATCCTGCGCAGTTACGAGATGGCGCGGCCAACGGCAGACGCCGGGGCGCAGGGATGTTCAATTGAATACGTTTGGGAGACGGGGAATCTCTTTCTCAAGACACGCGAGGCGCTGGAGCAAAACCGGCCAATCACAATTCACGGCTATGCCGCTTCGAAAAAAAACGGCCCCGCATGACATAAGTTATAAGGCGGCATGAAAGCGCGGGATTGGAGCTCAAATGAAACAAATCCTTCAACACTTAAAGACCGGCAAGATGGAAATCGCTGAACTTCCATCCCCAACGGCGGGACGCGGTGAAGCGCTCATTCAATCCCGGGCCTCGCTGATTTCATCGGGCACGGAACGTATGCTCGTGGAGTTCAGCCAGGCGAGCCTGATCCAAAAAGCGCGGCAGCAACCGGACAAGGTGAAGCAAGTTCTGGATAAGATCAAAACGGACGGCCTGCTCCCCACTCTCGACGCCGTGTTCCGCAAACTCGACACGCCGATGCCGCTGGGTTACTGCAACTGCGGCGTCGTGCTGGAAGCCGGCGAGGGCGTTCAGGATTTGGCGCCTGGCGATCGTGTGATCTCCAACGGCAATCACGCCGAAATCATCGCGGCGCCGCGCAACCTCTGCGCGAAGGTTCCCGAAGGCATTCCTGACGAAGAAGCCGCCTTCACCGTGCTGGCCAGCATCGCGCTCCAAGGAGTACGGCTGCTCAAGCCGGAACTCGGCGAGACAATCATGGTTTTTGGCATGGGCCTGATCGGACTTCTGACCGCTCAGCTGCTGCGAGCCAGCGGTTGCGAGGTGTTGGCCGTGGATCTGAACGCGGATCGCCTGGCGCTGGCCGAAACCTTCGGCGCCAAAGCAGTCAATCTCGACGCGGGCGCCGATCCCGTGGCGTCGGCCTTAACCGCGACAGGCGGCGCCGGCGTCGACGGCGTCATCATCACAGCCTCGGCCAAAACGGACGTGATCATGCATCAAGCGGCCGAGGCATGCCGCAAGCGCGGACGCATCATCCTTGTCGGCGTCGTGGGATTGAATTTGCGGCGCGACGATTTCTATAAAAAAGAATTAACCTTCCAGGTCTCCTGCTCTTATGGCCCGGGCCGGTATGACGAAACCTACGAACAGAAGGGGCAGGACTATCCGATCAGCTACGTGCGCTGGACCGAAGGGCGGAATTTCGAGGCGATCCTGAGCGCAATCAACAGCGGCCTCTTGAACGTCAAGCCATTGATCACGCACCGCTTCCAGCTCAATGACGCGCTGAAAGCCTATGATAAAGTGCAGAACGATCCGTCCGCGCTGGGGATCATCCTGGAATATCCCGCGGAAGTGAGCCGGGAAATCAACGTGGCGGTGACGCAGCGCCAGAGCGCCGGTTCAGAAAAAACAACAGTGGGCGTCATCGGCGCCGGCGGATTCGCCACGGGCGTCTTGATTCCCGCGATCAGCAAGACCGATGCGGCGATGAAATACGTGGCGGTACGCAGCAAGGCGCAGGCGGCGCAGCATGCGGCGAAGAAATACGGCATCGAACAGGCCTCGACCGATTACCGGACCATGCTGAAAGATCCAGCCGTGAACGCTGTGTTCATCATCACGGGGCACGCCTCTCATGCGAACCTGGTCAGCGAAGCGTTGGAAGCGGACAAACATGTGTTCGTCGAAAAACCGCTGGCGCTCAATGAAACGCAATTGCAGCACATCGAGCAAACCGTGAAAAGACGCCCGGAGCGGCAGCTGATGGTCGGCTTCAATCGCCGGTTCAGCCCCCACATTCAAAAAATGAAAGACGCGCTTCGCGGCCGCAGCGAACCGATGTGTTTAACCATGACAGTGAACAGCGGCGCGATTCCGGCCGATCACTGGACTCAGGATCCCCAAGCGGGCGGCGGCCGGATCATTGGCGAGGCGTGCCATTTTATTGATTTGCTACTCTATCTGACCGGCGCGAAAATCCAGACCGTTTCCGCCATGATGGTCGGAGAAGGTCCGGCCGTGCGGGAAGACAAAATGAGCATCCTCCTCGGCTTTGAAGACGGCTCGGTCGGCACGATCAATTACTTCTCCAACGGCGCAAAGTCCTACCCCAAGGAAACGCTGGAAGTGTTCAGCGATGGCCGGATTATGCGGATGGAAAATTTCCGGCTGACTCGCGGATATGGATTCCCGCGATTGAGCAAGTTCAAGACATCCCGGCAGGACAAAGGGCATCAGGCGGAAGTGGAAGCCTTCATCACACGCGTCAGCGAAGGCGGCGCGCCGCTCATCCCCTTCTCGGAACTGGCCAATGTGACCCGCGCAAGTTTCGCCGCAGTCCAATCGGCGCGAGATGGAATTGTCGTGCGGATCTAGAGTCGCTCGATTTTTAAAAATGTGAAAAGGAATTGCTTTTCACGGCGATTTCGCGGCCTTGACGCAGGAATTTCTCGCCGCTTTTTGTCGCGCGGCCGATCGGCGTCACGAGCGTCTTAATTTTTGCCTGATGCAGGATCTCTCGCACGCGCTCGGGTTCGGCGGGGCAGGCGAAGAGCAACTCAAAATCCTCGCCGCCCAGCAGCGCCAGGTCCGAGGCTTGCCGGCCGATGTTCTCCGTGAATCGCAGCAGCGGCTCGCTCAACGGCAAGTCATCCAACTCCGCCTCGAATCCCGCGCCGGAAAGCTCCGCCAGCATCCGCAACGACGAAAGCAGATCGTCGCTCAGGTCCATCATCGCCATTCGCCCCAGCGCCGCATGCAGCGCCAGCGCCTCTTTCACACGCGGCGTGGGCCGCTGATGACGCTGAATCAGGAATTCGCGGTCGCCCTCGTCCAGCTCGCGCCCCTGTTCCGCCTCCAGTAGCAGCATCAAACCAGCGGCTGAGTCGCCCAGCGTCCCAGTCGCGTAGATCCAGTCGCCGGGCTTCATCCGCGAGCGCAGCGGCGCGCGGCTCTTGCGTCCTCGATATTCTCCGGTAAGCGTCACACTCAGCGTCAGCCGCTCCGCGCGCACCGTGTCGCCGCCGGCCAGCGTCACGCCGAACAGGCGGCAGGCCTGGCGAATCCCCTGATATAACGCCTCCAAATCCGCCATTGGCATGGACGGCGGAGCGCCCAACCCCACGGTCATCAGCCCCGGCCGTCCGGCCATCGCGGCGATATCGCTGACATTCACCGCCACAATCTTGTACCCCAGCGCCTCCGGCGGCGTTGTCGCCAGGGTGAAATGCGTGTCCTCGACCAGCATATCATTGGTCAGCAGCAGATGACGCCGCTTGCCGCTGCGGATCATCGCCGCATCATCATCCAGCCCGCCGGTCAGCGCGGCGTCTGGCCGGCCCATGACGCGCCGCATACGCTTCAGAAAGCCCCGTTCACCGACGTCGCGCAACGCCTCGCCGGCGTGTGGCGCATTCGTATCTTTATTGTTATCCGTCTCTGTCATCGATCCTCGCATCCCATAAAAAAAGTCTTGACCGCGCCGCCTCACGGACTTAGGTTTAGCCCTCCTTTCGAGTCAATCGCTCGAAAGGCATTTGCGCGCCTGTAGCTCAATGGATAGAGCGTTGGTCTACGGAACCAAAGGTTACAGGTTCGAGTCCTGTCAGGCGCGCCATTTCCACTCGACCCAAAACCGCGTTTTTTCCTCATACAAAGGCACAAAGAACTGATTTTTTTGGATCTTCACGTTTTGTTGTGGATTCGGCATTATCGCTGTTTTTTTGCGATCGCGCTCCCAATGAATCCGATGCTGGATACTAGATACTGGATGAACTGACAACGAACGCAACTGCTCGATCGATATCCAGTATCGAGCATCCAGTATCTAGCATCTTGTGAACGATGATCATATCGCTTCATCCATACCAACCGCAGAAGAACCTCTTAAACAGGATCGACAGAATTGATGGGGTTGTGTGATGTGAAGCGCCACTCAGCATCTCCACATTTTTATCCTGCCCATCCTGTGAATCCTGTCAAAAACTTTGCGTCTCTGCGTCTTTGCGTTTATTTGTTTGCGGTTATTCCGCCTTCTTTTTCCCCAATCGTTCGATCCAGTAGATGATGCAGAACCAGATCACAATCTGCAGCGAATAGACCAGCGCCTGCGCGAGGCTGAGCGCCTTGAATGGCAGCGCGCTGAGGCCGACGCAGGCCGTGACCAGATAGATGAACATCACAGCCCCTCGCCGCGAAAGTCCAAGATCGACCAGCCGGTGCGAAAAGTGGTTCATGTCGCCTTTGTACAGCGGCTGGCCGCTGCGGAAGCGAATCCAGAAGACCGACAGTGTGTCGAACAACGGCACGCCCAGCACCACAACCGGCATCAGCACCGGCAACCCGGACGGCGCCCCGGCCTCCCAGTAGTTCGTCAGAATCGACAGCGCCGCCAGCATATAACCGAGGAACATCGAGCCGCCGTCGCCCATGAAGATGTCGCCCTTGTTGAAATTAAAATGCCAGAAGCCGGCGTAGCTGCCGGCGAGAATCAGGAACATCGCGGCCATGAAAAACTGCCCGCTGTCATAGGCGATCCAACCGAAAATCAGCGCGCAGATTACGCCCACACCACTGCTCAGACCGTTCATGTTGTCCAGAAAGTTGAGCGAATTGCACAGCAGCGCGACCCAGAACACCGTAAGCGCCATGCCCGCCGCATCGGGCAGGAAACTTTTCAACTGGATGCCAGCAATGAGCAACGGCGCGGCGGCCAGCAACTGTCCGGCGAATTTCACCAGCGGCCGCAGCGCGCGCCGGTCATCGAGCAGCCCTACGCCGAAAATCCACACGCCGCCAGCCAGCACGGCGGTCAATTCTTTCCATTTCTGCCCCAGGTTCGCGGCATGCGGCACGCGCTCAATCAGCGCGTCGCGAAAGAGCCACGCCGCCGCGATGTTGCCCAGCAGCACGATGAGAAAGGCGGCCACGATGGCCATGCCGCCATTGCGCGGAATCGGCGCTTCATGAATCTTCCGCTCGCCGGGCGCGTCAAGAAAACCGCGCTGCCCCAAGCGTTGCGCCACTGGCGTGAGCAGCAGCGAAAGCCCGACCGCCTCAAAAAACAAAATCGCCAGACACACCGGCCATGTCAGCAGTTGCATCATGTGCCTTTTTTCCTGATCCTTGCATGAATACATCAGAATCGAAATCGCTATCGAAATCGGAATCGATATTAATGCAATCACAATCATTTCGATTTTTCGATACCGATAGCGATCCCGATCCCGATGATGATTTTTTATTCCCGATGCCTATTCGCATTCCGCCGCAGCGCAAGGGTGCATCTCTCTTCAGCTCCGAAACTGCAAAACACGGCTGTCATGATTTTTGCGGAGCAAAAATCCCGCCAGCCTAGAATGCTTTAACTCTCTACCCAGGCCGGCGCTCACGGCCGCAAGCGGCCTACGCTCTGGCCTGGGCTGTGGTACGCAGCACTTTCAGTGCTGATAAGGAGCCATGATTTAAGAGATTAGCCTCCGTAACTGAAATGAGACGCGTCCACAGTCAGCGCAAGCGCCGATCCGCCTTGACAGAACGCACTTGATTGGCCAAGACTCACAGAGATTTTTCCAGTGGTCAACTCTCCAGTGATGAAAATGCAGCCAAACCGCTGCGGAGCGGTCCAGTCTGGTTAAACACAATCAACGCTCAACATTCCATGTCAAGGTGGAGATTCATGCCCATTGCTCGCTCCCGTTCCTGTTGCGCCGCGCTGACGGCGATTTTCACGCTCGCCGTCTTGCTCTGCGGCCCTGCCGGACTCCATGCCGGCCAAACCATCGCGCTCAACGCGATCAATCAAAACACCCGTCCGCTGCTGGCTCAGCTCGGCGGCGACCGTCCGATCGACATCGGCGAAGTTTCCGCGGAAGACATCCGCACGGTCTATTCCATCGCCGTTCCGCACGCCCATTACTCGCCGCAATCCACCAAGCGCATCCCGCCAGGCTCGATCTCGGAGGTGATTTACCGGGATCTGTCCATCTCGGGCTACTTCAAACCTGCCGCTGACCAGAAATACGTGCAGGAACAGGACAAAATCGACCAGCAAAAAGAAGCGATCGAATTTGTCGAGTGGCGCGCGCTCAAGGCCGACTTCGTGCTGAAAATGCAATACTCCCTCGACGAAAACGCCATTGGCGCAAAAGTCGTTCTTTATGAAACCGCGAAAAACATCAAAATCTTCGAGAATGAATACCGCCCGCGCAAAAAAGACGAATGGCGCACGCTGGCGCATAAAATCAGCGACGACGTTTTTTCCGCCATCACCTTCAAACGCGGCGTGGCCAACACCCAGCTTGTCTTCGTCCACAGCGCCGAACCCAAAAGCACCCGCGTCAAAGAAGTTTTCCTGATCGACGCCGACGGAGCGAATCCACAGCGCCTGACCCGCGACATGAAACTCGCCGCCACCCCCTGCTGGGGCTATAACAACGAGGAAATCTATTACACATCCGACAAGGACTTCAATTGGGATTTATGCGGAGTAAAAATCTCGGGCGGCGAACCATGGTTCATCTCGCGCCAACCGGGCTTCAACATCTCGCCGAACTGGAACCAGCAAACCCAGCGCATCGCCCTCACACTGGGCAAAGACGGCAATTCGGAAATCTATTTAATGGACCGCAGCGGCAAGAAACTTCAGCGGCTCACACGGCACAAGGCGATCGACTCATCGCCTTCGTTCTTCCCCAATGGCCGCCAGGTTCTCTTCACCTCGAACCGCAGCGGAAATCCGCAAATCTGGATGACGGACTCCGACGGACTCGACCGACGGCGCATCACCTTCCAAGGCTCCTACAACGACGGCGCGGTGATCTCGCCCAAGGGCGACAAGATCGCCATCTCAGGCCGCTCCGATGGGGTCTTTAATATCTACACCCTCGATCTGGACGGCCGCAATTGGCGGCAATTGACCGGACGCGGACCGAATGAAGGCAACAATGAAGATCCGACCTGGGCGCCCAACGGCGAATTGATCGCCTTCACCTCGGATCGCACAGGCTCGCAGCAAATTTACGTGATGAACGCTGACGGCAGCAACGTGACGCGGCTGACGGATCAAGGCGCGAATCACTCGCCGGCCTGGTCGCCTTTTTTAAGCATAGATTAAACGCATCCGCCGCCGGAAGCATCGATGCTCCGGCGGGTCCAGCTTATTTTCTTGCGCTTGCGCTTGCGCTGGTTCTTGCTCATACTTTATAATCAAAAATCGAGGATCGATTCGAGGAGCATGACGGACATACGAAGCGCCGCAAAACCGCAATGCAACGCCGCGATTCATCGCGCGCGGAGAAACGCATGATGAGCGACAGGAAAAAACGCCAAACCATCAACCCGCGGAATCGCCCGTGGAACGGGACGGTGCGATGGACCTTGGCCGCCGCGCTGACGCTCATATGCGCGCTGTCCGGATGCCGGCAGCAGCGGCAGTATCAATGGAGCACCGGCGAGCCGGTTGAGATTCAAGACCAATACCTGCCCAGCGCTCCAGGCGTGCGAACCCAATGGGGATTGCCGGAAGAGGACGACACAGAGATGCTCGCGGGCGGATGGAACGCCGAAGAGACGCTGGACGCTCAGCCCGGCGGCGATGGCGCCACGCTCACAGCCGTGCCGGATGATCCGCGCAACGCCGACGCCAGCGTGGACACGCCCTATCCGATCCTGCGCGCGCCGCAACGCACCGCCAAACGCCAGACCCCGTCGCTCAGTCCGGTCTATTTCGACTTCAATTCCGCTTCGATCACGGAAGAGATGAAGCCGGCGCTGCAACGCGCCGCCGATTTCTTCAAAAAGTACCCCAACCTGCAAGTGCAGATCCAGGGATACGCCGATTCGCGCGGCACGCTTGAATACAACTACCACCTCGGCCAGCAGCGCGCCCACGCCGCGCGGGAATTCCTCATCGGCCGCGGCGTGAATCCAGCGCAGATTTACACGATCAGTTACGGCGAAGAAAATCCCGCCAGCCTCGAGGAAAACGAGGAAGGCTGGGCGCTGAACCGCCGCGTGGAATTCTTCATCTATTGATCCTCTACAAAAAAAGACGGTGATGTTGAAAAATGAAAAGACCGTGGCAAGGGGCGCCGATAGCTACTCCTCAGAAATGCGCCCAAGGAAACGCAGCAAACCATCGAGGATCGTCAAAGGATGAGGCGGGCAGCCTGGAATATGCAGATCGATGGGGATGATCGGACGGCGGCCGGCGTGACATTCGGGATGATCGGCATACATGCCGCCGGAGATGGCGCAGGCGCCCACGGCGATGACGAACTTGGGCGCGGGTATGGCGTCGTATGTCTCCTTCACGGCGAACGCCATGTTTTCCGGAACAGGACCAATTAGCAACAGTCCGTCGGCATGTCGAGGCGAAGCGGCGTAATGAAGGCCAAAACGCCCGATGTCCCAAGTCAGCGTGGTCAACACATTGACATCCGCTTCGCACGCCCCGCATCCTCCGGCGCTGACGACGCGCAAGGCGAAAGAACGGCCATAAAGCCGGGCGGCGCGTTCGTTGAGCGCAAGGCGCGCGTCGGCATTGACGCCATCGGTGATCAGATCCTCGCGCTTGGCCGCCGCCAGTTGATATTGACTCGTGAAGCGAATCGCATCCTTGGGGCATGCCTCCGCGCATTCGTTGCAAAACAGGCATCGCCCCATGTCGAGCGCCACGGCGCCGGCTGCATCGCGCTGAATCGCGCGGCTTGGGCAAAGGCCGGCGCAGATTCCATCGCAAGAATGGCAAGCGCTCCGTTCGATCGCCGGCATGCCGGCAAAGCGTTCGGACAACTGCGGCGGCGGTCCAGCGGGATAGGCCGTCGTCTGATGCCCTTGCTGAAATCGCGCTTTAAGAATCTCGAACAGCATTTACGGACGCTCCTTCGCTGATTACAAATCGAAACCGCAATACGATAAATTGAAACTTTTGTTGCACAGCGGAAAATCGGAAATTGCTTCGTCGCGCAACGCACAGGCCAGACCGAACCAGTTGTGAAAACTGGGATCAATGATCTTGTAGCCGCTCAATTCTCCCTGAGCGTCCGTCACGGCGATATGACAGATTTCGCCGCGCCATCCTTCCACCAGCGAAACAACAATGCTTTCCGGCTTCATGGCGCCTGGTTCGCTCATGATTTTCGAATCCGGCAGCGCCAGCAGCATCTCCCGGACAAAGGTCATCGAACGCAGCAATTCAAGCCAGCGCACCATCGCCCGGCCATAAACATCACCAGATTCGACCGATGCGATAGGAATTTGCTGGAACTGATAAATGCCGCGAGCAAAATCGTGGCGCACATCGCGATTCAGGCCGCAGGCGCGCGCCGCAGGGCCCACCAAGCCGATCTCCTCGGCGATCTCCTTCGACACAACGCCCGTGCGTTCGAAACGCTCCAGCACCGAAGGAGTGATCCACAGCAATTCGATGGCGCTGACGGCATCCGCGCGCACAGCTTCAAGTCGCTCCAACAGATGACGGATGATCGCATCGTCGAGATCATAGGCGACTCCGCCGGGGCGGATTAAACCGCGAGAGAAACGATTGCCGCAGATGGCGGCGGTCATGTTCAGCGCCGCGCCGCGGATACGCCCGCAATATGCCTGCGTAGGCAGGAATCCTACGTCGCCGGCCATCGCCCCGAGATCGCCGATATGGCAGGCGATACGCTCAAATTCGAGCGCAATGCCCCGGATGGCATGCGCCCGGGCCGGCGCCTGGCGCCCGGCCAGCGCATCCAGCGCGTTGCAATAAGCCGTCGTATGGCCGGCGGTGGCGTCGCCGGCCGCGGTTTCCATCAAATGACGCCGCTGGGATTCCGAGGCTTGAAGCAACGCCTGCATGACGCCGCGATGTTGATAGCCCAGCGAAATCTCCAGGTGAAAAACCCGCTCGCCATGGCATTGGAAACGGAAATGTCCCGGCTCAATCACGCCTGCATGCACGGGACCGACCGCCACCTCGTGCACTTCCGGGCCTTCAACCTGGAAATAATCCATCTCGCCGATCTTATGATTGGGATGATGACTCGCACACGGGAAACGCACCGGCTTCAGCCAGGGGTGATCTACGGGCCGCAAACCATAAGTTTCAAAAATTTCCCGCTCGAATAATTGCGCCTGCACACATTGCGGAGTCAGCGAAGGAAATTCCTGCGCCGCTTCCGCGCCAGCCAGTTCCAGCCATCCATTGGCGTCATCAGCCAGCACGGCGCAAAGCAAAAATCCATGAATCTGAGGAAAACAACATAACACCGCCAGGCGTTTCCCCGCTTCGACCTGAGAAACGGTCCATGCGCGAAATGCATCCAGCGAGAGGCGAGGGATCTCCGTCAGCGCGACCGGCTGATTGTTGCGAAGGACGATGGATTGCCCAGCCATGTTTACGAGCCTCCCAACATCGACGCCGCCTGCTCAAGCAGCAAGCTGAGCGGCTGAGGCAGCCAAACGCCCAGCATCAGGATCGCGCCGCAAAGAATCAACGGCGGCAGATTGCGCCACAGCGAGCCATGCCGTTCAGGCTCGATAGGCGGCGTGATGCTTGGCTTGCCATAGGCCATGGGCGCGACGATTTGCGACATGCCGATGAAAATCACGCTCAGCGCCAGCAACAGCAAGCCCAGCACGAGCCATTGACGCGCCTGCCCCAGGCCGTACATGATGGAGATTTCGCTGATGAACATTCCAAAGGGCGGAGCGCCGCAAATGGCCATGAATCCCGCGATCCACAACATCCCGGAGACCGGAAGGATGCGAAGCAATCCGCTGACATCCCGCGCGGATTTAGTCTGATACGCGCTGAGAATATTGCCGGCTGTCAAGAACAGCATCCCCTTGGTCAGAGAATGATTCACGAGATGCAGCATGGCGCCGAAATGCGTCTGGGCGCAGGCGCCCGCCGCAATGGCAAGCAGCCCCATATGCTCAATGCTGGAATACGCCAGCAGGCGTTTGAAATCAGCCTGACGGATGATCAGGCAACCAGCCAGAAGCATCGAAAACAGACCGAACAGCACAAGCAGGCGATGGCTGAAATCGCCGAATCCCGCGCGCGTCAGAATGCCGTTTGCGCGCAGAATGCCCAGAAAAGCACAATTCAACAACGCGCCGGAAAGCAGCGCGGAAATCGGCGATGGAGCTTCGCTATGCGCGTCCGGCAGCCAGGTGTGCATCGGCGCCAAACCCATTTTGGTCCCATAACCCGCCAGAAAAAAAGCGAACGCCCCTTTCAGCCATATGGGCTGCAACACGCCGGCGTTCAAATTCAGCGCCTGAAACGTCATCGGCATGGCGCCGGCTTTAAGCTCGAAGGAGGCGGAAACAGCCAGGGCGATGTTGCCAAGCAAGGCCATCGCGATGCCCACGGAACATATCAGCAGATACTTCCATACAGCTTCCAGTGAACGGGACGAACGCTGATAGATGATCAGCGGAGCGCTGGCCAGCGTCGTCGCCTCAATCGCCATCCAGTAAACGCCGGTGTGCAAACTCATGATCGCCAGCGTCATCGTGCCCAGAAACACCAGCATCGAACCCGTGAACACAGCTTCATGGGACAAGCGCCGTCCGCTTTCTTCCGGACAGGCATGCTCAGCCAGATAACCGCGAGTGTAGAAGGCGACAAGCATAAAAAGGAAACTGAGCGTCAGCAGAAACGTCATCCCCAGCGCATCGACGCCAATCCAACCATGCGTCGTCTGGCGCAAGCCGCCGTTCCAGATCAGCAGCGTGAAAATAAAATGCATCGCCGCCGTCAACGGCAACACGATCCGGCGCAGTGTATCCTGGACGATCCAGAAACACCACGCACCGCCGGCGAAGGGAGTGACGAGCAATAGCCATTCCATGGTTTTAATCCTTCAGCGTATTCAACTGGCTCGTGTCGATATGATCGAAATCACGATTGATGTGGTTGATCATGATGCCCATGATGAAAATGCCGACCAGCACGTCCAACAGAATGCCCATCTCCACGATCAACGGACTGTTTGCCGCCACGACCAGCCCCAGGCCATAAATGCCGTTTTCCATACAGAGATATCCGATCACCTGCGTAATCGCTTTGCTACGACTGACCACCAGCTGCAATCCGCTGCAAATCGTGAAAAACATCGCTGTGAGGATCAGCGGATTGACGCGGCCTTCCGGCAGCGGAAGCCGCGACGCGCCCAGCAGGCAGGCTCCGAGCAAAACAAGCCCTAGAAACAGGGAGCCGGAATAGCCGACCAACGGCTCGATGTCCCGGCGAATAGCCGCCTCGCGCAATGTGCGCCAGAGCAGTTTGGGCAGCGCATAACTCTTCACAACGATCGTCGCGGCGAGAAACAGCCACTCATGCCAGGTCAAGCGCTCCGTCTGCGCAAAAATCACCAGCAGGCATAAAAACAACGCCTGTCCCGCGACTGTGCGGATCAACACGCCCAGACGCGACGATCCCAGCATCAGCAGATTGATCAGAATCAGAAAAGCCGCCAGCATCTGAACAATCATAACTGCGTCCTCGCAATCCAGACTCCCCATAGCGCCGCCAGCACAAACGCCCCGGTGAGCAGTTGAGGAATCTTCACGAGTTTGAACCGGGCCATGACCGATTCAATCACGCCGACAAGAACAGCCAGCAGGAAGAGGCACAAAATGGACGCTCCCAAATTCAGCCAGGTCGCGCCGGCTTGAATCGGAACGAATAAACCCGTGATCAACAATCCCAGGATCCAGAGTTTCAACGCGCCGGCGTATTCGATGATGGCCAGATCGACTCCACAGTGATCGAGAACCATCACTTCATGAATCATGGTCAGTTCCAGATGCGTCGTTGGATCGTCCACGGGAATCCGGGCGTTTTCAGTCAGATAAATAATCAGAAATGCGAGCATGATGAAAATCAAGGTCGCCGCATGGCCGCCGGCGCTGACGGAGTTTTCCAACGCAGCATAGATCCCGCTCAGCGAGGCGCTCTGGGCTTTCAGCGCAAGGCCTTCGAGTCCGAGCAACAACGCCGGTTCGGCCAGCGCCGAGTAAAACGCCTCGCGGCTGGCGCCCATTCCCTCGAAACTGGAGCCGGTGTCCATCGCAGCGAGAATCGTAAAAAAGCGCCACAGGCCCAGCATGTAGGCGAACAACAACAAATCGCCTTCAAAGTGAAGCACACTATTCTCCCCGCCCATCGGCGTCAGACACAACGCACCCAGCGCCATTGTCAATCCGGCAACGGGGCTGGCCCGGAAAATCCAAGTGGTCGTGCGGCTATAGACCGCCCCTTTCCGTAAAAGCTTGATCAGATCATAATACGGTTGCAGCCAGGGAGGCCCTTGCCGTCCGGCGAATCCGGCCTTTGTCCGGTTGATGATTGATCGCAGCAACGGCGAGAGTATCAACGCCGCAGCAACGGACGAAATAGACACTGGGGAAATCAATGCAGACTCCAGATCAAAATGGCGATGAGCGCCAGAATCAGATACAAAACGTAATAATGAACCCGTCCATGCTGGATTCGCCGCAACCGGACGGCTCCCGCCGCCGCTGCTTTCAATAACGGTTCATAAAATCCATTCAACCACGGATCGGCGATGTATGAGGAAAATCGTGCCCGGACCGGAAGACGGCCCGAAGGCGGATCACCGCTGGTTTTTACGCGAAAAAACAGACGAAAGGCATGCAGCGCTGGCTGGACGAATGATGAACCGGTGTACTGCATCCGAGGCGATGGGCTGGCATAGCCGCAACCCCAGGTCGATACGTTCCGCACATCGCGGTCGCGAAGCAGACGCGATCGCGCCAAACTCAGCAGCAGAAAAACGACGATCAGGCCCAGCGCCAGCGCGGAAACTTTGAGCAAAACCGCCGTTTCCATCAACAGCATTTCAGCGGCGCCGTCATTCATGCCAGCAGGATGAATGCTGACCGCCGCCGAAGCGGCGAGCTGAATCAGCCAGAATCCGCCAAGCCCCGCCAACACGCACGCCGCCGCAAGGAGCGACATCGGCAGACGCATGCTCCAAGGCGCTTCGTGCGCATGCTCGCAACAGGCATGGCGGGCTTCGCCGAGGAACACAACGCCAAAAACATTGGCGAAGCACATCATGGCGAGTCCGCCGGTCAGGCCGAGAGAAACGACGACGGCAATGCCGCCCAAAGCGACGCTGACATCCGGCGCCGGACCCAGCATCACGCCCCGGAATGCCGCCAGAAAAATCAGCATCTCGCTGATAAAGCCATTCAACGGCGGCAATCCGCAAATCGCCGCGGCCGCAAGCATGAAAATCGCCGCCGTGACCGGCATGCGTTTCTGCAAACCGCCCAGCAGGTCGATCTCCCGCGCGCCTGTCGCATGCGCCACGGAACCAGCGCCCATAAACAGCGCCGTCTTGAAAATCGAATGATTCAGCACATGCAGCATCGCGCCGGCCATCCCCAGCAAAGCGATGGTATGACATTGATGCTGGAAGCCCAGCATGCCCATGCCCAATCCCAGGCAGACGATGCCGATATTCTCAACGCTGCTGTATGCCAGCAATCGTTTGATGTCATGCTGCGCCATCGCAAACAGCGCCCCGCCCAGTCCGGAGACCGCCCCGGCGCCGATCAGCAGCCAGCCCCACCACTCCGCCCAGGCAGGCAGCATGGTCAAGATGCGCAGCAATCCATAGACGCCCATTTTGATCATCACACCGCTCATCAATCCAGAAACATGAGAAGGCGCCGCGGGATGCGCCTCCGGCAGCCAGACGTGCAGTCCGAAGAAACCGGCCTTGGCGCCGAATCCCAACACGGCGAAAATAAACACAAGACCGGCCGCGCGGCTCGTTCCTAAAAACAACGTAAAGTCAAGACCGCCGCCGTCGGCTCCGAGCATGACGAACATGATCAACAGGAACGCCGTTCCCAATTGCGTCGCGGCCAGATAAATCCAACCGGCGCGCTGCACCGTTGGATTCTCATGATCGAACATGACCAGAAACCAGGCGGATAACGACATGACTTCCCATGCGATCAAAAACAGAATCGCATCCCAAGCCATAAGCGTCAGATATACGCCGCCGGATAAAAGTTGGAAGAAAAACCAGTGCAGATTGACTGACGTTTGATCGCCGGAATGGCGCATGTAGCCCCGGCCGTAGCTCGCCGCCAGCGCGGAAATCATCAGCATCGGCAGACAAAACCAGGCGGAGAGCGCATCCAGCCGCAGATGAAATGAGCCGATGGGGAAACTCCATGCCGACTGGAACTCGACCGCGCCGCCTCCCAGCGCATGCATCGCCGGAAAGAAACCAAGCAGCGCCGCAAGCATGGAGCCAGCCGGATTGATCCAACCGCTCAACTGCGAACGGCGTCCCGGCAACAGCGAAAGCACAGCCGTGACCGGATAGGCCGACAAACTGAACAGCAACAGGAGTTTCATTCGCGGACGGCTTCTTCGATGCTGGCGTCAATCTCCGCCGCCAACCGCAAGATCTTCTCACGTGTGGCCTGCTCTCGCATCAGTTTCATGAAGCGCGGATCATGCACGGCGTGAGCCACCCGGGAGATCAGACGCAGATGCAATTGAAGCGTCGGACTGAGCATTAAAAAAAGAGTATGCACCGGCGCTCCATCCAGCGCGTTGAAATCAACCGGCTTTTCCAAAAAGCATAATGACACAATCGCATGATCGCGGTGGGTGATGATCGGATTGCGCGGATGTGGAATCGAGATGCCACTGCCAATTCCAGTCGATGCGAGCGATTCCCGCGCGAGCAGCATCTGCAGCAGGAAATCACGGTCGACTTCTTCTGGAATCGACACCACCTTGACCATTGAGGTCAGCACGGATTTCGGGTCCCGGCCTTCGATGCGGTAATAAATCCCGCCCTGATTCAGAGCCTGCGCCAGACCGATTGGCGCCTTTCCGGCTTCCTTGTCTTGCTCCAGGACGCCGGCATTCACATTGATCTTTTGGGCCGCCGCCCATTCCTGCAATTCCGCCTGGTTGAAGCGTATCTGCTCGTTGATTTTATACGCCGGAAGCCGGCCCTGGCTGACCCAGCGGTAGATCGTTTTGTCCGACACTTCCAAGAGCCGGGCCGCATCACGCACCTTCAAGCGCATAATTAACGCTCCTTTATTCAACAAAGTATGAATTCTGATCCGCCAACGCAAAATCGCAATACAATCATGAATATTGGGAATATACTGATCATTTTGAGAAATGTCAAGAAACTTGTATAGGTCTGAGAAATTATTGGCTCAAATTTCTCAATACCCCGGCGAGCGAGAGAATCGTGCTGGGAGATAGATGGAAATAATGATCCAATCAGATCAAGAGCCAGGAATCTTCACATCACGAAAACACGCTCAATCCGATCTCTGCGATTCATCTCCCCTCCATCCCCAATATCCCCAAATCTCCATTTCCGTTGATATCTTAGCGCTTCCCGCCCCTGCGTGAATAATCCAACATCAAAAAAATCGCACATTTCGCGTATTTTTCTATTGCCCATCGCTTTCCGAAGGTTTTTATAATCCGTTCCTTAATATTCGGAAACGCCATGATTGGAGAATGGAATCTACGATGGGAAGCGTCATCAAGAAGCGCCGCAAAAAAATCCGCAAACACAAGTATAAAAAACTGATGAAGCGGATGAAATTCAAACTGAAAAAGTAATCCTTTTTTACGCCGTTCTTGGCGTCGTTTTGCGACGTTGGGAGCTGGCCGGAAAGCACACGATGCCGGCGGTCTGTCATTTTACGCAGGCCGCCGGTTATTCTGTGTTCGGCGCCCAGCCCAAGCGCTTTACGCGCAAGATTGGAGTGAAGGATGAAGATCGTCCTGGCCCCCAACGCATTCAAGGAATCGCTCACCGCCGGTGAAACGGCTCGTGCGATGGCGCAGGGTGTGCATCGTGCCATGCCGGACGCGCAAACGGTGCTCTGCCCCATGGCGGACGGCGGAGACGGCTCCGCCGAGGCCATGCTGGCCGCATGCGTCGGGCGCTGGATCCGGCGTAAAGTACAAGGTCCGCTGGGCGATCCGGTCATGGGCCGCTATGCCTGGCTCGAATCCGAACGCACGGCCTTCATCGAAATGGCCGAGGTCTCCGGACTGCGGCTGCTCTCCCCCAAACAACGCAATCCCCTGAAAACATCGACCTACGGCACCGGCCAGTTGATCGCCGACGCGCTGGATCGCGGCGCGCGACGTGTGCTCGTGGGCATCGGCGGATCCGCCACAGTCGATTGCGGCTGCGGCATGGCGCAGGCTCTTGGCGCGAAACTGCTGGACGCGAAAGGCAACGCGCTGAAATCCGGCGGCGGCGCGTTGAGCAAGCTGGCGCGCGTTGATCTATCCGGACTCCATCCCGTGATTGCTAAGACGAAGATCGAAGCCGCCTGCGACGTAACGAATCCCCTGACCGGCAAGCAGGGCGGCATTCAGGTCTACTCGCCGCAAAAGGGCGCTACGCCGCGCATGCTGGAAGCCCTGGAAGCCGGAGCCAAAAACTTCGCGCGCGTGGTCCGCCGCGATCTAGGCCCGAGCGTGGGCCGCATCCCCGGCGCCGGAGCGGCCGGCGGACTCGGCGCGGGACTCATCGCCTTTCTCAACGCCGAACTGCGGCCCGGCGCCGAACTCATCGCGGACGCCGTGCGGCTCGACGAACGGCTGCAAGGCGCGTCGCTCGTGATCACCGGCGAAGGCAAGATCGACGGCCAAACCCGCTTCGGCAAGGCGCCCGCCGAAGTCATGCGCCGCGCGAAAGCCGCAGGCATCCCCTGTGTCGCGCTCTGCGGCGCCATCGGCGACAACGTGAACAAACTGCGCCCCATCGGCATGACCAGCGTGCACTCGATCTGCGACGCTCCCATGCCGCTGGAGCACGCCATGCGCAACGCCAAATCCCTCCTCCGCAACGCCGCCGAAAACCTCATCCGCCTCTGGCTCAGCAGTCGTTGAATGTTACATCAATGAAAGATAGACTTCTTCCAGGCGCCTTGTCATGGCTTCGAGGGTGAAGTCGTTTTCGATGGATTGGCGGGCGGATTGTGCGAGGCGGGTTCTTTGCTCCGGGTCGTTGAGCAATTCCTTTAACGCTGCATAGAGCGGATCGGCTTGACCGGTGGGGATGATGCGGCCGTTGACGCCATCCTGGATCACTTCGGGGATGCCCCCGGCGTCGCTGGCCACGACGGGCAGCCGCATCGACATGGCTTCGAGGATCGAGACGGGCATGCTCTCGAAACGCGACGGCAGCACGGCGACGTCCGCGAGGCTCAGCCATTCGAACACGTTCGGCGCATAACCCGTGAAATGAACGGCGCCTTCAACGCCCTTCTCCTTCGCTAGCGCCGGGATCGCGCCATTGGATTTGTCATGCCCCACGCAGATCGCCAGCAGCCGCGGATAGTCTGGAAGAAGCCGCTTCACAGCCTCGAATAACAAATCGTGGCCCTTTTTCTGCGGCACGAGATTCGCGACTTGCACAATCACCGGCGAACGCTCCGGCGCAATGCCATGTCGCTGCCGCATCTCGTCTACGTCATACGACCCGCGGGGCAAATCGATGCCGTTGTGGATCGTAATGATTTTTTCCGCCGGAATTTTCTCGCGCCGCATGGAGACCTGCCGCGCGCCTTCGCTGTTGGCGATGAACAGATCGACGGCGCCCGCCGTGGCGCGGTCGGCCAGTACGTGATACCAACGGCGCCACGGATCCGTGTCGCGGATCCCGCTGACCATGCGCTTCACGCCGCAACGCTTGCTCACGGGACGGCTGAGCAACTCCGCGCGCAGACCGAAGTTGTGAATCAGGTCGATCTGATTTTCGCGCAGGTATTGCTTGAAGCGGCGGAAAGCGCCCAGGTTGAAACGCCCGCGCCAATTGAGTCCGTAGCGCGGCACGCCGAGTCTTTCCGCCTCGCGCAGCGCCTCGCCGCCGTCGTCGAGCAGCGTCAGAAAGTGCGGCTTGAATTTCGCCTTGTCGCACCTGCTGAGGAACGCCAGCGCCATGCGTTCCGTGCCGCCAATCCCCGTAGTGGAGCAAAACAGGCAGATGTGAATCGGACGCGGCATCAAATAATTCTCTCGCACTCCCCGTTTTCAGCGCGCGGCGAAGAGCCTCCCGATTCCGCTCTCCACGATTCCGCTCTCCATGCGCGCCCATGCTGATAGAGCCCATTGTGCTGGCGCCGCGCGAAAGTCTCAATCATAAAAAGCATATGGATTAATGCTTGAGCTAGACTGGCTCAAGCGTTATCCTGTCAACGGAAACGCGCAGGGATTCTCCAGTCGCTTCCACGCAAACTCGCTCAACAAGGATCGCCGCCTGACCGATGAAATGAATATTGAGTCGTCACAGGATTTTCACTCATGAATATTGGTTTCATCTCCACACGCTTCGCCGGAACCGACGGCGTTTCGCTGGAATCGGCGAAATGGGCCGAGGTGCTCTGGCGCGAAAAGCACGTCTCGTTCTGGTACGCCGGCAAGCTCGACCGCGATCCGGGGCAATCCTTTGTGATCCCCGAAGCCTTTTTCGAGCACCCGGAAAACTGCTGGATCAACGAGCGCGTCTACGACACAAAAGTCCGCTCCGCGGAAGTCACCTATCACATTCATCAACTGCGGCGCTACCTCAAGCGGACCATCGCCCGGTTCGTTAAAAAATACAAAATCGACATGCTGGTGGCGCAAAACTGCCTGACGATTCCGATGCACATCCCGCTCGGTCTCGCGCTGACGGAGTACATTTCGGAGACCGGCATCCCCACGATTGCGCATCACCATGATTTTTACTGGGAACGCAGCAGGTTCCTGGTCAACGCCGTGCCGGAATACCTGATGATGGCCTTCCCCCCGCGCCTGCCCAGCATCCAGCACGTCGTAATCAACAGCACGGCCCAGGAGGATCTGGCCTTTCGCACCGGCATCCCGGCGGTTGTGATCCCTAACGTGCTCGATTTTGACGAACCCGCGCCGCCAATCGACGAATACAACGCCACCTTCCGCGAGGACATCGGCTTGCGGCCGGAAGACATCCTCATCTTGCAGCCGACGCGAGTGATCAGCCGCAAAGGGATCGAGCATGCCATCGAGCTCGTGCGGCGGCTGGGCGATTCAAACAAGTATAAACTCGTGATCTCGCACGGCTCAGGCGACGAAGGCCTTGAGTACGAACGCTACCTGCGCCATCACGCGGCCATCAGCGGCGTGGACATGCGCATCGTCTCGCAGAAAGTGCACGATAAGCGCGGCGTGGATCCCGCCACCGGCATGAAGAATTATTCGCTCTGGGACGTCTATCCGCACGCGAATCTCGTGACGTATCCAAGCCTCTACGAAGGCTTCGGCAACGCGTTGCTGGAGGCGATGTATTTTAAAAAGCCGCTTCTCGTCAATCGCTACTCAATCTACATTCGCGACATCGAACCGCGCGGATTCCGCGTCATCGAAATGGACGGATACCTGACCGACGCTGTGGTGGAGGAAACGCGCCACGTGCTGGAGGACGAGGCGTTCCGCCGGAAAATGGTGGAGACGAATTTCGAGCTCGCCCGCCGGTATTTTTCCAAGGACGTGCTCGAGCACCATCTGCGCCATTTGATCAGCAACGTGCACAGATAATCCAGGCTCAGGTTTTATCACTTCTTCTCTTGCAGACACCGATACTCTTTTTCTTGCTCTGTCTCAATCATCAGTGATAGAAATGAATATTGCAGCAAGGGTCTGCGCAACAGATTCGAAGGCTGAACACCCAAGGCATGAACGCAAAAAACAATTTCAACTTCGATCGCGTTAAAGCGATGCTGCCGGAAATCCAAAAGGCGCTGGAGGAATCCCGCGAAAACCTGCTGGCCAGCCTCGTGATCATCAGCGAAATCCCAGCCCCCACGTTCCAGGAGGCGGCGCGGATTCAATACCTCAAGGACCGCTTCACGGAATACGGCCTGACCAATTACACCTGCGATGAAACCGGCAACGGATCGGTGGTGATCGACGGCGCGACGGGCGAGCGGAATATTCTGATCCTAGCGCACGTGGACACGGTGCATAAATCCAGCGTGGACCACACCGTCACCGTGCTCCCGGACATCGTTTTCGGCCCCGGCGTCGGCGACAACAGCCTTGGCGTGGCGATGCTGGCCACGCTTCCCCTGATCCTGGAAAAAATCAATTACCAGTTCCACTCCAACTTGATCCTGATGGGGGCCGTGCGCAGCCTGGGGCGCGGCAACCTTGAAGGCCAGCGTTTCTTCCTCAACAATGTCAATCGCAAGATCGACGCGGGCATCTGCGTGGAAGGTTTGAAACTTGGGCGCTTGAGTTATAAATCACTCGGCATGCGCCGCGGTCAGTTCAACGTCACCGTGCCGCAGGAAGCCGCCTGGCATCCTTTCGGCACGTTTGGCGCCGTGCGCGTGATGAACCAGGTGATCAACCGGCTCAATCAAATCCCGCTGCCCACGGATCCGCGCTCGACAATCATCCTCGGCTCCATCGACGGCGGCGAGTCATACAACACCTTGGCGACCAAAGCCACCTTGCGCTTCGAAGTGCGCAGTGAATCGGATAGAGTGCCCGAAGAAGTCGAAAAAGAGCTCAGGCTGATCGCCGAAGAGGTTGCCAGCGAAAGCGGCGCTGAAGTTAAAATGGACATCTTCGCGCAACGCCTGTCCGGCGGCATCCACTTCAGCCACCCGCTGGTCCACGCCACGCGTTCAGTCATGGACGCTCTCGACATCGAGCCGATCATCCGCCCCAGCACCTCGGAAATCTCGGAATTCATCAACCACGGCATTCCCGCCGTCACACTCGGCATTACAGAATGCGACAACCTGGGCCAGCCCGACGAGACTATCTACATCGAGCCGATCATCCGCGGCGCGGCGCAAATCATCGGCGTCTTGATCGCCATCGACCAGGGGGCCATCGATGAATATTAACGAATGGATCGCGCGAAACACGCACCACCACTCGGAATACTGGGATCTGCGCAAGATGATCGCGGCCAAGCAGCGCCAGGGACTCAAAATTTCGCTCTGCATCCCCACGCTCAATGAAGAGAAGACCATCGGCAAGGAAATCGTCATCTTTAAATCCGAACTCGTGGATCGTTACCCGCTGGTGGACGAACTGGCCGTGATCGACTCCGGCTCACAGGACGCCACGCTGGACGTCGCCGCTTCTTTCGGCGCGGACACCTACCTCGCCTCGGAAATCCTGCCCGAAGCCGGCGAGAAACGCGGCAAGGGTGAAAATCTCTGGAAAGCGATCTATCAGCTGAACGGCGACATCATCGTGTATGTGGACGCCGACATAAAAAACATCCATCCGCGCTTCGTTTATGGATTGATTGGACCGCTGATCTATCAACCCGAGGTGCGATACGTCAAAGCATTCTACGACCGCCCCCTGGCGTTTTCCAGCGGCATCCGCCCCTCCGGCGGCGGACGCGTCACCGAAATTTTGATCCGGCCGCTCTTCTCGCTCTTTTTTCCCGAACTCACCGCGTTGATTCAGCCGCTCTCGGGCGAATACGCCGTACGCCGCGAAGTGCTGGAAAGCATCCCCTTCCCCATCGGCTATGGCGTGGAAACGTCGCACTTGATCGACGTCTATCAGCAATGGGGCCTGGCGGCCTTCGCCCAGACCGACCTCGATCAACGGGTGCATCGCAATCAAGGCGCCCGCAGCCTGGGCAAGATGGGCTTCGGCATCCTGCAAACTTTCTTCAAGCGCCTGCCGCACCTGGGTTTCACCGCCGCCATGCCGGAGATGCAAACCGTGCTGCGCCAGTTTCAGGTCAGCGATAATCAATACGAGCAAATCCTGCATGACATCGTGGAAGACGAACGTCCGCCGATGATCACCCTCGAACAATACCGCACGAAATTCGGCAAGAGCCTTCCGCCGGAATACAACGATGCGCAAACGGAAAAGAAGTCATGAAGCCGTTGAAGGTCGCCTTGGTTCATCATCACCTGCGCCGCGGCGGCGTGACGCGCGTCATCCGCAACATTCTGAAAGCTATCCCGAACTCCGATGTCGTGTTTTGCGTGCTGACTGGCGAAGCGCCAACGGAAGACTGGCCCGCGCCGGTCGCGGTTGTCGAAGGTTTGCGTTACGCCGAAGAAACATCGCAGAACTGGCAAGACACGCTGCAAGCCATGCGCGATGCGGCGCACGATGTATTCGGAAGGTTGCCGGACGTATGGCATATCCACAATCACTCGCTCGGTAAAAATCCCGCAGTCACGCGCGCCGTGCGGCAGTTGGCCGACGACGGCGAACGGCTGCTTCTTCACATCCACGATTTCGCCGAGGATGGAAGGCCGTCCAATTACCAGCGGATGTTGCGCGAACTTGGCGGCGGCGACGCAGTGCAATACGGCCGAATCACGCATCCCTTGGCGGCGCATGTAGTCTACGCCTTGCTGAATCCGCGCGACGACGCATTCATCGCCGGCGCGGGAGCGAACGCGGAAAATCACGCCTTGCTGCCAAACGCGGTGGAACTGTGCGAGCCTGAGCATCGGCCTGAAATACGAAAAGGATTTTATCTCTACCCCACGCGCGCCATCCGCCGCAAAAACATCGGCGAGTTCCTGCTGTGGGCCGCGCTGGATCAAACCGGCGGCCGCTACGCCGTGACGCTGGCGCCGGAGAATCCAAAGGAACATCCGCTGTATGAACGCTGGACCGCGCTGGCGCAGGAACTGAAACTTCCGGTGGAATTCGAGGCTGGACTGAACACCGACCTGCCGTTCAACGAATTCATGGCGTCGGCCGAGGCGATCTGCACCACGAGCGTGCAGGAAGGCTTCGGCATGGCGTTCCTCGAGCCATGGCTGGCCGGACGCCCGCTGGCCGGACGCGATCTACCGGAAGTCACGGCGCAATTCGGCGCATGCGGCGTCGATCTCTCGCGCATGTACCGGCGTCTGCTCGTTCCTTTGGACTGGATTGATCGCGGCGCCTTCCAGCGCAAGCTGTCCGAGGCTTACGCGCGATTCGCCGAAGCGTATAACCGTCACGCGGACGAAGACAGCGTTCAGCGCGCAATGAAGGCAGCAATGGAAGGCAATCGGATTGATTTCGCCCGGCTCGACATCGCTTCGCAGGAGCAAATCATCCGCCGCGCTGCTGCGAATCCATCCGCCGCACGCGCCATGATCGATCCTGTTGAATTGTTCGATTCCAAAATCAAAGATGATCTTGAATCGCAACGGCGCAATGTGCGCGAACATTTCAACCTGCGGCAATACGGCGAGCGATTGATGCACATTTATCTGCAACTGATGAACGGCACAACGAGTGGGCAGGTCCGCTCGCTCGCCGCTCACCGGTTGCTGGACCAATTCATGGCGCCCGAGCGCTTCATGCTGATGCTTTATGAATAATGCCAACCAACATCAACGGCTCGTCGAAATCTTCCGGCGGCATGCGCGCAAAATGCAACCGTTGCCGGCGGATCAATCCGCGAAGCTCCAAAAACTCGACGGCATCCGCGCCGTGGCGTTCGACGTATACGGTACGCTGGCGATCTCCAGCTCCGGCGACATCGGCCTGACCAGCCGCGATGACAAGGCCAGCGCCATCGAATGGGCCGCGCTCGAAACAGGCATCATCGCCGCGCCTAACGGCATCGGCAAAACCGGCGCCCGTTATTACGAAGAGGAAGTGCGCGCCGCGCAAGATCGCCGCCGCGCCGAAGGGATCGATTATCCCGAAGTGGAAATCCGAGAAGTCTGGCGCGCCGTGTTCCAACGGTTGCATCAGGACGGCCTCTGCGAATCGCGACTTGACATCAATGCCATCGAAATGTTCGGCGCGCTGTTCGAATGCCGTATGAACCCCACTTGCGCCATGCCCGGCCTGCGCGAAACGCTGGCGCAGTTGCACGCTCGCGGACTGCCCCTCGGCATCGTCTCCAACGCCCAGTATTACACGCCGCCGATGCTCGAATATGAACTCAGACAATCCCATCTCGACGCCGGCTTCGACGAGCGCCTTTGCGTATGGAGCTTCGATGCGCGCATCGGAAAGCCCTCCGTCGCGCTCTATGAAACGTTCGCAACGCGGTTGCGGACGCGCTGCGCGCTCGAACCGGAGCAATGTCTCTTTGTCGGCAACGACATGCTCAAAGACATCTGGGCCGCCTCCCAGGCTGGATTCCACATAGCGCTCTTCGCCGGAGACGCCCGATCGTTGCGCCTGCGCCCGAACGACGCGCGCTGCCGTGAGCTGCAGCCCGATATCGTCATTACGGAACTCCGCCAATTGCTTCAGGTCGTTTAAATAAAATCTATTTCCCATGCCTGATAGGCCGTCCTTGACATAGACCGCGCCTGATACAATCATAATATCGGCGGCAGTCCCTTAGAACAGCCCGTAGGCGGATCGGCGCGACCAGTGAACCAACGGCATCATCCCTGGAGCCCCAACCTTCGTTTGTTCATTAAGGAGAAACCAATGATCAAGTTCCGAATTTTCCCAGAGCAAAATTTTCTCGTTGTCTGCAATTGGGGCGAGACATCGATGGAAGAGACTCTGAAATTGCGCAAAATCATTCGAGCAAACCTGGATTTTTCCAAAAGCTACGATGCAATCATTGATAATACTCATCTCGAAAATTACTTTTCGAGCAAGGACATCGGCATACTCTCGAATGACCAGCTTGGCAAAAACCTCCCCCCATCGAAAGTTGCGATTATTGCGCCGACGGACATCGCATTCGGCATGAACCGGATGTACGAAATGCTGACCGAGATAGACAATCCCATGCAAATGTACGTCTTTCGCGACCGGAATGAAGCGATCACCTGGCTAGGCCGGGACATCGCCGAAGTCGAGAAAATCATTGGCGAAATCATGAAAGAGGCCGAATAAACCGCGCATCGCAAGACCCGCCCAAAAACACAAAGAGAGCTGGATGAATGACTCCAAAACCCAGGCATTTGAATCGAATCATGCTTTTCGGCTGGCTGATCGCCTTGAGCATGATCTCTCTGGTGTTGCTTTGGAATGCGGAGACAAATTCATTTCAATATTGGGTGCGCGTTGGAGTGACTGCGGTCAGTTGGTGCATCTTCTTTCTTTGTTTCACGCCGCTCCGCGCATACAGCGAGATCAAGATCGTCACGGCAAAGGCGGATCTTGCCATCATCCTCTTGATCGTCATTTTTTTCTTTCTATTCACAACCGGCGCTTTCATCAACGCCCTGATCCATCGGAATATTGGAACGTCTCTGCTATTTGGATTGGCCGGGCTGGGCATCTTCAATGTCATTAAAGATCTTACGGCCAAGATCGCCAGAGAACACAACGCGGCTAAAAAATAACAATCGAAAAAATTATGACGCTGTAAAATTGCCCCTCTCATGATATGGACACAGTATTTTCAACTAATAAAAAAGATTGATGTTGTGAAATTCCCGCATTTCCAGCATTATAATAAGAGTACTATACTACAAAATCTTATCCGGAAAAAATGCTGGATCATGGAGCATTGCATTGAGTATGAGCGACTCCAACAAACCGTTTGACGAAGACAACGTGCTTTTCCGCACGTTGATGGAACACTCGACGGAAGCTTTCTTTCTCCATGACGCCGGAAAGATTCTGGATGTCAATCATGCCGCCTGTGAAATGCTGGGCTACACCCGCGAAGAACTGCTGAACCTTGCCATTGCGGATATCGATGTGCGGTTGATACCCGATCAGCATGAGGAAATTTATTCGAAGAACCTTTTCACCGGCAAAACCTATACGTTCGAAAGCGCGCTCCTTCGCAAAGACAAAACTGAACTTCCCGTCGAAATCAAACTATGCGGAGTGATCGCCGGAGAAAGAAAACTGTTGCTTGGGCTGGCTCGAAGCATCGCCGAACGCAAAAAGGCGGACAATGCCTATCAAAGGTCGGAATTTTTTCTCAGTCGCTCCCAGGAGATCGGCCTCATCGGATCCTACGTCCTGGATATTCCCGTCAACCGGCCGGAAGCGCAGACCTGGCGAAGCACGCCGATGATGGATAAAATTTTCGGGATCGACGCCGATTATCCCAAAACAGGCGACAATTGGCTGAAGCTCATCGTGCAACGGCAGGAAGTCAGCGAGTATTTCGCGCGCCAGGTCGCCAGCGGCCAACGTTTGTTCGAGATGGAATATCAGATCATTCGCCCTTCCGACGGCCAGACGAGATGGATTTACGGCCGGGGCGATTTTGAGTTCAACAAGCAAGGACAATGCACCCGCCTGGTCGGGACGGTCCAGGACATCACTGAAAGAAAACAGGCCGAAGAAGAACGAAACGCCCATTTGCGCTTTTTGGAAAACCTGGATCGAATCAATCGCGTCATCCAGTCAGCCAATGACATCGAGCAGATGATGCGGGACGTGCTCGATGCCGTCCTTTCGATCTTCGATAGCGACGGCGCTTTTCTATTATTCCCCTGCGATCCCAACGCCGGAGCATGGACCTTGCCGATGGCGCGCAGCCAGCCGGATCATGATCACATCGACTATCCTGAACTGGCCATGCCCATCGACGACGCGATGGCCGGGATGTTTCGCCTGATGCAACACTCGGATAAAGCCGTGAAATTAGGCTCCGGTCATGACCATGAAACGCCTCCGATGTTAGCTGAACGTTTGGGAATTAAAACCATGATGGGCATGGCGTTATATCCCAAAACAGGAAAACCCTGGTTATTCGCGATTCATCAATGCTCGTCCGTAAGAGGCTGGACAGACCGGGACGAAACGCTGTTCCTGACTATCGGCCGGCGCTTAAGCGACGCGCTGACCAGTTTACTGACGCTGCGCGATCTGCAGAAAAGCGAGGCATTTCTGAGCAGTCTCATTGACAACATCCCCAACATCATCATTGTAAAAGATGCGCAGACGCTTCGATATCTGAGGATCAATAAATCTGTCGAACAAATTCTTGGATTCTCCAAGGAAAATATGCTTGGAAAAAGCGTTTTTGATATCTTTCCGGAAGATTTAGCGAAATCATTCCTCAACGACGACCGCGAGGTGTTAAACAGCAAGACGCTGCTCGACATCCCCGAGGAAACGATCAGGGATTCGAATAATGAGCAACGAATTCTGCACACCAAAAAGATCCCGATCCTGGATGACAGGGGCGAACCGCAATATCTTCTGGGCATCGCCGAGGACATCACAGAGCGGAAAAAACTTGAACGGCAGCTGCATCAATCCCAGAAAATGGAAGCCGTCGGCCAGTTGGCCGGAGGAATCGCCCATGACTTCAACAACATGTTGGCGGTGATCATTGGCAACATCGAAATCGCAATGCAGCAGAACAATCTGGATCAATCCCTGCATGCCTGCCTGCAGGAAATTCAATCCGCCGCCGAACGCTCCGCCGAACTCACCCGGCAATTGCTGGCGTTCGCCCGCAAGCAGCACGCCGCGCCCCAAGTGCTCGATTTGAACGAAACCATCAATGGAATGCTCAACATGCTGCGCCGCCTGATCGGCGAAAACATCAATCTGGCCTGGCTGCCCAAAGAAAAAATCTGGCCGGTCAAAATGGACCCCACCCAGATCGATCAGATCCTGGCCAACCTATGCGTCAATGCGCGCGACGCCATCGAAGGCGTCGGTAAAATCACCATCGAGACAGGCGCCGTGACTTTCGACATCGCCGACTGTGAAGACCGGGAAGGATTTATACCGGGCGATTTTGTGCTGCTGACCGTGAGCGACACCGGACACGGCATGGATCAGGAAACGCAGGGCAAGATTTTCGAGCCTTTCTTCACGACCAAGGAGATCGGCAAAGGCACCGGGCTTGGACTGGCGACCGTCTACGGCATCGTCAAACAAAATAATGGTTTCATCAATGTTTACAGCGAGCTGAAACACGGTACTACATTCAGGATTTATCTCCCCCGTCACATCGGCGACATCGATTATTCACGGCAGGAGGATGCCGCAGCTCCAGGGCCGCGCGGACACGAAACCATCATGATTGTGGAAGACGAACCGGCAATCCTGAGAATGACGAGTCTCATGCTGACGAAATGCGGGTATCGCGTGTTGACCGCCGCCACGCCTAGCGAAGCCATCCGGATCGCCAGAAAGCACGCCGGCCCAATCGACCTGCTCATCACCGACCAGATCATGCCCGAGATGCACGGTTCGCAACTGGCAAAACAAATCCAATCGCTTTGCCCGGGGATCCGATGTCTATTTATGTCTGGCTATACCGGAAACATCGCGCTGCCCCATGCGCCTCAGGCGGAAAACAAACATTTCATTCCAAAACCGTTCACGGTTAAAACCTTCACCGCCAAAGTGCGCGAAGCTCTGGATCAATAAATCAAAAACGGCGTTCTCTCGCGCCGGACTAAGCATGGCTCGCGCCAATCATTCAGGCTTGTATACCAGGCCCAATAAGCCGCAAAGGGACTCCGCAATAACCTCATGACTCTCCTTGGTATAGCCTCCCGAAAGCAGCATCAACACCGGAACGCCTCTTCGGCGCGCCTCGGTCAGCACATCAGCGTCCCGCTGAATGATGTCTTCACGCGTCAAACGCAGACCGCCCAGCGGATCATGCTCATAGACATCCGTCCCCGCGTTATAGATCAGCAGATCCGGCCGGGCCGCATCGATCGCCGCCGGCAGATTCTCCCGCAGTATGCGCAAATAATCCCGGCCTTCCGTATTCATGCGCAACGGCAGATGGCAATCAATCGCCGCCTTCGCCGCATCCGCCTTCGGATAGATCTCCGCGTTGTACATGTCGAAAATATAAACGCTGTCATCGCCGATGAAATCCGTCTCGTGCCCATTGCCTTGATGCGCGTCCAGGTCCACGATCATCGCCCTTCGGATCAAGCCCTCCTCCCGCAACGCCCGGATCGCCAGCGTGATGTCCGCATATACGCAAAAGCCGCCCCCTTCCTTGGACGAAGCATGGTGAAATCCGCCGCCAAGGTTGATCGCCAGGTCGCGCTGCAGCGCCTCCCGCCCTGCCAACAGGGTGCCTCCCGCAGCCAGCCGCATCGGACGCAGCAAATTGCGATCCACGATCCCCGCGGGCATCAACGCCACCGGACCGACCTCGACGTAATACGCCACGACACGGCTGCTGCGTAACGAATCCAGATATTCCGCCGGGTGAACCTTAAGCAGCAACTCCCGCGAAGCCTCATCGGGCGACAGCAGACGCCCCTCCTCGTCAAACGCTCCCGCCCGTTGCAGCGCGCCGAACACACGGCCATACTTCCGCGAATCGAACGGATGCAGCTGCTCCAACCCAAGCAACCCGATGTTGTAATCCGGATGATACACGATGCAATAATTCAACGGCTCCTCCTTCCCGGACTTCCGCAACCACACGACCGCTACGCCCAACGCCAAAAGCGCCGTCAACAAACCGGCCAAACCAATCCAGCGGCGCCTGCGTCTATTTTCCACTCATGCCTCCATCCTGCACAGGGGAAACGATGCGCTCCTCTGGAGCGAACATTGAAATGTGCCATATGGAACAACCTCAATCAAGAGTTTCCGCTTGCATCTGCGCATGGCTGGCATCAAAACATAAGCATCGCATTATTTGAATCATCACATCTCAACATCCGGGGATAATCATGACCATTTCACAACCGGCCGGCGACGCCAACGGAGTGCTTTATCGCTTCGACCTGAACGAACTCAGCAAGCAAGAAGATTTGACGAAACGCCTCTCGACTCACGCTCAATTCGAAGGCGAAGCGCTGGAGTTTAATCCTCAAAATTCCCAAGAGGCGTTGGAATTCACGCCCGGCGCTCCCTGGGCGCAAGCCGCGTATTTCGTCTTCGATGTGTTCATCGAATCACGTCAAAGCCAGATCCTGCAGGTCAATTTCCACCATCACGACTACCCGGATGAATCCCGAATCTATTTCAAACTCGGCGTGCTGCCCGGCGTCAAAACCCGCATGATCGTGCAACTGGACTACCTCGACGGCCAGACCGTCTTCATGCCGCGCTACCCCCGCCAACTCAAGGGCGTCGTCTTCGGACGCCGGCTGAACGCCAGCGACATCGGCCGGGTCACGTTGAGCATCGGACGCTGGGAACATGCGCCGCAACACCCGCCGTTGATTCTGAGCAACGTCCACCTGACCACCGAAACGCCGCCGCCGCTTCCCGACGTGGAGCAGCCGGTTGTCGACCGCTTCGGACAATGGACCGTCGCCGACTGGCCCGGCAAAGTGAAAGACGAAGCCGACCAGCTCCAACGCCATAAGGAGCTGAACGCCAAGCTGGCTGCGACGGAACAGAACGAAGAATTCAGCCGCTACGGCGGCTGGAAAAAGCTGCCATTCGACGCGACCGGCTTCTTCCGCACCCAGCACGACGGCAAACGGTGGTGGCTGGTGGATCCCGAGGGCTATGCCTTCCTCAGCGCCGGCGTCGATTGCATCGGCGCGGGCAACAGCGGACCCTGGACCGGCATGCGCGACCTCTTCGAATGGCTGCCGGAGCCTGAAAAAGAAGACGAAGACGCGGAGGACGAAAACACCCGCCATCGCCGGCGCTGGCACAGAAATCAGGTCAATTTCACCGAGATCAACCTGAAGCGCGTCTATGGCGAGAAAAACTGGCGCGAAGAATGGACGCGCCTGACCAAAGGCCTGATGCGCTACGGCTGCATCAACACCGTGGCGAACTGGTCCGATCTCCGCTTCGCGCGAGAGGCGCAAATCCCCTATGTCTATCCGATGCACAGCTTCCCGCATACCCAAACAGCGATCTACCGCGACCTCCCGGACGTCTTCTCGCCGGAGTACCGCGAAAACTCGAAGCAGTTCGCCCGGCAAATGGAAGAACTGAAGGACGATCCATACCTCATCGGCTATTTCCTGCGCAACGAGCCGACCTGGGGCTTCTCCGACAAAACTCTGAACCTGGCGCTGGAAATGATGGGCGCTCCCGTGCGATCCCACACCAAGGACAAGTTCATCGAATGGCTCAAGGAAAAATACAACAGCGAACAGACGCTCAGCGCGGCATGGGGGCTTCAGGTCGAAGCATGGGACCGGCTGAATGAAATCGCCATCGACAATCCGGACGTCGTTTCCGCAACGGCCAACGCGGACATGATGGCCTTCTCGGAAATCATGGTCCGTGAATACGTGCGTGTGCCGCACGAAGCCGTGCGCGCCGTCGATCCGAATCATCTCGACATGGGCATGCGCTACGGCTGGGTTTCCAGCGAACTGCTCTACACCGCCGGCGAGTTCTTCGATGTCTTCTCGATCAACGGCTACTCCCTGCTGCATCCGCCGGAAACCGGGGAAATCGCCAGGCGTTCCGGCAAACCCGTGCTGATCGGCGAATTCCATCACGGCTCGACCGACCGCGGACTACCCGCAACCGGTATTCGCGGCGTCAAGAACCAATATGAACGCGGTCAAGCCTATCGTTCTTACATCGAACACGGCTTCGCCCGGCCGGAGCTCATCGCCATGCATTACTTTCAATGGAACGACCAACTTGTGACCGGCCGCTTCGATGGTGAAAACTACAACATCGGCGTGGTGGACGTGAACAACCTGCCGCACACGGAGCTGCTCGATGCCATGCGCGAGACCAATCAACGGATTTACGCCATTGCCACCGGGGCGGAAAAACCGATCGAGACCGAGGTGCAGAACGGTCCGCATATTTTTTATTAATTCAATGAAGACCCCTTTGAAAAACTGTGCGAAAAAAAACGTCAGTTACTGCGTATAAAATAAATGCGCCGTAGCTTCTTATTTTTCAGATATACACATAACAAAGAACGCCGGCGTTCATTCTTCAAAAATGGGCGCTCCTGAAACCCCAGATGAAATTGCAGATTTTTTACAGGAAAGCTGATTTTTTTCTTGCCAATAGATCTTAACACGTGTTAAAAAATGCTGATTTTATGCAATTCATAGTTTACTCTGAAAAATGTTTTTTTCATGTCGTTCTGAGCTTAATGTAGAGAACGAGCTGTCTATTTTAGGGATCATCGCCAATCGAATTCAGTGTTGAATTCTGGAAAAAGGTATATGCTTTAAGTCAAGCAATGCGTATGCACGTGTTCATAAAGGGTTTGGTCCAATAGTATCACTAAAACACCGCAATCCATCGCGCCGTCCCTTAACTCGTGAACAACGCCGAATCCAGGTTTATTGTTTGGGTTTAAGCTCATTAATGCGCAAAATTAGAAATGTGACGGCAACGTCCAAATTTATTTAAATTTCATTTGTCGGAGGATTCTATCATGAATCGATCTGAAGGAAGATCAGGATTCACCCTGATTGAGTTGCTGATCGTCGTCTTGATCATCGCTATCCTGGCGGCGATCGCGGTGCCCAACTTTCTCGAGTTCCAGGTGCGAGCGAAAGTTTCGAGATCCATGGCGGATATGCGGTCCTTAGCCATCGCTTTGGAAGCGTATTGCGTGGACGAAGGCGATTATCCCTACAGCTATTGGGACACAAGTTATAGGGAGCGGCTGATTTGCCTCACTAATCCTCTCGCTTACATCAGCACTATTCCGTTTGATGTTTTTGCGGAGACTGTCATCAAAAACAATGCTGCCTGGATCGCATCAGGCGGGGATGACAGCAACGACGGCGGTTTTGATTATTGGACGAAATGGGCGGCGTGGGGGTATGCCGAACCAGTAGTTGGAGACACACCGTGGAACTTTCCCACAAATGCTGATTCGCCATTTAAATATCAATTGCGGAGTTTAGGGCCGGATCAGAAATATGATGGTGGCAACACATTCGGTCCAAGCATGCCGCCGTCGCCCTACGACAACCTGCCGATGGCGTACGATCCGACGAACGGCACTGTCAGCGCAGGCGACGTCTATATGTGGGGACCGGGCACTTGCTGGAACTTTGATTGCTTTTAATTAAATGCAAATTCAAACTTGACGCAATGCATGAATATCGATGAAGCATGAAGTGAAAAAATGAAAGGCGATTGGAACGCGGCGTATTTCTTCAGTGTAGTTGTGTCTTATCAAAAACTGAAACAACAGTCATGGTTGCATTTTGATGTTTGCCGTATTCCGCCGCATATTCTTTATCAGAAAGGAGACCCAGTTAAAACGGCGAAATTGCCGTGTCAAACCTTGGCAGCCATTTGAAGGCGGCCAGTGAAAATCTTATAAAAAAAATGAAAGGGAAACTTAACCATGGAAAGACGAAAAATTGCATTCTTTCTCTTTACGATCGTGATGCTGTTTTCGCTGGTCCAAACGCCGTACGCCGCGGTTTTGGCGTATTGGCAGTTTGAAGATGGAACAGCTGGAAACACGATGGTCGGCAGTTCATCATTCACGGTCGACAATCCTGCTTCTGTGGATTACAGCGGCAACGGCAACGATCTTTACGCGGAAACGGCGGCTGAAATGACCTTCGTCGCCGCCCCGAGCGCGATCGGCACGATCCCGGATACGGGCGCCACGAACTTGATCTGCGTAGAAAACACCGAAGCGGCTGGACAAGCGAACGTGATGACCCGGTCCTCCTTGAGCGCTCCGACAGTCAACATCGAGACCGCGGTGTTGTCCCAATGGACGCTTGAGGTCTTTGTCAACATGAACTCGCTGGCGGAACATAACACGATGATCGGCCGCGACGGCATCAGCGCGGTTGATGGACAACGATCCGCATTGTACTTCAAAGTGCAGTCCTCCGCCGGCGCCATCCAGGTCGAATATGACGATGCCGGCGGCGTATACCAGAACATCCGGTCCGGCGACGGCATCATCGAAATCGGAAACTGGTATTACATTTGCGCGCGCTGTGACGGCACGACAGTGGAATACTGGGTGGCCAATCTGACCGACGGCGAGACCTTGGCGACCAAGGTTTACGAAGCCGCCCTGGCGACCAGCACGAACACTGCGATGGGCCCGCAACCACCCGCCGGTTACGGCGTGGGTTGGTCGGTTCTCCGCGGCATGTGGAACTCGAACCCCGTCGACTTCTCCGACGCCCTGATCGACGAAGTGCGCATCAGCGATCATTATATGGATGGCGCGGACATGCTGGTGAACACGCCTCCGATCGCCGTCACATTCAACGACCCGATCGATCTGGGCACAATCGATATGGGCGTATCGAATCCGATCAGCATGTACGTTTCACATGAGACCGGCGGCACGATCGCCGAAGTGACGATGCTGGTGAATGGAGTCGCGGTCGACTCAGACACCACGCCCGTAGCCGGTCTGTATGAATTTGACTGGACGCCTCCGCGATACGGCAGCTATACCATCACTTGCCGTGTCGAAGAGGGCGGCACAGCCAATATCATCGATGTGGACTCCATCAATGTCACAGCGGTTCCTGCCGTGGCGTTGGATTCAATCGGCTTGAATTTCCAGGCCAGCCGGGGCGGAGATACGCCCATCCTGCGTCAACGCATGGCTGCCACGGATGAAACCGGCGTTATTCCGCAACAGCATTGGAACAACACGATAGTGGATAACACGGGAACCCTGAACGGAATGTGCGATGATTCCGGCACCACGATCACAGGAATTACGCTTTCATACGACAGTGGAGCAATGTGGAACTATTTCGGTGATAATGACGAAACAGATCCAGTCCGAAAGCTTTACAACGGCTTTTTGGCCATCAATCCAGCGTCTTCGGATAAAAACATCACACTCGACCTGAACGGCGTCGGCGCCATCTATGATTACTACACGCTGTATGCGTTCCATGGCGACACCGGCTCCAATCAGCCTGGCATCATTGAAGTCAACGACAACGGAATCGAATACTACGGCAATAACACCAACACACACGGGGATTACCTGTTCAAGCCAGCTGACCTCTCTCGAGACGGCACGTACATCGCGGTCCCGGGCCTTTCCGGCGACATTTCGCTGGAATACCGGAGAGCGGCCGGCCCGAACAGCGGTCTCTACGGCTTCCAGGTCGCCCAAGCGGAACGGGTGCGGTTCACCAGCCCGGCGGCTGGAAACGTCGCGGGCGGCACGGCATTCACCCTGACCGCGACAGCGACCAGCTCGATCGACACCATCACCACGATGGAATTCTTCAACAAGAACATTTCACTGGGCTTCGCCACGTTGAACGGCAGCAACTGGGAAATGGCATGGGATCCGGAGCCTGGCGATTATTACCTGCTCTGCGTCGCGACCAACGCGGCCGGCCAGACCTTCTCCAGCGAGCGTGAATACGTAATCAATGTTCCGTATTACGTGACGCACACTGGCGCGGGGACCGGCGATGGAAGCACATGGGCCAACGCCATGTCCTTCATCAACGCAGTCGTCGCAATGGAAGATTTCGGCGGCACGTACTACCTGCAAGTCTCGGCCACCGCATACAATCCATACGACGCGACGCTGAACTCCGACGGTCAGATCACGCCGGCCCGCGACATCGCCGTTTACGGTGGATTCGCCGGCACGGAAGCCACTGCTGCTGATCGCGTTGAGCAGACGGACGAGAGCATCATCACCACAGCGGATCAATACCGCATCTTCAACTTGCCTGCGATGTCGCGCTCGTATTATTTCGACACAATCGTGTTCTATGACAGCAACGCGCAATCCTACGCCTCCGGTCAAAAAGACGGCTCGGCGATCTTCGCGGCTGTACGGGGCACATGCGTCAACTGCCGCTTTGACGACTGCGACACAGTCGGCGGCTGGGGCGGCGGCGTACAGGTTTACGCCCTCGGCCCGCACATCTTCGAAGCCTGCACCTTTGAAAACTGCACCAACGACAATCGCGGCGGCGCAGTCGCAGTCAAGGGTGGAGCTCCGGCGATCTTCGACAGCTGCACATTCTACAACAATTACTCCAGCGCGGGCTGGGGCGGCGCGATCTACGAGACATACACCGCGCAAGACGCGCTTACGGTCGTCAACTGCATCTTCACCTCCAACACAGCCGGTCCGTGGGCTGACGCGGGCGCCTGCATCCGCGACACCGACGGCATGACGGTCATTAACAACACGTTTGTCGGCAACGGCGTCGATTTTGATCCAGGCGTCGTCCACTCGGCTCTCTGGCTGGAAGAGAATGACAACACCAGACACGAAGTCGTGCTCAACAACATCTTCGTCGATTTCGACATGGCCATCAACACATGGGCCGACGTGCTGGACAACGCCTACGTCAGCAACAACCTGTACGAAGGCGCTGACGGCTCGGTCGATCCGCCGAACGGCATCTATGACGGCCTCGTCGATCCGCGTCCGGTTTATGACGCTGTGACATTCGCGGATAAAGCCAATCGCAATTACAGAATCAGCGGCCTTTCGCCCATCATCAACGCAGGCGTGGCTGATGACGCGGCGCCCGCCGTCGACTTTGACGGTGTCACCCGCATCGGCAGACCCGACATCGGCGCGTTCGAGTCTTTGGTCAATTACACCTCGGCCAATCCTGCATCAATCGACTTCGGCGTCGTAACTGAAGGCACCTCCGACACAGTGACCCTGAGAATCGGCGCTGGCGGCACGGAGACAACTGTGATATCGAGCATCACCTTCGCTGGCGATTCCGCGATCACAATGACTTCTCCGCCCGCCATGCCGCTCACCCTGGCTGCAGGCGAAGGCACCACGATGGTGGTTTCCTTCGTGCCTCCGGCAGCAGGTTTCCGCGTGGAATACTCCGCAACGGTCACGGTCGTATCCAATTCACTCAACACACCTGTCGAAGTTAACATCGAAGGCACTGGCGACACGACGGAAATCCGCGGCGAGCGGCCCACTTGCGAAATCACCTTGGGCAGCAACGTCGCAAGTCCCACGGCGGCCCTGCCGATCGCCTTTAACGTTGAGTTCTCCGAGCCGGTCACCGGCTTAGAGGCATCCGAAGTCGCGTGGAACGGCACACTGACCAGCGCCTCGCTGACCGTCGCGCTCAACGCACTCAACCAAGCAGGCACACTGTACGAAGTCCTGGTTACAGGCGTCACAGGCGCCACCACCGGCACGCTGGCCCCGACCATCCCGGCCGGCGTCTGCGTGAGCGGCTTGGGACGCATCAACTATGCCTCGACCGGCAATCCTTCGGTCACCTATGACTCCACCCTGATCGGCGTCACCCTCTGGACGGACGACGCTCCGGTCACCGATGGAGACGTTGTGACCTACTCCGTCACCTTCACGGAACCCGTGGACGGCTTCAGCCAGACCTTGTTGAGCCTGGCCGGCACCGCCACTGGCGCCGCAATCACGACAGTCACGGAAACCGTGACGGACCAAGCCTATGACGTTGCGATCGACACCAGCGCCGCGTCGGACGGCTCACTGAACCTGGTGCTGGAAGATGACGACACCATTATTCAGCAAACAATCCGCAACGAGTATCCGATCACTGTGGAGAATCCCTCTTTCTTGAATCAAAATGTTAATGGGGGAAATGTTGCAGTTCGACGCGGATTTGATTGGGATTGTGTGCCTGGCTGGAGCAGTCCTGCATGGCGTGACACAGGCCGTCACGACAATTGGCGTACCTCTTCACCAGATGGCACATACGACGCTTTTATCATGAAAGACACTGTTGGTAATGGCGGTACAGAGTGCTATGCTGAGCAAACCACTGAGCATCCCATCGCAATTGGCGATCAGTACCATCTGACTTTCTGGAATATGAATCTAGTTTCTTCGGATCCATATTCTGTGACGGAAATCATGCTCTATGCCGGTGATGCATCGACGGTCGTTACGACTCAAACATTTGCATGCACCGATGGCGTCTATGCGATGCGTACATTGGATTTCACGGTTCCCTCAACAGCGACATATGATGGCGAAAATTTGGGCATTCGTGTGACAAATGTGGGCACTCAATGGAGCATCATGTGTGTTGATGATTTCGGCTTGAGTGAAATGGGCGCAGCAACATCGATCACCCTGGTCAATCCGAGTTTTGAGGATCTCAATGGCGGCGTCGCTCTTTGGACCAGTGGATACGACTCCGATGTCGCCGGGTGGCATAGCCCGTTCTTAACGGACTCCGGTGTTGAGAACAGCAACGGCTATCTTCAAAACGGATTCGATTCGACTATCGGTTACATGCAGGGGTATTGCTATCAGGTGACGGATCATGTCATCGCAGGCGGCGATTATTACGAGGTGTCCTTCGACACCCTTGCCGGCTGGTCCGCAGATGGCGTGTGGGATCCTGAATCCTGCATGGTCGAACTCTATGCATGGAACACCGCTCTTTCCACGGAAACGCTGATTAGCTCACAGACTGCCGCAACCGGCGCTTGGGCGAATCAATTAACAACTTGGACGATCCCGGCTTCACCATCTTATGCCGGCGATCTGCTGGGCATCCGGTTCACCAATATCGATTCCACTACAAGTGGCAGTGAGTATGCCTCTCGATCCTTCATGGGGGTTGACAACGTTGTGATGAACCGAGTCGAAACCTTCGTCGGCACTGCTGTGCTGAACGGCGTGGGCAACGGCGACATCTATGGCAACTGGACCGCGATCGACAAGTCCGATCCGGTGATCACATCCGTCACGCGCTACGACCCGCTTGTCCCGACGTACAACAAGACGGTCGAAGAAGGCATGACGTTCATGGTCACCTTCAGCGATGCGTTGACCGGAGTCGATGTCTCCGACTTCGACGCCACGCAAGGCGGCGCTTCCATCGCCAGCATCCTGGGCTTTGGCGCCACCTATTATGTTTCGGTGGATCCTGGCACGGCGCTGGGCGTTCTTGGAATCGAATTGTCCAGTACGGCTGAAGCGTACGACATGTTCTCACGCGCTCTGGCCGGCGGAACGCCGAATCCGAATGAAACCTATTTCGTAACGGAAACATTCGATCCGTCGTCCGTCGAATCCCTCTGGACACTGTTCGAATAAGGTTATGCACAAACAGACATCGCGCGAGTTCATTCTCGCGCGATGTCGCAAAACCTTACTGATGATTTGAAATGACAACGACGCGTCGCGGAAGATCTGCGGCGCGTCTTTTTCTTGAACGCAATCCCGCCCATAACGACAGCGCGCACGAAGCTCCAACCAACATCGCGCATCTCTCGAAAGTACGATCTCAATCTGCTAGAGACAAATATCTACTGTATTAAGCCATTGCATTCGAGAAACGATCTAATCAGTACCGCGACCGTGAGGGAGTGGCCCGCAAATCCATGCCACAACGCCAGTTGGGCCACTCCCTCACGGTTGCGGTATTGAATCGAAAACACACGGAATTCTGTGATCCGTCTACGCTATGCAATACCGCAAGAATCTTTGAAACTCTCTTTATTATGCAAACCGAGCGCCAAGGCATTTCCAGCGAACAAAGCAATCCGGCGAGTACGAACCGATGCAGATCGACTACGATCCTGGTGTTCTTTGAATCAACACATGAATCATTTGGAAGGTTGCTGCCTGGCGGTTTCACCAGAAACGGAACTTGCCCGAACGTCGCTTAAATTCTTCTTGAACAGAGCATTCTGCGGTTCTCGTTCAAGCGCTTGCTCGAAATGAGAAACCGCTTCCTCCGCTCTATCCTGACGCGCCAGAATCTCTCCCAGCTTGTTATGGATACTCGCGTTTTCTGGATTGAGTTCCAGGGCTTTCTTGAATTGAACGATCGCCTCTTCAGGCTGATCGAGTTTATCCAGGGTAATGCCAAGGTTGACATACGCTTCCATATAGTCCGGATTCAGTTGCAGCGCCTTCCGCAGATGAACAACGCCCTCATCAAGTTGGCCGTGTCGCGCTAAAAAGACGCCGTAGTTGTTATGCAATCCAGGATTAAGCGGCTCCAAATCTTGCATGATCCGATATTGCTCATGAGCCTCTTCCGTTTTCCCGCAAAGATCCAGCACAGAAGCAAGCCGGTTGTGAATTTCAAACGAATAGGGCCGCATTTCGGCTAAAAATTGAAAGTGCTTGGCGGCAACCTCTGGGTGTCCAAAATTCGACGCCAGATTGGCGAACCGATAGCGCAGATTGTAATCTCGCGGCGAGTCATGTATCGCGGCTTCATAGGACTTGCGGACGGCTTCAATCATTTGCGGCATTGTCGCTTGCCGGTATAGCTGTTTCATTTTATTCCGCATCGCATCCTGCCTTGCTGCATGATCGAGTTGATCGGTAAACGGCGGGAGCGACATCAGCTCGCTGATTTTGCTGATCATCATATATTCATCCCACGGTGTCAGCACGAGCGCTTGCGCGCATTGACGCCGTGATGGAAGCGCTTGAGTTTTACCTGCGAGCACGTTCTTCGGCAAAACCGCCTCAATTTGTTCCAAGACCGCTTGAGCGACAAGATAATTGCCATTAAAAGTCAGGTGGACATGCTCATAAAACAATTCACGTCCTGGGATGCCATGAGGCGCCAAGGCGTTGCTCTGCAAAGCCTGCTCCGCATCCGCCAGACGAAGCTTGTCCGAAGCATTTTCATCTACCGCGTCGCGGATCACGGCGTTGATCCGTGAATCGGCGCGAAACCGCAACGCATCCAGATCGCGAGCCAGGCTGAAGCAATCCCGGGCTTCAGCAAAACGTCCGGCGGCTTCCATACATTGACCGAGGCGAAATTGAGTTTCCGCATAGCGATCGTCGATCCGGATCGCCGCCTGATACTGCTCAATCGCCATCGCCCAATCTTCTTTCGCCTGCGACTCAACGCCTTTTTGTTGATGCAATTCCCACTGGCTCAACTCATCGTCGCTCAAATCGGCGCGGTGTTGCGAAAACGTCGGTGGATAATCGCGCTGATTCACGGCCACAGTGGAAAAAATAATATTAGCGCCGGCTATACGCGCAATGCGGCATATGTCGCTCAGGTTCCGGTGAAAATTCCGGTAAACCGCCTCCAAACGCGGATCATCGGACGCCACGGGATTATGCACAAACATATGCAAGCCTTCCCATGTCGTCGGCGCTTCGCCGGCATGAAACATGCTGACGACCGGATGCAGCAATTGCGCGATGCGCGTCGACTTCAGCCAGATGCTTGCCCGGATGAAACTCAAATTCATCATGCTGCGCTGAAAAACTGTGCCAGGACCATAAGGTCCGGTGACTTCATTGTTCCCCATATAAACGACATAAAAATCCGGCTGATATTCGACGCAGTCGCGGGCGATTTCCCGGACCACATGCGAATTGATCGCTGTCATGGCTGCATTCACAACTTCAAACTGCGTATCGGGATGACGTTCCCTCAGCATGACTGCGAGGATCTCGCCAAAACTGAATGAAGGTTCAGGTATGCCTTGCGCCGCCGATCCGCCCAGGACGAAAATGCGGATCGCGCCGTCAGGCTTGGCGGTCAGCTCATGATAGACCGGTTCACGCGCGATGGCGTGAGGAAAAAAACGCCATCCGAAAAAACGGTTCGTCATAAAAACGCCATGAGAGTCTGGCCCGACAATGAATTGTGTCGGATAACCAAAGCCGCCCAGCCGCAATCCAACTTCAAGCATCGCGAACAACAGCAAACTGGGCAGAATCATCGCCGCCAGACGGAACAGCCATTTGCGCCGTTTTGACAACGTCAGCTGCGAGTCCGAGGAATCAGCCTTTTCCTTCGGCTCATTGATGGAACGATGCGACTCACCACTTTTTTTTTGTTTGGCTCGCATGTATGATCTTTCCAAACAGTAGTCACGCATACATACCAGCCCAAGACGCTGTTATGCAAGCACGGGTTGAATCGCAGATTATTTGAAGGGCATGCCGCTTATCGGATTGAATCAAACTTCAGGAGTATCTCCAGATTGCGCTTGGCGCTGCCGCGATGTGCGCAGAAAGTATCATACGCCTTTTGCCCCAACGCTTTGGCCTTTTCCGGCGCACTCAGCAACTCCACCAGTGTGGCGCCCAGCTGCTCCGGGGCTGTCTGCACGCCGCTTTGGCGCTCATCGAACAAACGCGCGATCTCTTTCTGCTTATGCATATGCGGCCCGTATACGACCGGAATGTTGTGAATCGCCGCCTCAAGCAGGTTATGGCCGCCGAACCGCTCGCTGTAAACAAAACTTCCCGCCACGATGGCCACGCGGCCCAAACCATAATACTTCTGCAGCACGCCCATGCGGTCGAGCAGCACGGCCTGAGGCTCCACCGGGCCATGCTGCGGATCCGACGCGCGCAGCGTCGCCAGGCCGCGCTCACGCATCAGATCATACACATCGTCGAAACGCTCGGGATGGCGCGGCGCCAGCGCCAGCAACGCATCCGGATGCCGTAGGAGCACCTGAGCGAAGGCGTCGAGCACAATCTCATCCTCGCCGGAGTGTGTGCTCCCGGCAAGGATGACAGGGCGCTCGGGCTCCACGCCCCAGCCGCGCAGCACTTCCTCGCGTTCTTCGGCGCTGAGCTCCTGCATCGGCGCATCAAACTTGCAATCGCCCGTGACATGCACCCGTTCGGGATGAGGCGTCAGCTGCTTCATCCGCTCGCCGTCAATCTCCGTCTGCATGCAAAACGCGCTGAAGCCCGCGAGCGGCTCGCGAAAAAGCCAATGAAAACGCTGATAATTGCCGAACGACTTCGAAGAAAGCTTGCCATTGAGCATGAACAGTTTCACGCCGCGCGCCGCCGCCACGGTCAGCATGTTGGGCCAAAGCTCCGTCTCCATCAGCAGCAAGTGCGTCGGCCGCACGCGATCCAGCGTGGATCGCACAATCCAGGGGAAATCGACGGGATAATAAAAAATATCGTCCACACGATCCTTCAGCGTCATTCGCGCATGATCCTGCCCGGTTTCCGTAGTGGTGGAGACCACGATGCGCGCATCGGGATACTGCTCGCGCAATTTCGTGATCATCGCCGAAGCCGCGTTGACCTCCCCGACGGAAACGGCATGCAGCCAGTATGTGCGGCCGCCGCCGGGATTCATCGCCGGCTTGCGCACGCCCAGCATCCCGGCGATGCTCCGGCGATACTTGCCGCGCACCAGCATGCGATACGCCACCCATGGAGCGACGATGGGAAGCGCGGCCAGATAAACGGATGTATAGATCAACATCAAGGCGTCTCCTGGCCGGTTTCGGCGCCGTCGAGACGCACCTTTTCACGCATATTGCTCATATCAAAATTTTCCCCGCGGGCGATGCGGTCCAACACGCCATTGACGAAATGCGGCGACTCGTTGTCGCCGAAACTGCGCGCGATTTCGATGAACTCGTTGATCGTGACGCGCGGCGGAATGTCGTCGAAAAAAAGCAACTCCGCGCAGCCCAGCCGCAAAATCAACCGGTCCGTGGCGCTCAGCCGCTCAAACCGCCAATTGATCAACGCGCTTTTCAGCCGCGCGTCGATCTCCCCCAGATGTTCCAGACATTTTTCGGACAAATCGAAAGTGAATTGCTCCATCGGCTTCGAGTTCGACTCCAGCTCCGCCCTCACGGCCAGAAAACCCTCCACCGCCTCGGTCAACGGCTGGCCGGTTATCTCTACCCCGTATAAGATTTGAAGCGCCCGTTGCCGGGCCACTCGCCGGATGCCCATATCCCTCGCTCGCCGATCACCGCCGCACCCCGCCCTACTCAGGCAGCTTGATGCGCATCGGTTTGAAGTTTGGATCTTGATGATGAAAATATCGATTGATTGCATTAAACACATGAATCGCCGCTGACCGCTGATTGGACGGCTTGACCATCTCAGCGAGCTCCTTGCTATGCGTCAGATAGCCGACCTCGACCAGCACCGTGGGGCGGGTGTATTGCCGCACCAAACTGCGAAAACCCGCGTCCTTGATGCCGCGGTAATACTGGCCGAAATAACTATCCTGCTTGAACTCATCTTCCATGTACTGGCACATCAAGCGGCTCAGCCGGAATTGGCGGTTGAGTTTTTCGTCGATCATCTTTTCCAGCAGGCTTTGCAGTTTAGGATTCTGAGAGAGGTTCGATGAGCCGTTGTTTTTCTCCGTGCTCTTCAGCGCGCCCAGGAGACGCTCGGATTCTTGCTGAGTCTTCTCCGGACTGAGGAAGTACAGTTCCATGCCGCGAGTGATCGCAGACACCTGTCTGTTTTTGCCGGCATTATAGTGGATCGAAACATAAAGGTCGCCCTTGAAATGTTCGGCCATGCGGTTGCGATCATCCAGCGAAACATATTTATCAGTCTCGCGCGTGAGACGCGCCTCCATGTTGGGCGATTTGTCGATCAGCTTCTTCAATTCAAGCGCAGTTTTAAGAGCAAGATCCTTTTCTTCGATTTTTTTTCCGTCGATCTTGATCCGGGAAACTGTGCCGGGATCTTTTCCGCCATGGCCCGGATCGATCACAACCACTTTCTTGCGCGGAGCGCCCATCACGGCGTTGAGCAGACTCGGTTGGGTTTCCGCGGGAGCGATCTCCTCTTCAGGCGGGCTGGCGTCGGCCGGATGCTCGATATCCACGATCAACCGGTGCGGATCTTCCAGCGTTTGCACACTAAAACGGGTTTTCATTTTGAGATAAAAAATCAAACGCAGGATCTGACGATCCTTGTGCTGCACGACCAGGATCGCCTTGACCACGCCATCATCCACGGAAATGGATAGATTTTCCTGCTGGCCGCGCACATCGAACAGATCGACATACACATAGCCGTCATTGGAACGATCATAGGCTTTATATTGGGCCGGACCGCTGAGCTCGACCACGCAGCGGGTATAGGCAGGTTTGGAATCCCAACGGATGTCCTCCACCATCGTCGTCGCGCCGGCGCGCAGACACACTCCGCCGAGCCAGCATAACGCCAGCATCGCCATAGCCGGTTTGCAACTTCGATGGCTCATGTCAGAGAACTTCCCGTTCAACGTCCACTCCGGATGATCCGCATCGGCTCAGCATTCATCAGTCGCGGCCAGCCAAGCCGCAAGTCAAACGGTTATGGGATCCTTAGGATGCATCCAAGGCGCAACGCGCCGCTCCCGCCTTACTTCAACGTGGCGAGATGATGCTCGATTTGGCGGACTTCCGCCTCGCGCTCCTCAATGTGCGCTGGGCGATAATCCGGATGCGCCGTCTGCTCCAGCAGACGTTTGCAATACTTCTCGTAATTCTGACGCGCCTTGGCGCCGTCTCCCTTCAGCTCAAAAACAACGCCCAGGTTGAAATATGCCGGGATGAAATCCTTATCGATCGTCAGGCATTGCTGCAAGTGCTTCACCGCCTCCTCGTAATCCTCTTCCTCCGCGGCGACGCAGCCCAGATTGTAAAAATCGCGGGCCAGTTTGGGCGGAAAACCCAAACTCTCTTGCTGCTTCACATATTCCTCAGGCTTCAAACTGTGGACCATCGTAAAACCATAACGATCCAGCGCAGCGTCGATGCTGCCCTTCAGCGTGGCGCGAAAACGCTCCATCTCTAATTCATACAGACTAACATGAGCCTCCTCGGCTTCATGCTTTTCCGTCTCGTTCGCCCCTACCGGCTCTTCCGCCGATTCCTGCGCCTCATTGACTTCGGGATTGCTGGTTGCCTCGCTCACGGCGCTCTCCGTTTTCGCAAAATTTTTACGTTGAATTTTTTCAACTCGGCTTGCACCCTACAAACCGTCAAAGCAGAAAAGTCTTTGCCAGCGAACTCAGGAAATCAAGCAAAATTTGCGGCGCCATGATCGACTCAGCGGCGATTGAAATCATTCGGGTTTTGCAACAAGCCGGGCATCAGGCCCTGATTGTCGGTGGAGCGGCGCGCGATATGATGATGGGCATCCCGCCCCATGACTACGATATCGCCACTTCCGCCCGGCCCGAAGAAGTGCAAAAACTATTCCAACAGACCTACGCCGTCGGCGCGCAGTTTGGCGTCATCATCGTCGTGATGGACAACCGGCACTTCGAAGTCGCCACCTTTCGCAGCGACGGCGCCTACGAAGACGGCCGGCGGCCGGCGGATGTACAATACTGCGGCGCGCGTGAGGACGCCCAGCGGCGCGATTTCACCATCAACGCCCTGATGTACGACCCCATCGCCGACGAATGGTACGACTACGTCAACGGACAACAGGATTTGCAGGACAAGCGGATCCGCGCCATCGGCAATCCCATCATGCGCTTCGAGGAAGATCACCTGCGGATTCTGCGCGCCTTCCGCTTTTGCTTCCGTTTCGGCTTCAAGATCGAAAAAGAGACACTCGCCGCCATTCAGCGACTCGCGCCCCTCACCGCTGCGGTTTCTTCGGAGCGCACCTCCGAGGAGCTGACGCGCATCTTCACCGGACCTCGCCCCGGCGAGGCGCTCTGGGCCTTGAAAAAATTCGGCGTGCTGGAGCATGTGCTGCCCGAAGTCGCCGCCATGCACGGCGTGCCGCAACCCAAGGAGTTCCACCCCGAAGGCGACGTGCTGCGGCACACCTGCCTGACGCTGGACGCCACGCTGCAATTGCCCGCCGGGCGCCGCACGCCCGAACTCGCCTGGAGCGCTCTGCTGCACGACATCGGCAAACCGCCGACG